>DATICZ010000131.1:0-9818 GCA_035456525.1 Gemmatimonadales bacterium
GCTTCTCGTCCGACTGTTTCGGGTCCGGGTAGGCGGCCTTCGTGACCCGGGCCGTGCCCACCGCAGCCTTTTCGCCCCCCGAGTGATAGATCAGCACCTCGTCACCCACCTGCATCGTCCGCAGGTGCTTCAGCGCGAGCGGGTTCTTCACGCCGTCCCAGACGGTGATCTTCGCCTTGCGCAGATCCGCGAAGCTGTAGGTGGACGGCTCGGTCTTCAAGATCCAGTAGCTCATGGATTCGTCTCCTGGGGGGTGAGGCGGCGGGGCTCACTCCGCGACAAAACAATGCAGTCGCTCCGTGAGCCCCGCCGCCTCACAGAATGACATCGGCCGCCCATGTGGCGAGTCCGTCGCAGACCTCCGCAAGCACCTCGTCGGGTGTCCGTCCCGAGCTTTTCGGTACGCTGAACGAGTGGTCCCCGCCTTTCACCAGGTGCAGTGTGGCCCGCCCGCCCAACCGTCGCAGCACCTGCCGCAGCAGCAACAGCTCGGCGAACTCGTCCCGTTCCCCTTGCAGGAAGAGCATCGGGATCGCCACAGCGTCCAGGTGATCGGCGCGCGACACGGCGGGCCTGCCCGGAGGGTGCAGCGGAAAGCCCAGGAAGGCCAGTCCGCGAACGTCCGGCAGCGGCTGCTCCGCCTGTGCCGTGGAGGTCATGCGCCCGCCGAACGATTTGCCGCCGGCGATGAGCGGCACATCGGGCGCCGCCGCCCGGGCCGCCACGACCGCCGCGCGCACCGCGGCGGCCGCCACCGCCGGCGGATCGGGACGGCGCTGCTTGCGCTCCATATAGGGAAACTGGTAGCGCAGCGTCGCGACGCCGCTCTCCGCGAGCGCCGCGGCAGTCCGCTCGAGAAACGGGTGGCGCATCCCCGCCCCGGCGCCGTGCGCCAGAACGTAGAGCAGGCGCGCATCGGGCGGCAGCCGCAGCAGCCCGGAGACCTCGGCGCCGGAACCCGGGAGGGTGATGCGGAGTGGCTTGGAATCGACCATCACGTATCAGCTAGCAGCCTTCAGCTATTCGTCAAGGCGCTCGTGGAGACGAGACAGGGCGGACATCAAGTCCGGCTGCTCGTCGAGCACCGCCCACAGTGGATCTCGGTTGAGGCGCTTCATGCGAGCCGGCACCGTCTTGATGGTGAAGGCGCGGATGTCGAGCTGCGGGGTCACGTCGCGCCACGTGAGCGGCGTCGAAACCGGCGCGCCACGCAGGGGGCGCGCACTGAACGGCGCCACCAGCAGGCGCCCGTGTCCGTTCTGGACGTAGTCGAGGTAGACCTTGCCGCCGCGCTTCTGCACCTGGCGCGTCACCGTCGCGATGTCGGGAAGCCGGCTCGCGATGACGCGCGCCAGCAGGCCCCCAAGGGTGCGTGACTGCTCGTAGGTACACTGGCGGCCCAACGGAATGAGCACGTGGAGTCCCGTCGAGCCGCTCGTCTTGATCCCCGTGGGCAGGCCGATGTCGTCGCACAGGTCCTTCACCGCGTGGGCGACCGTCACGACGTCGGTGAACGGCGCGTCCTTGGGGTCGAGATCGAGAATGCACCAGTCGGGGGTTTCCAGCGTCGCGACCCGCGACGACCAGATGTGCAGCAGAATGGCCGCCATGTTGGCGATGTAGAGCAGCGAGTCCTCGGTGTCGCACACGAAATAGTCCAGCTCGCGCTGCGAGTCCTCGCTCCAGATCGTCACGGTGCGGACGAACGCCTGGGCGTACTCCGGGGCGTCCTTCTGGAAGAACGACTTGCCGTTGATGCCGTCGGGATAACGGGTCAGAACGAGGGGGCGCTCGGCGAGGTAGGGCAACATCCAGCCCGAGATGGCGCGGTAGTACTCGATCAGGTCGCCCTTGGTGTAGCCCTCTTCCGGCCAAAAGACCTTCTGGAGATTGGAGAACTTGACCTCGGGGAGCGGGGAGCGGGGAGCAGTCGGCGGCGGTGCTGGCTCGAGTGCCGGCTCTGACCGCTCCCTGCTCCCCGCTCCCTCGACCACGCACTCCTCCGCCGTCTTGTCGTCCCGGAACCGCAGGAACACCGGCTGCCGCAGCAACCCGTCCCCCGTGATCTCCTTGTAGCGCACTTCCGCCACGAGCTCCGGCTTCACCCAGCGACTCTCCCGCTCCGCGGGCACTGGTCCCGCAAACGGCGGCTTGTCCAGACGCAGACGCTCCAGGTCGGCCGACACTTCCTTGAGTTGTTTCGCCGAGAAGCCGCTGCCGGCGCGTCCGATGTAGACGAGCTTGCCGTCGCGGTAGGCGCCCAGGTGCAGCGCCCCGAACCCGCCGCGGCTCCCCCTGGGCTCCGTGTAGCCCACCACCACGAAGTCGCCCGTCTTGTCCGCGCGGACCTTGAGCCACAGGTCGGAGCGGCCGCTCCTGTACGGAGCGTCGGCCTTCTTGGCGACGATGCCCTCGAGCCCCAACCCGACGGCCTGGTCGTAGAGCGCTTCGCCGTCCTTCTCGAAGTGCTCCGAGAATCGTAGCGGACCAGCCTCCGGCAACAGCTTCTTGAGGATTGCCTTGCGCTTGACGAGCGGCAGCGGCCGCAGGTCGAACCCCTCGAGCGCCATCAGGTCGAACACATAGACCGTCGCCGGGTTCTGCACCGCCGCGTGGCGGATGTCGGGCGCGCGGCCCACCCGCGCACGGTTCTGCAGGCGCTGAAAGCTCGGCCGCCCCTGCTCGTCCAGGATCACGAGCTCACCGTCCATCACGAGCCCCTCGTAGGGCAGCGCGCGTACCGCGCGCTCCAGCTCGGGAAACGCCGCGGTGTAGTCGTTGCCGTTGCGCGTGATGAGGCGCGCCTTCCCTGCCTCGCGCGCGATCCGCATGCGATAGCCGTCGAGCTTCACCTCGAACAGCCACCCGGCACGCGTGAACGGCTCCTCGCGCGTCTCGGCGAGCATCGGCGGCACGTCCTCGGCGCGCACCGTGCGGCGTGGAGCCTTGAGCTTCTTCAGTTCGGCCACGAGCTTCGCGGTCTTGCTCGCGCCGTCCCGCAGCTCTTCGACCGTCAGCCCGGAGAGCACCGACCCCGGCGGGAATCGATCACCGTTGGTGGAGACGTAGCCGTCACGCTCCTTGATGAGCAGCCATTCCTTGACGCCCTTCTTGATCTTCACCAGCGTCCAGACGCCCTTCAGCTTGTAGCCGCGCAGCTCGAACAGCAGCTTCCCCTTCTGCATGCCTTCGACCGGGTCCTCCAGCGGCACCCAGAGTCCCCGGTCCCACACGATCACCGCGCCGGCGCCGTAATTGCCTTCGGGGATGATCCCCTCGAACTCGCCGTATTCGATCGGGTGGTCCTCGACGTGCACGGCGAGGCGCTTGTCCGCGGGGTTACGCGATGGCCCCTTGGGCACCGCCCAGGACTTGAGCACCCCGTCCATCTCCAGCCGCAGGTCGAAGTGGAGCCGGGTGGCGGCGTGCTGGTGTACTATGAAGCGGCCGGCGCCGGCGCTGGCGGCGACGGTCCCGAACGGCTCCGGGGTGCGGTCCGCGGAGCGTTTGGCGCGGTAAGTGCTTAGCGCGTCGTCGGTTGGCTTGCGGTTTCCACTCACGGATTCTATAGTAGACCTCTTATGCCCCCTCATGCAATCGGCTCCGCCACGATCTCCTTCGGCCTCGTTTCCGTGCCGATCAAGATGTTCTCGGCCGGTGAATCCTCGGCCGCCATCTCGTTCAACTGGCTCCACAAGAAGGACGGGTCCCGCCTGAAGCAGCAGTACATCTGCGCCAAGGACGGAGAGAAGGTGGAGGACGCCGACAAGGTCAAGGGCTACGAGTTCGCCAAGGGTCAGTACGTGATCTTCACCAAGGACGAGCTGAAGGCGCTGGAGGAGAAGGGCACGGGCTCGATCGACATCACGGAGTTCGTGGACGCCGAGACGGTCGACCGCATGTACATGGACCGGGTCTACTTCCTGGGACCGGAGAAGGGCGGCGATCGCGCCTTCGCGTTGCTCGGTGAGGCGCTGAAGAAGACCCGCAAGGTGGCGATCGGACAGTGGGCGGCGCGCGGCAAGCAGTATCTCATCATGATCCGCCCGCTCGGCCCCGGGCTGGCGATGGAGCAGCTGCGCTACGCCAACGAGGTGCGCTCGATCGACGAGGTGCCGATTCCCAAAGTCGACGTCAAGAAGGCCGAGGTCGACCTCGCCGTGCAGCTCATCCAGCAGGCCGCATCCGAGGCATTCCAGCCGACCAAGTACGAGGACACGGTCAAGAAGCGGATCCTGGAGCAGATCGAGCGCAAGGTCGAAGGCAAAGAGATCACCGAGGAGCCGACCGAGGCGCCCAAGACCCAGATCATCGATCTGATGGAAGCGCTCAAGGCGAGCCTCGCCAAGGGCAAGGGCGCGGCCGGGGCGGAGCGCAAGCCGGCGAAGCGTGCCGAGGCCGCGGCGAAGCCCGCGAAGGCGCGCCAGGTGAAACGGAAGGCGGCCAGCGCCTAGGCGATGACCGGATACACCACCGAGGAGGTCGCGCGCCTCCTCGGTCTCTCCCCCGCGCAGATCCGATCCTATACACGAGCCGGTTTTCTCTCCCCTGGGCGCGGCGCGCGGGGGGATCTGCGTTTCTCATTCCAGGATCTGGTGCTCCTCAAGGCCGCGAAGGGGTTGATGGCCGCACGCGTGCCGGCCGCAAAAATCAGGGGCTCGTTGCGCCGATTGAAGCAACAACTGCCGCGCGGGCGTGCGCTGTCGGAAGTGCGGATCACGGCCGAGGCCCATCGCGTGGTGGCGCGGGACGGGACCGTCGCGTGGAACCCCGAGTCGGGACAGCTGGTGCTCGATTTCGACGTGGCCGCGCTGGCCCAGCGGGCGGCCCCCCTGGCGCGCCGGCAGGCGGCCGCGGCGCGCCGGGTCGAGCAGGATCTCGACGCCGAGGAGTGGTTCGAGCTCGGGCTGGAGCTCGAGGTGAGCGATCCCGACGAGGCGCGGGACGCCTACCGTCGCGCGCTCGAGCTGGACCCCCACCATGCCGAAGCGCACGTGAACCTGGGGCGGTTGCTCGTCGAGTCGGAGCGAGCCGAGGAAGCCGAGACCCACTTTCGGGCCGTGCTGGCGGATCATCCCGACCATGCGACGGCCTGGTTCAACCTGGGGATCGCATTGGAGGACCGGCGGCGCACCAACGAAGCCACCAAGGCATACGAGCAGGCGATCGCGGCAGACCGCCGGCTCGCCGACGCCTACTTTAATCTGGCGCGCCTGTTCGAGCAGGCGGGAAAGCGGGCGGCGGCGTTGCGTAACCTGTCGAAGTACCGGCTGCTCACGAAGGAGTGAGGGTGACCCTAAGTCCCCGATCGCGTAGCTTGGTGCCGCGTGGATGACACTCACACCCGCCTGAGCAGGGCGCTCGCCGGCCGCTACACGATCGAACGTGAGATCGGCAGCGGCGGCATGGCGACGGTGTACGCGGCGCAGGACCTGCGCCATCATCGCCGCGTCGCCGTGAAGGTGCTGCGTCCCGAGCTGGCCGCCGCGCTGGGGCCGACCCGGTTCCTGCGCGAGATCGAGATCGCCGCCCAGCTCTCACATCCCCACATCCTGCCGCTCCACGATTCGGGCGAGGCAGAAGGCCTGCTGTTCTACGTCATGCCGTTCGTCGAAGGCGAGTCGCTGCGGGACCGCATCCGGCGCGAGGGCCCGTTGCCGATCCCCGACGCCGTGCGCGTGCTCCGCGAGGTCGCCGACGCGCTGGCGTACGCCCACGACCACGGGGTGGTTCACCGCGACATCAAGCCGGACAACGTGATGCTCGCCGGCCGGCACGCCGCGGTGACCGACTTCGGCATCGCCAAGGCATTGACCGACGCCGCTGGGAGCACACAGGTCACGACCGCCGGCATCTCCATCGGCACGCCCGCCTACATGGCGCCGGAGCAGTGCGCCGCGGAGCCGACCGTGGACCATCGGGCGGACCTCTATTCGCTCGGTGTGCTCGCCTACGAGATGCTGACCGGGCGTCCACCGTTCACCGGCTCCGCCGCGCAGGCGATCCTGGCCTCCCATCTGGTCGACGAGCCGCCTCCGCTGCAACAGTATCGTAGCGACGTTCCCGGCCCCCTCGCCGAGCTGGTCATGCGCTGCCTCGAGAAGAAGCCGTCCGCACGCTGGCAGTCGGCCGGGGAGCTGTTGGGACCGCTGGAGACGCCGGTGATCTCGGGTGAGGTGCCGGCCGCCGCCCGGCCGCGCCGCTCCTGGCGGACGCTCGCGATCGTGGGCGCGGCCGCCATCCTGGCGGGCGCCTGGATCGTCTCGTCGGCGCGGCGCGGCGCGCGGGAACGCTACGCGCGCGAGCAGCTGCTGCCGAGAATCCAGCTCCTCGCCGACAGCGGCAAGTCGGAGGCGGCGTATCGCCTGTCCCGGGAGGCGAACACCATCATCCCCGAGGACCCGGCCTTGCAGCGCGTGCGGTCACGGGTCGCGGTCGCCGTCACCATTCGGACCGAGCCGCCGGGTGCCACGCTGTATCGCCGCGACTACGCCGCTCGCGATACCACCTGGGAGCGCCTCGGGGTCACGCCGCTGAACAGCGTCTGGTTCCCCATCGGCTTCTCCAAGATCAAGGTGGAGAAGAGCGGGTTCCACGCGTTCCTGGGCGCCCTGGATCCGCAATGGGTCCCGTCCCGCCCGATCCATCTCGAGCGTGACTCGACGGCGCTCGCGGGGATGGTGCGGGTGCTCGGGGCGGATCGCGTGGAGCTCCACTTCCCCGGCCTCGATCATCTGGCTCCGCTGCCGCTGGCCGACTACTTCATCGACCGCACCGAAGTCACCAATCGCCAGTTCAAGGTCTTCGTGGACTCGGGCGGCTACCGGCGCCCGGAGCTCTGGCAGGAGCCGTTCGAGGAGAACGGTCGACGCCTCTCCTGGGAGCAGGCCATGGCGCGGTTCAAGGACAAGACGGGCCGCCCAGGGCCGGCGACGTGGGAGGTGGGAGACTACCCGAGCGGCCAGGGGGATCTGCCGGTCACGGGCGTCAGCTGGTACGAGGCGGCTGCCTACGCGAAGTTCGTCGGCCGCGCGTTGCCCACGATCTTCCATTGGAGCCGGGCGGCGGAGACGCGCGATGCGAACTGGATCGTCCCGGCGAGCAACCTCGAAGGGCGCGGACTCGCGCCGGCCGGCGCCTTCCGGGGCCTGGGGCCGTACGGCACGCTCGACATGGCGGGCAACGCCCGGGAATGGTGCCTGAACGAAACGCGGGGCGAGCGCTACATCCTGGGCGGCGGCTGGAACGACCCCACGTACCAGTTCACCGAGGCGTTCGCCCAGCCGCCGTTCGACCGATCCGCCACCAACGGGTTCCGGTTGGCGCTCTACGCCCCCGACGATTCCACCGTCCGCGGCGCGAGCGAGCCCATCGCCTGGCCGTCTCGGAATTTCGCCACCGAGCAACCCGCCTCTGACGCGGTGTTCGCGATCTACCGCCGCGCCTACGACTACGATCGGACGCCGCTGCAGGAGAAGGTGGAGGGCGCCGATTCCAGCGCCGAGGACTGGGTGGTCCAGCGCATCTCCTTCGCCGCCGCCTACGGCGACGAGCGGATGACAGCCTACCTGTTCCTGCCCAGACGCGGCCGGCCGCCGTATCAGACCCTGGTCTACTTCCCGGGAGCGATCGCGATGGTCAGTCGCTCACTCGAGGTCGAGGCCATCGATTTCATCCTGAAGAGCGGGCGCGCCGTGCTGTATCCCGTGTACAAGAGCACCTACGAGCGGGCGGATAACCTGAAGAGCTGGTACGCCAACGAGAGCAATGCCTACCGCGAGCACGTCGTCATGTGGGCGAAGGACTTGCGGCGCTCGATCGACTACCTCGCCACCCGATCCGATATCGATACCGCACGCCTCGCCTTCTACGGCCGCAGCTGGGGCGGGTATCTCGGCGGACTGCTCCCCGCCCTCGGGCCTCGCCTCAAGACCGCCGTGCTGTACGTCGCGGGCCTGCAGATCCAGCGCGGACAGCCCGAGGTCGAGCCGATCAACTTCCTGCCGCGGATCACCATCCCCGTGCTGATGCTGAACGGGCGCTACGATCACTTCTTCCCGGTGCAGACCTCACAGGATCCGATGTTCCGCCTTCTGGGCACGCCCCCGGCCCGGAAGCGCCACGTGCTGTACGACGGCGGGCATTTCGTACCGCGCACCATCCTGTTTTCCGAGGTGCTCGAGTGGCTCGACCGCTACCTCGGTCCGGTGGTACGCTGACCGACCTCAGCGTCGCTTGAGGTCACCAGGAGGTCGCCATGACCGAAGAGCCGATCCTCAGTCCCGTGTTCTGGACTGTCTGGCTGGCCGTCGTGGTGTTCGAGATCGCCGCCTGGTGGACGGTGTTCACCAAGGCGGGCAAGCCGGGGTGGGCGGCCATCGTGCCCATCTACAACATCATCGTGGTCCTGGAAATCGCCGGCAAACCGCTGTGGTGGATTCTGCTGTGTCTCATCCCGCTGGTGAACATCGTCGTGATCGTCATGGTCTACATCGCTTTCGCCCGCAATTTCGGGAAAGGCGTCGGCTTCGGGTGGGGGTTGGCCTTCCTGGGTTTCATTTTCATGCCGATTCTCGCCTGGGGGGACGCGGTGTATCGACCGCAGGAATGACATGGAATCAGAACAGCGTGGCGAACTTCTCCGCCAGCTTCGGCCCTTCCCCCGACTCCTCGTGCTTGAAGAACACGAACGCCTCGTCCCACTGCTTCCCCAAATCCTTCACCGTGGCGGCCCACGTCTCGAGGTCTTTCTTCTTATAG
This sequence comes from Gemmatimonadales bacterium, assembly GCA_035456525.1. Classification (GTDB taxonomy): domain Bacteria; phylum Gemmatimonadota; class Gemmatimonadetes; order Gemmatimonadales; family GWC2-71-9; genus DASTHG01. The sequence continues at coordinate 8,761 of DATICZ010000131.1, forward strand.
CCCTCGTCGCGCAGCCGGAAATACCCGAAGTCCGCCGTGGCCACGAGCGGCGTATGCCCCGCCTCGGTGTCGGCGACGCACAACGCCGCGTTGGCCCCGCGCAGCGCCTCGTAGGTGTCGTCCGCGAACCAGGACGCGTGCCGGAACTCGAACGCGCTGCGCAGATCCGCCGGGAAGACGGTGAGAAAGTCCTTCAGGCGGGCCAGGTCCTGCTTGAAGTTCGGCGGGAGCTGGACGAGAACCGGACCGAGCTTCGCCCCCAGGGGCCGTATCGTCTCGGTGAAGTAGCGCAGCGGATCGTCCACGTCTCGCAGGCGGGCGATATGGGTGATGCGTTGCGGCGCCTTCAGCACGAAGGTGAACCCGTCCGGGACCGCGGTATTCCATCCCGCCACGGTCTTGGCGTTCGGCATCCGGTAAAAGGTGTAGTTGATCTCGACGGTCGAAAGCCGCCCGGCGTAGTAGGGGAGCATCTCCGGCGGCTTGATCTTCGCCGGATAGAAGGTCCCCTTCCACTCTGGGAAGTTGTAGCCGGACGTACCGACGTGGAGGCGCATGAAACAAGTATATTGCCGAAACCACTCATTCGAGGTCCGTGCGATGCGCGCGTTGGCGTTGGCCGCCCTCACTCTTCCCTTGGCCGTGTCCCTGGCTGCCCAGCAGCCCGCGGCGAGCGAAGATCCCAAGCCGCTCGAGGTCGGCGCCGTCGCGCCCGACTTCACGCTGCCGGGCTCCACGCGATTCGGCCTCCTCAAGGAGCCCATCCACCTGAGCGACTTCAGGGGGAAGACGGTCGTGATCGCCTTCTTCTTCAAGGCGCGAACGCGTGGGTGAACGATCCAAATGAACGCGTACCGTGATCAGTACGCGCAGCTGTTCAGGGGTGGCAAGAACGTCGTGCTCATCGCGATCAGCGCCGACGTCGACACGGCCCAGCAGTCGTGGGCGCGGGACGCCGAGTTCCCGTTCCTGTTCGCGAGCGACACCGGCTCGGCCGTGGGCAAGGCCTACGGGGCGTACGTGGGCAAGTACAAACTCGACAATCGCTCGCTGTTCAT
>DATICZ010000132.1:0-11747 GCA_035456525.1 Gemmatimonadales bacterium
TCGCCATCCAGCCCTGATGGCGACGCCCGCGATTCCGGTCCTCGTCCACGCGGACGAGAGCTGCCTCGGCAACGACCGCACCAAGCCCAGCCCCGGCGGCAACGCGGCGCTGGTCGAGGCGCCGGCGGGCGACAGCGTCGCCCGCTGGGATTTCACCGAGTGCTCGCCGCAGACGACCAACAACCGCATGGCGCTGGCGGGCGCCATCGCCGCGCTCGAATGGATCCGGCGCCAGTGGCAGCATGCGCAGGTCACCTACGTCTCCGACTCCGAGTATCTGGTGAAGGGAATGCGGGAGTGGCTGCCGGCCTGGAAGGCGCGCGGCTGGAAGCGGAAGACCGGCCCGATCGAGAACCTCGAGTTGTGGCAGAAGCTCGACCAGGCCACGGCCGCCCACGCCGTCGTCTGGCAGTGGGTGCGCGGGCACGCCGATCACCCCAAGAACGAGTACGCCAACTACCTGGCCCAGCGCGCCGCGGAACAGCAGGAGCGCTCCAACGGCCTCGTCGCGTCCGGCTTCGATACCTGGCTCGCCCAGCAGCGCGCCCGCGGCAAGTACCAGTCCTACGATCCCGACCGGGAAGTCCATGAGCCTGCCTAAGGACGGCGTCGCCGCCAACACGCATCGCCTCAACCTGCTGCCCGACGACGCCGGCATGCCGCCGGTGGAGCGGATCCCGCTCTACGAGGTGTACATGCGGATGGCCGAAGAGCTGGCCAAACGCTCGACCTGCCAGCGCCTGCAGGTCGGGACGGTCGTCACCGATCAGCCGCTGGAAAACGTTCTCGCCATCGGCTACAACGGCAACGCCAAGGGACTCGCCAACCGCTGCGACAGCTCGGTCCCGGGGAGCTGCGGCTGCATCCACTCCGAAATGAATGCCCTGGTCAAGGCGCCGGGCAGCGTGCGCGACAAGGTCGTGTTCGTGAGCGCCTCCCCCTGCGTCATGTGCGCCAAGCTGATGATCAATTCCGGGGTCACGCACGTCTTCTACAGGAAGGCGTACCGCGATCCGTCCGGCATCGAGGTCCTGGGCCAGGGCGGCGTCACGCCGGTGCTGTACGATCGGTGGGTGGGGGAGTGGCGCTGACCCACGACTGCCGATTTTGGATTGCGGATTGCGGATTTGCGGTGTAGGCTCTCGACTCATACGATCGAATCCGCAATCCGCAATCGACAATCCACAATCGCCACCGGCTCTCACCAGCCCCCGGAGACCTCATATGCGCCCCGCCGCCTTGTTCAGTGCCCTGATCGCGTTCGCGTCTCCGCTGCCGGCGCAGTCCCTGCTCTTCCGCTCGCCCAACCTGGGCGGCACCTGGGTACCCGATGGGGGCGTCGTGCAGTTCAACTTCCTGCATCGGTTCTACGTCAGCGGCGCGCCGGCGCATTCCGTCGTCAATTTTCCGACGTTCACCCTCGCCGTGGGACTGCCGGCGCACCTCGGCCTCGGGCTTCGCTACGCGACTCGTGCCAACGCCACGACCGGGAGCGGCGCCAACGAGACGGAGTTCTACCTGCGCTGGCGGCACGCGTTGTCTCCGGACGGGCCCTTCGCCATCTCCGTCACGCCGGCGTACAACACGGCCGCCAAGAGCGTGGATGGCGAGGCCTCACTCGACTGGACCTCGGGACCGGTCACGCTCCTCGGCGCCGTCCGCGGGATGAGCAAGGCGTACGGGGTCGACACCGCACGACTCGCCCTCGCGGGCGGAGCCGTCGTCCGCCTGAACTCGTACGTCGGTGTGAGCGGCGACGTCGCCTCTCTGCTGTCCACCCGGCCGGGTGAGAAGGCCGCATGGAGCGTGGGGATCGTGTTGGGGATTCCCAACTCGCCGCACACCTTCTCACTGCATGCGAGCAACGTCGACGTCAACAACATCGAGGGCAGCTCCCGCAAGGGGCCCGCCGCCACCGGCCTGAACAAACTGCTGTACGGATTCGAGTTCACCATCCCGCTGCACCTGTCGCGCTTCGCCCCGTGGTTCCACAAGAGCGCCGGCGCCGCGGTCGCCGGAGACGTGAACGCTCCGGTCGGCGCCACGGTCACGATCAGCGCGATGACGTTCCCGAGCGACACGGTCGTCATCTCGGCCGGCCAGGCGGTGCGCTGGAACAACGCCGATCCCCTGGGTCACACGATCACGTTCGACGGCGGAGAGCCCGGCTCCGAGCTGATCAACCCGGGAAGCGCGTTCGTGCACCGCTTCGATCGGCCGGGGACCTACGCATACCACTGCACACCGCATCCGTTCATGAAAGGCGTGGTGGTGGTGAAATGACGTACCTCTCCCCCTGTCCCCCTCTCCCTGTCGGGAGAGGGGGCACGACAGACGAGAATCGCCCCCCCTCTCCGGAACGGAGAGGGGGTCAGGGGGAGAGGTACGAGCGAAGGGCGAGACCAGTGGAGTGGATCGGAGGCTGGGAGTGACGAGTGGCTGACGAGCTGGATCGGCTGTTCGAGTGCCTCGTCGAGGCGTTGGCGCAGGACGCGCGGATCGCCGTGCCGTTCCCCGCGGCCGACATCTACGAGCGGCTGGTGCCCTACCGGTCCAACCGCTCCCGGCTGAAGGTGGCGACGCACCAGGACTACGAGATGACGGTGCTGCGGCTGCTGGCCGGCGAGCGCGGCTTCGTGCAGCTCGATCCCTCAGAGGTGCGCGACGGCATGCAGCGCGAAGTGACCGCCACCAACCCCGACCCGGGATTCTTCCGCAACTTCCCCGACGCGCGGGTGATGGTGAACCGCTTCGCGGCCGAGCGTGTGCTGCGCCGCGGGCAGGGCGCGGCCTACGCACCTCCCGTCCCGGCGCCCGAGCCGGAAGGCGTCCCGCAGGAGGACGCCCTGCTCGACGAAGAGGAGCCGATCAGCTGGACCTCGGAGAACCCGATTCCCCCCGAGGGGCTCACGCGGCGTTCTTCCCCGCCGGACGCGGAGCCGGCGTTCGAGCTGGCGGAGGCGGACGAGGATGCCGCCACTTCCACCCAGTGCGCGTACTGCGGTGGCTCGCTGCCCACGAACCGCAAGGTCAACTTCTGCCCCCACTGCGGCCAGCCGCCCCTGGGCGAGCTGAAGTGCCCGGCGTGCGGCAGCGAAGTGGACGTGGGCTGGGCGTACTGCATCGGGTGCGGGCGGGCCACGGGATTCGAATGAGCCGTCAGCCGTCAGCTGTCAGCCGGCCACGCGTCTCAGCCTGCTGATAGCTGATGGCTGACGGCACATGACCATGGGCACCCTCCACCGTATCGCCGTCATCGCCGGCGACGGCATCGGCCCCGAAGTGATCGAGGCCGCGATCCCCGTGCTCGACCGGGCCGCCGCGGCGCACGGCTTCTCGCTCGATTGGGAGCGGCTGCCCTACTCCGCCGATCACTACCTCGCAACCGGCGAAACACTCCCCGACAAGGCCTTCACTCACCTGCGCGACGACGTCCACGCGATCTTTCTCGGCGCCCTCGGCGATCCCCGCATTCCCGGCAACGAGCACGCCCGGGACATCCTGCTGGGACTGCGGTTCCGGCTCGATCTCTACATCAACTTCCGGCCGGTGCAGCTGCTGCATCCCGACCTCACCCCGCTGAGGACGGATAGGCGGATAGACTTCGTGATCTTCCGGGAGAACACCGAAGGCGTCTATCTCGGCCGCGGGCGCATTTCGGGCGACGAGTACATCGCCGAAGAGGTCAATACCGCGAAAGGCGTGGACCGCATCATCCGCGCCGCCTTCGACTGGGCCAAGGACCACGGCAAGACCCGCGTGACGATGAGCGATAAGTCGAACGCGGTGCCGGCCCATCGTATCTGGCAGGAACGGTTCAAGGCAGTCGCGGCGGACTACCCCGGCATCCAGATCGAGCACCGCTTCGTCGACGCCCTGGCGATGGAAATGGTGCGCGAGCCGGAGCGGTTTCAGGTCATCGTCACGAACAACCTCTACGGCGACATCCTTTCCGATCTGGGCGCAGGGCTCGTCGGGGGGCTGGGGATCGCGGCCAGCGCCAACCTTCATCCGGGGCGAGCCGGGCTGTTCGAGCCGGTGCACGGATCGGCGCCGCCGCTCATGGGCAAGGGCGTCGCCAATCCGATGGCGGCGATTCTCACCGGCGCCCTGATGTTCGAGCAGCTGGGCCATCCCGAAGCGGCGCGCCACGTGGAGCGGGCCGTGCGCGGCGCGCTCGCGGACGGCGCCCGCACTCCCGATCTTGGGGGGAAGAGCACCACCGGCGCCGTCGCCGAGGCCGTCACCCGCCGTCTGGAAAGCGAAACGAACCCGTGAACAGTCATCCGACCAGCCGCCGTGCCCTGGTCGCGCTCGCCCTGGCGAGCGCCGTCCCGGCCGCCGCCATCGCTCAGCGCCCAACCACCATGGCCCACCGCTCGACCGTCTACGCCCCGCACGGCATGATCGCGACGAGCCAGCCCCTCGCGACCGCCGCCGGCCTCGCCGTACTGCAGCGCGGCGGCAACGCCATCGATGCCGCCATCACCGCCGCCGCCGTGCTCAACGTCGTCGAGCCGATGATGACGGGGATCGGCGGCGACATGTTCGCCATCGTCTGGGTGGCCAAGGAGCGGCGCCTCGTCGCCCTGAATGCGAGCGGCCGCGCCGGCGCCCTCATGACGCGCGAAGCGCTGCTGGCCAAGGGCCACCGCTCCATGCCCCAGGAGACAGTCGAGGACGTCACCGTGCCGGGCGCGCTGTCGGGGTGGGACGCCCTGCTGACGCGCTACGGCACCATCACGCTGGCCCAGGCGCTGCAGCCCGCGATCGGATACGCCGAGGAGGGGTTCCCCGTCACGCCGATCATCGCGCGCGACTGGGCCGACGAGGCGGCGAAGCTCGCCCGCGACTCCGGCGCGCGCGCGACCTTCCTGGTAGACGGCGCGCGCGCACCGCGCGCCGGCGAGTGGGTCCGCAATCCCGACCTGGCCCGGAGCTTTCGGGAGATCGCGGCGCAGGGCCCCGGGGCGTTGTACGGCGGCGACCTGGGACGGCGGATTGTGGCGCGGGTCCGCGAGCTGGGTGGCTACCTCACGCTCGACGACCTCAAGAACCACCACCCCGAGTGGGTGGAGCCGATCTCGGCGCCGTTCCACGGCTACCGGGTGTGGGAGATGCCGCCCAACAACCAGGGGCTCGCGGTGCTCGAGATGCTGCGGATGCTCGAGCCGTACGATCTCGAGTCGCGGGGCCGCAACACCGCCCCCTACCTCCACCTGCTGATCGAGTCGAAGAAGCTGGCCTTCGCCGACGTGGCGCGCTTCGTCGGGGAGCCGAAGGCGGTGACCGTTCCGCCCGCCGCGCTGCTCACCGATGCGTACGTGGCGGCGCGCCGCGCGCTCATCGACACCGCCCGCGCGGCGGACCGGCCGCAACCGGGGAAGCCCCTCACGGCAAGCGAGACGATCTACCTCACCGTCGCCGACTCGGCCGGCAACATGGTCTCGTTCATCAATTCGCTGTACGACCTGTTCGGGTCCGGGGTCGTCGTGCCCGGCACCGGGTTCGCGTTGCAGGACCGGGGCGCCGGGTTCACGCTCGAGCCGGGGCTGCCCAACACCGTGGCGCCGGGAAAGCGCCCGTTCCACACGCTCATCCCCGGCTTCGTGACCCGGTCGGACCCGGCCGGCGTGGAGCAGCCGTGGCTGTCGTTCGGCGTCATGGGCGGCTCGATGCAGCCGCAGGGCCACGTCCAGGTGCTGCTGAACCTGCTGGTCTTCGGGATGGACCTGCAGGACGCCATCGACGCGCCCCGCTTCCGGCATTTCGACGGCCTGCGCGTGGCGCTCGAGCCGGCGATCGGCGACGACGTGCGGCGGCGTCTCACCGCCCTCGGTCACGTCATCGTCCCCGACTCGGGGGTTGCCTTCGGGGGCGCCCAGTTCATCCTCCGCCTGCCCCGTGGCTATGCCGCCGGCTCCGATCCGCGCAAGGACGGAATGGCGGCGGGACACTGAGCGCCCCTCAGCAGCACCGGCGCGAGCTCATCCGCACGCTGCGCCAGGGCGACCTCGTCCTGGTGGTCGTCGGCACGGTCATCGGGTCCGAGATCTGGCTCGTTCCCGGCACCGTGCTCCGCAACACCGCCGCCGATCCCGGCGTGGCGTTGCTCGTGTGGCTGGGAGGCGGGATCTGCTCGCTGCTGGGCGCGCTGACCTTCGCCGAGCTGGGCGCGCTCTTCCCCGACGCGGGTGGGACGTACACGTACGTGCGCGAGGCGTTCGGCCGGTTTCCGGCGTTCCTGCTCGGGTGGGCCCTGTTTCTCGCGATCAACACCGGGTCCACGGCGACCCTCGCCGTGGCCTTCGCGACCTACGCCGGTGAGCTCGTGTCGCTCGGACCGGTGGGCCGCACGCTGCTGCCCGTGCTGATGATTCTCGCCGTCTCCGCGGTGAACATCCGTGGCGTGCGCCACGCGGCGACGGTGCAGAACTGGAGCACCGGCGTGAAGGTGACGGCGATCCTCGCGATCGCCGTCGCCGGGATCGCCCTCGGCTCGGAAGGCACGGCGACCACGGCCCGCGCGTTCTCGACGCCGCTTTCGGCCGGCCTGCTCTCGGGCGCGGGCGTCGCCCTGCTCGGGGTGCTGTGGGCGTACGAAGGGTGGATCAACGTCACGAATTCCGCGGGCGAGGCGCTCGATCCGCAGCGCACCTTCGCCCGCGGCATCATCATCGGGACGGCGGCGCTGGTGGCCCTCTACCTGCTCGCCAATATCGGCTACCTCGCCGCTCTCGGACCCGACGGCGTCGCCGGCTCGCAGCGCGTCGCGGCCGACACGGTCCGCGAGCTGTTCGGACCCGTCCCGGCGAAGTTCGTCAGCGCCGCGGTGCTCGTGTCGGTGTTCAGCGCGGCCAACGGCCTCGCGCTCACCGGGCCGCGCATGTACTTCGCGATGGCGCGCGACGGCGTATTCTTCCGCGCGCTGGGAGAGGTGCATCCCCGCTTCGGCACCCCGGCGGTCGCGATCGCGGTGGGCGGGGCGTGGGCGGCAGTGCTCACGCTGTGGGGCAGCTTCGAGCAGCTGCTGACCTACGTGGTGTTCGCGAGCTGGCTGTTCGCGGCCCTCGCGGCCGCGAGCGTGTTCGTGCTGCGACGCCGCCGTCCCGACCTGCCGCGCCCCTTCCGGGTGCCCGGCTACCCCCTGACCCCCGCCGTCTTCATCCTCGCCGCCGTAGCGATCGTCGCCAATACCGTGATGGCGCGGCCCGTCCAGGCATTCGCCGGACTGGGCATCGTGTTGCTTGGCACGCCCGCCTATCTCTTCTGGCGGCGCCGGGCCGCGGCCTGACCGCGCCTGTTATATTGCCTCTTTCTCGCCCCAGTGGAGTCGTTGCGTGAAGACCCAAGGCAGTCAAACCGATATCGTCTTTCTCTCGGGCGTCCGCACGGGCTTCGGCTCGTTCGGCGGCTCCCTGAAGGATTTCTCCGCGATCGACCTCGCCGCGATCGCGGCCCGGAACGCCCTCGAGCGGTCCGGCGTCCCGTCCGCCGACATCGGGCACTCGATATTCGGCAACGCACTGCAGACCTCGGCCGACGCCATCTACATGGCGCGCCACGTCGCCCTCAAGGCCGGCTTGGCCGTCGAGACGCCGGCCGTCACCGTGAACCGGTTGTGCGGCTCGGGCTTCGAGGCGATCACGCAGGGCGCACAGCTCATCATCCTCGGGGAAACCGAGGCCGTGCTCGCCGGCGGTGGCGAGTCGATGAGCCAGGCGCCGCACGTCGTGCGCGGCGCGCGCTGGGGGCTGCGGCTCGGCCCCGCTCCGCTGGAGGATCTCCTCTGGGAGGCGCTGAAGGACCCGCAGTGCGGGTTCTCCATGGCCGAGACCGCCGAGAACCTCGCCGACAGGTACAAGCTCGGCCGCACCGAGGTGGACCAGGTCGCGGTCGACTCGCAGCAGCGCGCCAAGAAGGCCTGGGACGACTGCGTCTTCACCGACGAGGTCATCCCGGTCCCGGTCAAGAAGAAGGGGCAGACCGTGGAGTTCCGCGCCGACGAGCACATGCGGCCGGAGACGACGCTCGAGGGTCTGGCGGGGTTGAAGCCCTACTTCAAGAAGGACGGCGTGGTCACCGCCGGCAACGCCTCCGGCATCTGCGACGGCGCCGCCGCGACGGTGATCGCGAGCGAAGGGTTCGCCAAGGCCCACGGGCTGAAACCGCTGGGACGCCTGGTGGCCTGGGCGGTGGTGGGGGTCGAGCCGAAGTACATGGGGATCGGACCCGCCCCGTCCGCGCGCAAGGTGCTCCAGAAGGCCGGCATGACGCTCGCCCAGATGGATCTGGTGGAGATCAACGAAGCGTTCGCCCCGCAGTACCTCGCGGTGGAGAAGGAGCTGGGGCTCGACCGTGCGAAGACCAACGTGCACGGCGGCGCCATCGCCATCGGCCATCCGCTGGCCGCGAGCGGGACCCGTATCACGCTGCATCTGCTGCACGCGCTGCGTCGCGCGGGCAAACGGTTCGGCCTTGGCTCGGCCTGCATCGGCGGCGGGCAGGGACTCGCGATGATCGTCGAAGCGTTCCCCGCCTGAGAAGGGGGTTGTATGGGCAACATACTCCTGGGAATCCTGGCGGGGGTCGGCTTCTATCTCTTCTCCGGCCTCCGGGTGCTGCGCGAATACGAGCGTGCCGTCTACTTCTTCCTCGGCCGCTCCTGGGGCGCCAAGGGACCGGGCCTGATCTATCTGCCGCCGCTGTTCGCCCGTATGCAGAAGGTCAGCCTGCGCGTGATGGCGCTCGACATTCCGCCCCAGGACGTGATCACCCGCGACAACATCTCGATCAAGGTGAACGCGGTCCTGTACATGCTGGTGCGGGACCCGGTCAAAGCGGTGATCGGCGTCGAGAATTACCTCTACGCCACGAGCCAGCTCGCCCAGACCACCCTGCGTTCGGTGCTGGGCGAGACGGAGCTCGACGAGCTGCTGGCGAACCGCGAGAAGATCAACGCGATTCTCAAGAAGATCATCGACCAGCGCGCCGAGGACTGGGGCATCGAAATCTCGGCGGTCGAGGTGAAAGACGTGGATCTGCCGCCCGAGATGAAGCGTGCCATGGCCCGCCAGGCGGAAGCCGAGCGGGAGCGGCGTGCGAAGGTGATCAACGCCGAGGGCGAGCTCCAGGCGTCGGAGAAGCTGGCGCAGGCCGCGGCGGTGATCGGCCGCGAGCCGGCTGCGATCCAGCTGCGCTACCTGCAGACGGTGACGGAGATCGCCTCCGAGAACAATTCGACCACGATCTTCCCCATCCCGATCGACATTTTCAGGGGCCTTGTCGATACGGTGTCGCGCCGGCGCCCGGACGAGACCGTTACTCCCGCCGCGCTCCCGGCCCGCACTACGGGCGAGTCGCTGCCCCCCATCCCCACCAAGGACAAGGTCAGGGCGTAGCTATGGCAGGTGGGGGCGAGCTGATCAGCCGGGAGGCGCTCGATCGCATCATCCGCCGCGCCGCCGAGCTGCAGACGGGCGAGCGCGATATCGGCGAGGGGCTCACCGAAGCCGAGGTCGAAGCCCTCGGCAGCGACGTCGGCATCCCGGCGCGGTACCTGAAGCAGGCGCTGCTGGAGGAACGAACCCGCCTTCCCGAGGAGCAGGCCGAGCGGGGACTGGCCCGGTCGCTGGTGGGGCCGGGGCGCCTCAACGCGCATCGCGTGGTGCCGGGAGATCGCGCCGGCGTGGAGCGGGCGCTTTCTGCCTGGATGGAAAGCGAAGAGCTGATGCGGGTGAAGCGCCGCTACACGGAGCGCACCACCTGGGAGCCGCAGGTGGGCTTCATGGCGTCGATGCAGCGGGGTCTGCGCGGCGGGGGCCGTCGCTACGCGCTCGCCCAGGCCGAGGAGGTCGCCGGCCAGGTCACCCAGCTCGAGCCGGGGTTCTGCCACGTGCGCTTGAGCGCCGACGTCCGCAACCTGCGCCGCGCCCGGATCGGCGGGGCCGTCGCGCTGGCGGGGATGGGTGCGGCGGGGTCGGTGGTCGCGGGCACCATCGGAGTGCTGGCGCCCTTCCTGGCGGTGCCGGCGGTGGGGTTCGGCGCGCTCGCGCTGGTGGCGCTCACCGCGGGGCGCCGCACGCAGCTGGGGCGGATCCAGGTGGCGCTGGAGCAGGTGCTCGACCGGCTCGAGCGGGGCGAAATCCGCTCCGAGCACGCCCTCCCGGGCCCCCGGGCCAGCGCGTTCGTGCGGATCGCCGAGGAGATCCGCAAACAATTCCAGCTCTAACGAGAGATCCATGAGCGACATCAAGCGCGTCGGGGTATTGGGGTGCGGACTGATGGGAAGCGGCATCGCGCAGGTCGCCGCCACCTCGGGATACGAGACGATCGTGCGCGACGTCGCGCAGCCGATTCTCGACAAGGCGAAGGCGGGCATCGAGAAATCCCTCGCCAAGTTCGTGGAGAAGGGCAAGCTCCAGGCGGCGGACCGTGACGCCGCGCTCGGGCGCCTGTCGTTCACGACGGTGACCGCCGACCTGAAGGCGTGCGACGTCGTGGTGGAGGCCGTGACCGAAGACCTCGACGTCAAGAACGCGTTGTGGAGGGAGCTGGACGCCCTGTGCCCCGCCGGGACGATCTTCGCCTCCAATACCTCGAGCCTCACGATCGCCGCGATGGCGGCGGCCACCAAACGGGCCGACCGCTTCGTAGGGCTGCACTTCTTCAACCCGGTGCCGCTGATGCAGCTGGTGGAGGTGGTCCGCACGGTCACGACGTCGGAGGACGCGTTCAAGCGCGCCTTCGCCTTCGCCCGCTCGCTCGGCAAGGAGCCGGTCGCGGCGAAGGACAACTCCGGGTTCATCGTGAACCTGCTGCTCGTCCCCTATCTGCTCGACGCGATCCGGGCCCTGGAGCACGGCGTGGGGAGCGTGACCGACATCGACAAGGCCATGCAGCTCGGGTGCGGGTACCCCATGGGACCGCTCACGCTGCTCGACTTCGTGGGGCTCGACACGACCTACAAGATCGCCGAAATCATGTTCGCGGAGTACAAAGAGCAGAAGTACGCGCCGCCGCCGCTGCTCAAGCGCATGGTGCTCGCCGGCATGTACGGCAGGAAAAGCGGTAAAGGGTTCTACGACTACTCAGGCGTTCCGCCCGTGGTCTCGAGCCTGGGACTCTAACCCGACCCCAGAGGAGTACAGACCCGCATGTTCGGCTACGACCTGCCGCGCCTGCACGCGGCGGTGAACGACCTCCCCGCGGCCCTGCTGCTGGCCGCGGTCCTGTTCGATCTCATGGGGTGGATCCTGAAGCGCGACTCGCTCGTCTGGGCCGGTGTCTGGACGCTCTGGGCCGGCGTCGTCGGGGGATGGGCGGCTGTGATCCTGGGAGAGCTCGCCGAGGAGAAGATCGACCACGGCGAGGCGATCCACGAGATCATGACCAAACACGAGCGGCTCGCCCTCATCACGATGAGCGTGTTCACCGTGGTGCTGGTCTGGAAGCTGTGGCGGCGCTTCCAGCTGCGCCCGCTCGAAGCGCGACTGCTCAGCCTGCTCGCGGGCGTTGGCTTCGTGTTCCTCGTCGCCACCGGCGCCGAGGGCGGCGAGCTGGTGTTCGACCATGCGGCCGGCATTCCCACCGCGAAGATCCAAGCGGAGGTCGAGAACCGGGAAGGCGGCCATCAACACGCGCCGGGTGAGGCCGAGGACCACGATCACGATGCGGCGGAGCCGGGGCGTGACTCGACGGCCCCCGCGCACGTGGATCCCCCGGGAACCCCGCCGCACAAGCACTGA
>DATICZ010000133.1:0-4244 GCA_035456525.1 Gemmatimonadales bacterium
CGGCACGCGGCCCTCGTGGTAGCCCTCCACGCGCGCGATCTCGGCGCCGCCCAGGCGCCCGCCGCACTTGATCTTGATCCCCTGCGCCCCCATCCGCATCGCGCTCTGCACCGCCCGCTTCATCGCGCGGCGGAACGAGATGCGCTGCTGCAGCTGGTGCACCACGCTGTCGCCCACGAGCTGCGCGTCCAGCTCGGGCCGCTTGATCTCCTCGACGTTGATCCCCACTTCCTTGCCGGTGAGCTGCGCCAGCTCGTCACGCAGCTTGTCCACCTCCGCCCCGCGCTTGCCGATCACCACACCCGGCCGGCCGGTGTGCACCGTGACCGTCACCTTCCCCGGACGCCGCTCGATGTGCACGTCGGCGATCGCCGCGTGGCTCAGCCGCGTCTTGAGATAGCGGCGGATCAGGTCGTCTTCCTTCAGGAGCTCGGGGAAATTGCGGCGCGCGTAGTAGCGCGAGCGCCACGGCTTGATGACCCCGAGCCGGAACCCGTAGGGATGCGTTTTCTGGCCCACTTACTTGCTCCTCCTCTTCGTCTTGCCCTTCGCCTTGCCCTTGGTCGCCGCGGCGGCTTTCGCCTTCGGCTTCGCCTTGGCGGCGGGTTTCTCGGGCCCCGGCTTCTCTTTCGCCTTGGCCGACGGTTTCGCAGCGGGAGCCGGGGCCGCCACGTCGGGCGCGCTCACGTGAATCTCCACGTGGCTCGTCCGCTTGAGGATCGGCATGCCGCGACCCATGGCGCCCATCGTGAACCGCTTGAGCGTCGGCCCTTCATTGACCACTGCGTACCTCACCCGCAGCCCGTCCACGTCGAGCGGCACGTTGCTCCGTTGCGCCTGCTGCTCCGCGTTGGCCACGGCCGATTTGAGCACCTTGTGGATCTGCTGCGCCGCGTGCTTCTTCGAGAACCGGAGAATGGCGTACGCCTCCGGCACCGCGCGGCCGCGGATCTGATCGATCACCAGGCGCATCTTGCGCGCCGACTGGCGCACCGTGCGCTGAATGGCCCTGGCTTCCATCACGGCGCCTCCGCCGCCTTGGCCTCGGCTTCGCGCTCGGCCGCCGTCTTCGTGGTGTGCCCGCGGAACAGCCGCGTCGCCGCGAACTCGCCCAGCTTGTGCCCCACCATGTTCTCGGTCACGTATACCGGCACGAACTTGTTGCCGTTGTGCACCGCCAGGGTGTGACCCACGAAGTCGGGCGTGATCGTGCTGCGCCGCGACCAGGTCTTGAACACCTTCTTCTCGTTGCGCTCGTTCAGCCCCTGGATCTTCAGCAGGAGCGACGGCTCCACGTACGGACCCTTCTTGACGCTGCGTGCCATTACTGCGTCGCCTTCCCGCGCTTGCGCCCGCGCACGATGAGTTTCGTCGAGGCCTTCTTCTTGTGACGCGTCTTGCGGCCTTCCACCTTGCCCCACGGCGACACCGGCGGCCGTCCGCCCGAGGACTTGCCCTCGCCGCCGCCCAGCGGGTGATCCACCGGGTTCATCGCCACGCCGCGCACCCGCGGCCGGCGACCCAGCCAGCGCGTCTTGCCCGCCTTGCCCACCGACTGCAGCTCGTGCTCCGCGTTGCCGACTTCGCCGATCGTGGCGAGGCACTCGCCCCGGACGCGCCGCATCTCGGTCGAGCGCAGCCGCAGGGTGACGTAGTTGCCTTCCTTCGCCACGACCTGCGCGCCCGTGCCCGCCGAGCGGCACATCTGGCCGCCGCGCCCGATCTTGAGCTCCACGTTGTGCACCGTGGTGCCGAGCGGAACCTCGAACAGCGGCAGCGCGTTGCCGGTGCGGATGTCCGAGCCCGGCCCCGACACCACCGTGTCCCCCACCGCCAGCCCCTTGGGATGCAGGATGTAGCGCTTCTCCCCGTCGGCGTAGGTCACGAGCGCAATGCGGCAGGTCCGGTTCGGATCGTACTCGACCGTCGTCACCTTGGCCGGCACGCCGAACTTGTCCCGCCGGAAATCGATGCGGCGGTACTGCCGCTTGTGACCGCCGCCCTGGTGGCGCGTCGAGACGTGCCCCTTGTTGTTGCGGCCGCCCGTGCGCCGCAGCGGCTCGAGCAACGTCCGCTCCGGCGTGGCGCTCGTGATCTCGGCGAAGTCGCTCACCGAGCGGAACCGCGTGGCCGCGGTGACCGGCTTGAACTGTCGGATGCCCATATCAGCCCTCGAACACCGGGATCGCGTCGCCGTCCTTCAGCTTCACGATCGCCTTCTTCCAGGATGGGCGCCGCCCGACGTGCCGCCCGTAGCTGCGCTGCTTCGCGCGCACCACGAGCGTCCGGACGTCGGTGACGCTCACGTTGAACAGCTTCTCGATCGCCTCGCGGATCTGCGGCTTGGTCGCCTCGGGGTGCACGCGGAACGCGTATTCCTTGTGCGCCTGGTAGGCGGCCGACGACTTCTCGGTCACCACCGGTCCCACGATGAGCCGGTGCAGGTCAGGCATCGGTCGCCTCCTCCGGTTCCGCGCCCGACAGCGCCGGCGCCTCCACCAGCACCGTCTTCGCCCAGAGCACGTCGTAGGCGGTGGCGTCCACGAAGCGCTGGATGCGCACGTCCGGGATATTGCGGCCCGCGAGGTACACGTTGTGCGCCGTCGGCGAATCCGCCGTCAGCACCAGTACCTTGCGCCCGGCCACGCCCAGCTTGTCCAGCAGCTCGGCGAACGGCTTGGTCTTCGGCTTCTCGTAGGCCAGCGCATCCACCACCAGCAAGGCGCCCTCGCGCGCCCGCGCGTTCAACGCCGACTTGCGCGCCAGCTGGCGCACCTTCTTGGGAATCGACATCCGGTAGTCGCGCGGATGCGGTCCGAACACGACCCCGCCGTGCCGCCAGTGCGGCGCGCGGGTCGAGCCCTGCCGCGCCCGCCCGGTGCCCTTCTGCCGCCACGGCTTCTGGTTGCCGCCCGAGACGAAGCTGCGCGTCTTGGTGGCGGCCGTCCCCTGCCGCTGGTTGGCGAGATAGGTCACCACGGCGCGGTGCAGCACGTCCTCGTTCACGCGGCCGTCGAAAATCGCCTCCGGCAGCACGATCGCCTTCTTCTTCGCCCCGGCGGCGGAAAAGTGCGGCGCCTCAATCATGGCGGCTCCTGCCTCCCTGCTTGCGTACCGTCACATAGCCGTTCATCGGCCCGGGCACCGCGCCGCGCACGAACAACAGATTTCGCTCGGCGTCGATGCGCACCACTCGCAGGCCCAGTTCGGTGAAGTTGCGTGCGCCCATATGGCCCGGCATCCGCTTCCCCTTGATGATGCGGGACGGATCGGTACCCGGCGCGATCGACCCCGGCTTGCGGTGCCGCGTGTTGCCGTGGGTCGCCGGCCCACCGCCGAACCCATGGCGGTGCACCACGCCCTGGAAGCCCTTCCCCTTGGTGACGCCCGAGACCTTCACCCGCTCGCCCGGGGCGAAGATCGCCACCGTCACCAGCTCCCCCGCCTTCGGCGCCTCGCCCGTGAGGGGGAAGCTCTTCAGTCGCCGCGGCGCCGTCTCGAGCCCCGCCGCCTTCACGTGCCCCGCCAGCGCCTTGACCGTGCGCTTGGCCTTCTTCGCCCCGAAGCCCAGCTGCACGCGGTCCCCGGCGACCTGGATCACCGGGCAGGGCCCGGCTTCGATCACGGTCACCGGCACGTGCGCGCCCTCTTCGTCGAACAGGCGCGTCATGCCGAGTTTGCGGCCAATGAGTGCGTTCATGAGAGACTCCGCTATCAGCTATCGGCTGTCGGCTATCGGTCAGCCGACTTTGATTTCGACGTCGACACCCGCTGGCAGATCGAGCTTCGTCAGCGCATCCACCGTCTGCGAGCGCGAGTCCACGATGTCGATCAGCCGCTTGTGCGTCTTCAGCTCGAACTGCTCCCGGCTCTTCTTGTCGATGTGCGGGCTGCGCAGCACCGTCCACATCTGGCGCTTGGTCGGCAGCGGAATCGGCCCCGACACCTGCGCCCCGGTCTTCTCCGCGGTGCGCACGATGTCCGCCGCCGCCTGATCGATCAGCGCGTGGTCGAAGGCTTTGAGCCGGATGCGAATTTTGCTGGCCATGAGAACCTCGCTATCAGCTATCGGCTATCGGTCATCGGCTAAGCTGATAGCCGATAGCTGATAGCCGACAGCGTCATTTCTTGATCTTCGTGACGACCCCGGCGCCCACGGTCCGCCCACCCTCACGGATCGCGAAGCGCAACCCCTCTTCCATCGCGATCGGCGTGATCAGCTCGATCGCCATCTTCGTGTTGTC
>DATICZ010000134.1:0-15041 GCA_035456525.1 Gemmatimonadales bacterium
GTCACGATTCAGCAAGATAGATGGCATCCGGGGGGCGTGGCCATGGCGCGAGGGGCTCGGAGCACGGAGCAGGGAGCAGTACTATCCGGTGCAGGGGAGCAACTGCTCCGTGCTCCGAGCTCTCTGCGAGGCTGGGAAACACATGGGCGACGAGGTTGGCCTCTGTCGCACCTGCCGCTGGACGCGGCCGGTGACGAATCGGCGCGGTTCGACGTTCTACCGTTGCGCGCTTGCCGAGACGGATCCGCGTTTCGTGCGCTATCCGCCGTTGCCCGTCGTCAATTGCCCCGGATACGAGAAGGTGACGGAAAAGGGAGCGGGGAGCGGGGAGCGGTAATGACACCATCTCCGACCGCTCCCCGCTCCCCGCTCCCCGCTCCCGCTCGTCGACTACTTCCCGTACGCGCCGATCCCGTACCAGCAGGGATTCGTGTTGCAGGTGGCCATGATCACCTTGACGCGATAGCGCATCGTCTCGGACGGCGTCACCTGGACGATCGGCACGTCGTCGGCTTGGACGTCGGAATCGACCTGGTCGCCGTCGGCATCGTAGAGGACGAGGTCGAGGTCCTTGCAGTCGTTGTCGCATACCCCCACCAGCGCGTACGCCGTGCCGGCGTGGAGCGTGAGGGTGAAGGAGTCGTTGTCGTCGTCGGACAACGAGCCGATCTGCGTCTCGTGAGACTGCGAAAAGCCTCGTTCGTTGAGCGATTGGGCTGCGCGCTTCAAGTACCCCTCGACCTGCGTGCGCCACTGGTTGTCCTGCGCGCGGGCTCTGGGTGCCAGGATGGCGACTCCGAGCGCGATGGCGACGGCGACTCGCGGCATGTCGACTCCTCCTGCGGGAAGCGGGTGGGGCCCGGTCGATGGACGGAAACGCGCAGCCTCCCCGAGGCCACGGGATTCCGGGCGCCAACAAGCTACGCCGCGGTCCGGAGACAGTATGAAGAGGGGGAGCCGGTCAGGATTCGGGAGGAGCCTTCTGGCCGCTCGCCCATCCGGTCCCGACACCGATCCCGAAGAGGACACCCATCGGCACGGTGATGATCGGGAGAGCGGCGGCAGTGATGCCGGCCGCGGCGGCGACGACGCCGGCCACGATCGGCGTCGAGGGCTTCTGCGCGGCGTCCACGAAGCGCAGCCGCCGGCGCACGAAGTTGCGGGTGGAGATGAAACCACCGCCCAGCGCGGCGCCCCAGAGCAGCAGTCCGATGATCATGTCACCCCTACGCAACTTGCATCGGCGCGGTTTCCGGCGCAATCTGGGGGTCCCATGGCCGACCGCTGATGGCTCCGCTTAGAGACGTCGACGCCGCCGACCAGGCCAATCTCGCCAAGATCGCGCTCTGGTTCGGTCCCCCGACGTTTATCATGCTCTCGGCGCTGTGGTACTTCCTGGCCGAGAAACAGATGATCCCCGGGTGGGTGGCCGTGGCGATGACGATCCTGAACATCCCGCTCGTCGTCCTGGGGGTCATCCTGATCCATCGGGGAACGATCCACGCCTCCGAGGGCCTGGTGAAGACGCTCTACTCGGCGGGCAACATCCCGCCGCCGCCGAGCTATCCACGGCAGGACGTGATGATCGTCCGGGGGCAGTACCGCGAGGCGGCCGAGTATTTCCGCGACCACCTCACCGTCGAGCCGGAGGACAACGAAGCGCGCCTGCGGCTCGCCGACTTGGTAGACAAGCATCTCGACGATCCTGCGGAGGTGGAGCGGCTCTATCTGGAGGTGCGGCGCCACCAGCCCACGGCCGGGCATGAGATGCGCGCCGCGAATGGACTGATCGATCTGTACCGCAAGCAGGGGCGCCGCGACCGGCTCATGGTGGAGCTCGCTCGCTTCGCGGATCGGTATCGCGGGACACCAGGCGCAGACGCAGCGAGCCGCCTGCTCCAGCAGTTGAAGGCTGATGGCTGACGGCTGACGGCTCCCTCACCAGCGTATCGCGGCACTCCCCCACGTGAACCCCGAGCCGAACGCCGCCAGCATCAGCAATTCGCCGCGGGCCAGGCGACCCGCCTCCAGAGCTTCGTGCAACGCGATGGGAATCGAGGCGGCGGTCGTGTTGCCGTACTCCTGGATGTTGTTGTAGACCTGATCGTCGCGCAGGCCGAGCTGCTTCTGGACCATCTCCGAGATGCGCTGGTTCGCCTGGTGCGGAATGAAGAGCTTCACGTCGGCGATGGTCGCGCCGTTGGTGCGCAGTGCCAGCTGCACGCTCTCGGGCATCCTGGTGCTGGCGTGCTTGAAGACTTCCCGGCCTTCCATGTGGACGCGTGCCCGGCCGTCCGTCACCATGTCGCCGCTGATCCAGGGCACGTGCGCCAGTCCCGGCCCGTCCATCCAGAGCTTCTCGGCGTGCTGGCCGTCGCTGAAGAGGTGAGTCGAAAGCACGCCCCGCTTCGGGTCGTCGGTGGGGCCCAGGATGGCGACGCCGGCGCCGTCCCCGAAGATCACGGCCGTGTCGCGGCCCGCGGTCGAGAGGTCGAGCCCCGGTGATTGGATCTCGGCGCCCACCAGCAGCACGCGCTTGTACTGGCCGCAGCGTACCCAGGCGTCGGCGACCGAAAGGCCGTAGATGAACCCGGTGCACTGATCGCGCACGTCGAGCGCCGGGATGTCGCTCAACCCGAGCAGCCGCTGCAGGAACACGCCGTTGCCGGGGAAGAAGTGATCCGGGCTCGTGGTCGCGAAGATGATGCAGTCCAGGTCGCTCGCCTGCATCCCGGCGCGCGCCAGCGCCACCTTGGTCGCCTCGGCAGCGAGCGCCGAGCACATCGTGCCCGGCTCGACCCAGTGGCGCCGCTTGATCCCCGTACGCTGGGTGATCCACTCGTCGGAGGTGTCCATCAGCTTCGCCAGGTCGTCGTTGGACACGACCCGGGGCGGGACGTAGAAGCCGGTGGCGATGAATTCCGTGCGGGGCATGTGGGCCTTGGGTGAGCGTCTGGCGTTTCCAGCGGGAGGAGGGAAGATTTGGCCCGAACCCGCGTCTCGCAAGGGAGCCCATGGATCTCGCCATCACTCGCGCACAGCTCGATGCCGTGCGCAACGCGCAGCACCTCCCCGACGTGTTGCGGCGCGTACTGGACGGGGCCAGCCCGTCTGGCGACGGCGCGGTGCTGCACCTCACCTATGAGGAAGCCACGGCGCTGCAGGAGCTGGCCGCCTGGAACGTCCACACCGACGCTGCGGGCGAGGTGACGCCGGCCTCGAAGCTGTTCGACGATCTCGTCAAAGCCATCATCACTCATCCGGACTACTAACATGCGTACCCTGCGTATGGTCGTTGCATTGACCCTTTCCGCTTCCCTCTTCCCCCTTCCCGCTTTTGCGCAGCAAAAGCACCCCATCACCTTCGACGATTTCATCGGGCTCCCGGCCGTGTCGGATCCACGGATCTCGCCCGACGGGAAATGGGTGGCCTACACGGTCACCACGCCCTCGTTGAAGGACAACCGGGGATTCGCTCGCGTCTGGCTCGCCGAGGCGACGACGGGCCGCACCCGGCAGCTCACCCAGGGCCCGGGCTCGGATTTCTCTCCTCGCTGGTCACCCGACGGCCAGACGCTGGCGTTCATCTCGACCCGGCAGGGGGGCCCGCAGATCTGGGTGCTCGGCATGACGGGGGGCGAAGCGCGGAAGGTGACGGCCATCGACGACGGCGTGGGAGAGCTCTACTGGAAGCCCGACGGTCGTGGGTTCATCGCGGTCGTCGACGTGAAGTGGCCCGCCGACCAGGAGATCGACCGGCGCAACGGCGAGTATCCAACCGAGGCCCGGCTGTGGACGGAGCTCATGTGGCGCCACTGGGTCGAGTTCCGCGCCGGGCACCGCCAGCACGTGTTCGCCGTGGAGCTCGCGAGCGGGAAGGCCACCGATGTCACCACGGTGGACCACGACGTCCCGACGATCGCGACCGGCGGAGACGGCGATGTCGCGGTGTCGCCCGATGGCCGCGAGATCGCCGTGGCCATGCACGGGGACGACGTCGTCGCCACGAATACGAACGTGGACGTCTACCTCATCGGGGACGAGGGACGGGGGACCGGTGACGAGTCCAAGTGGAAGAACGTCACCGCCGCCAACAAGGGGGCGGACAACACGCCGCGCTATTCACCGGACGGAAAGTGGCTGTCCTACCTCTCGATGGAGCGTCCCAACTTCGAGGCGGACCGCCAGCGCCTGATGCTGCTGCCGCGCGGTAGCGCGGGGGGAGCGCCGGTCGAAGCGACGGCGGGCTGGAGCCTGTCGGTCGGCTCCTACACCTGGTGTCCCGATTCGAAGTGTGTCTACGCGGTCGTCGAAGAGCGCGGGCGCGTGAATCTCTACCGCATCGACCTGCCCGGCTTCCGGCGCACGGCGCTCGTCGCGGGCGCCGGCATGAACACGAGTCCGTCCGTCTCGGCTGACGGCAAGACGCTCGTCTACCTGCATCAGAGCAACACCCAGCCGCCCGAGGTCTGGATGAGCGGCAAGCCGCTGACGCACCACACCGACGCCGCGGTCGCGTCCCTCGACCTCCGCCCGCTCGAGCAGTTCGGGTTCGTCGGGGCGCGGGGCGATTCGGTGTTCGGGTGGCTGTTGAAGCCGCCCGGGTTCGACGCGGCGAAAAAGTATCCGGTGATCGACCTGTTCCACGGCGGCCCCCAGACCGCCTGGAACGACTACTGGGGCGCGCGCTGGAACTACGAGATGTTCGCCTCGCGCGGCTACGTGGTGGTGATGGTGAATCGCCACGGCTCGACCGGCTTCGGCCAGGCGTTCACCGACGCCGTGTCCCAGCACTGGGGCGACTGGCCCTTCGAGGATCTCATGAAGGGCCTCGACGTGGTGAACCGGCTGCCCTACGTGGACTCGACCCGGGTCTGCGCCGCCGGCGCGAGTTACGGCGGCTACATGATCTACTGGGCCGCCGGCCACACCGATCGGTTCAAGTGCCTGGTGTCGCACGACGGCGTGTTCAATACGGTGAGCATGGGCGGTTCCACCGAGGAGCTGTGGTTCCCCAACTGGGAGTTCGGCGGCACGCTCTATCAGGCGCGGGACGAGTGGGAGAAGTGGTCCCCGTTGAACTTCGTGAAGAACTGGAAGACGCCGCTGCTGGTGGTGCACTCCCAGCTCGACTACCGCGTGGACCTGTCGGAAGGGTACCAGGCGTTCACGGCGGCGCGCAGTATGGGCGTGCCGGCGAAGTTCCTCTACTTCCCGGACGAGGGTCACTGGGTGCTGAAGCCGCGCAACCGTCGCATCTGGTGGGGCGTGCTGCTGGACTGGATCGACCAGTACCTGAAGACGCCGGTCGTCGGTAATCGGTAATCGGTAAATCGGTATTCGGTAGTCGGTAGCCGGTAGTCGGTTATCGGTGAGGTCTCTGCCGACTACCGATTACCGACGACCGAGTACGTCTATCGTCACCACATCGCTGTTCCCCCGCGCATCCACCGCTCGAACCGTGTGCCGTCCCGGGACCAGTCGCCAGCGCGCCTCGCGCCATTCACGGCCATCCACGAGCCAGCGCACGCGAGACCCGTCGCCCCCGCCGCCCGCGGCACGCAGCGCGATCGTCGCGTAGCGCGGGTCGCCGCCGGCCGGAATCGTGTAGCGGTCGCCGTTCTGGGGTGAGAGGATCCGAAAACGGTCCGGCTCGGTGCCCGCGACGGCGGCGCTTACCGGGGATGCGCCTTGGGTGCCGGCCCATTCGGCGTACTCCGCCGGCAGCTCGACCCGCCCGTTGCGGTGCCAGTCACACGGACGCGCCGGCTGCGTGCCGGGGACGAACCACTCGGTCATCGGCGGGCAATCGGGCCCCGCGAGCAGGCCCGACAGGCGGCAGACCCGTGCCGGAACGGCGCCGCTGTGCGCGGGGGAGGGCAGGACGCCCGGCGGATAGCGCTGCGCCACGAGCAGCGCGGCCCGGTGCAGCAGCGGGCCGGCGCCGGTAATGCCGCCGACGCCCTGCATCGGGCGGCCGCTGAAGTTGCCGACCCACACGGCAACCGTGAATCCGGCCGTCGTCAACACCGACCAGTTGTCGGTGAAATGGCGGCTCGTTCCCGTCTTCGCCGCCGCGGGAAACGGGAAGTCGAGGACAGTCTCCGTGCCGAAGCTCGGGATGCGCGCCACCGGATCGCTCAGAATGTCGAGCACGAGCGCCGCCGCCTGCCGCGACATCACGCGCCGTTCTCCAGCCGTCGCCCTGCCTACCGCCGTCTCATCCGCCGTCGACTCACCCGCCGCCTTCCATGTCACCGGCCTCCACACGCCGCCCTGCGCCAGGGCGCGGTACCCGTTCGCCAGCTCGAGCAGGGTGACGTCGCCGTTACCGAGCGAGAGCCCCAGACCGTAGTACTCCGGGCTGTGGTCGAGTGAGGCGAAGCCGGCGTCGTGCAGCGTGTTGAGCAGACTGGACACGCTGAGCCGCTCGGCCAGCTCGACCGCCGGCACGTTGTAGGAGCTGCCGAGGGCGTCGCGGGCGCGCACCGGCCCGTGAAACAGGCGGTCGTAATTACGGGGACGGTAGGGGCCGAGCGTGGTCTGGTAGGTACGCGGCAGATCGGGGAGCACGGTGGCGGGTGTGACGCCACGATCGAACGCCAGGCCGTACAGGAACGGTTTCAACGCCGATCCCGGCTGGCGCGGAGAGACGACCATATCCACCTGGCCGCTCGTATCGGCGAAGAAGTCGGGGGAGCCGACCCAGGCGAGGATCTCTCCCGAAGGGTTGTCGAGCACCGCCACCGCGGCGTGGGCGACGCCCTTGTCCCGCAGCACGTCCACGGTGTGGCGCACCTCGGCTTCGAGCGCCGTCTGCAAACCCAGGTCGAGGGTCGTGCGCCACTCACCGCTCGGCGCCGCGCCGCCGTCGCGCGCGGCCCATTGCAGCACGCGGGTGGTGAAGTGCGGCGCGAGGAACGGCGAGCCGGCGTCGTGGCGCAGCACCGGCTCGACCAGGGCGCGCGCCACGTCCTCCTCGCGCGCGTAGCCGAGCGCCTGCATGCGACTGAGCGCCCCGGCACGGCGCGCACGGGCGCGCTGCGGTTCCACCAGCGGGTTGTCGCGCGACGGTGCGTGCGCGAGCGACGCGAGCAGCGCCGCGTGGCCGAGGCTGACGCTGCGTGGATCGGCGCCGAAGTACAGCTCGGCCGCCGCGGTGACTCCCACGGTTCCCTGTCCCAGGGGGACGCGGTTCAGGTACTGCTCGAGGATGGTCTGCTTGTCGAGGTGGGCGTCCAGGCGCAGCGCCCAGAGGATCTGGCTCAGCTTGCCGGCCAGGGTCCGCGGGGTGCCGCGCAGCAGCCGGACGAGCTGCATCGTGATCGTCGAGCCGCCGGACACCACGGCGCGCGCCCGCAGATCGTCCCGCAGGGCACGGGCCAGCGCCCGCAGGTCGACACCGTGGTGGCTGTAGAAGCGCCGGTCCTCGACGGCGAGGAAGGCCTGGAGGATTCTGGGATCGAGCTCGGCGAGCGGAGTCCAGCCGCCGCGGCTGCCTTCGTCCGAGCGCGTGGCCCGCAGTGGGAGACCGTGACGGTCCAGCAGCACCAGGCGGGGGACGGGGCCGGGGGTGGCAAGAGCCGCGGGGAGCGGCACCGCCACCCAGACGGTGAGCCCGGCGATGAGCGCCAGGCCGAGGGCGGCGGCGAGGAACGGCCGGAAGCGGCGGCGACTCACGCGCGCGCGCTCCCCTCCGCCAGCGCGGCTTCCGCCTGCCGGTCGGCGGCGGCGGCCGGGGTGATGCCCGCCGCTTCGGCCCGGCGCAGGATATCCCGCGTGGTGTCGTAGATCGCCTCGACCGCGGCGCCGACCCGCGTGTCGCTCCAGCCGCAGATGTCGCGCGCCCCGTCGATCACCCCACCCGCGTTGGCGACGTAGTCGGGAACATAGAGAACGCCGCGCGCCGCGAGCCGGTCGGCGTCCGCGGGCACGGCGAGCTGGTTGTTCGCCGCGCCGACCACGATCTCGCAGCGCAGTCGCGGAATGGTGCGGTCGCTGAGGATGCCACCCAGCGCGCAGGGAGCGAAGACGTCGGCCGCGACGTCGTAGATCGAGTCAGCGGCAACGTTCGTCGCTCCCGTTTCTGCCGCGCACCGGCGCGCGGCCCCCGAGTCCACGTCGGAAACGACCAGTCGGGCGCCCGCGGCGGCGAGCGCGCGAGCGAGCGCGCTTCCCACGTTGCCGCACCCCTGCAGCGCGACGGTCCGTCCAGTGAGATCTTCGTCTCCCCAGCGGTGCCGTGCGGCGGCCAGCAGGGCCCGGAATACGCCGTGGGCCGTGACCGGGGAAGGATCCCGGAGCCCCGCGACGTGCCGGGTCTCCCGCTTCACGATGGTCATGTCGAGATGCGAGGTGCCGACGTCCTCGGCGGTGATGTAGCGGCCGCCCAGCGATTCGACGAAGCGGCCGTGCGCGGCGAAGAGGCGCTCGCGTGACGCGATCGGTCCGTCCGCCAGGATCACCGATTTCCCGCCGCCCATCGGCAGCGCCGCGACGGCGTTCTTGTAGGACATGCCGCGCGACAAACGCAGGGCATCGGTGAGTGCCTCGTCAGGCGACGCATAGCGCCACAGCCGTGTCCCGCCCACGGCGGGCCCGAGGCGGGAGCTGTGGATCGCGAGGATCGCCCGGTAGCCCGCGCGCTCGTCCTCTCCCATCAGGACGAGCTCATGGTCCCCGGCCGGATGAAGCTCCGTGATGCGCATCGGAAAGGGCAAGATAACGCGCTGGCGGGAGCGCCACCGCCGGTTAGGCTTTGGGCATGTCCGGTCCCGGCGTCCCCACACTCCTCGGCGTGCCGTTCGACGCCGCGTCCTCGTTCCGCCGCGGCCCCGCCGCCGCGCCCGCAGCGATTCGCGCCGCGCTCACTTCGCCGGCCGGGAACCCCTGGACCGAGGCGCTGGTGGACATCGGGGCGCCCGGGACGCTCGCCGACGCGGGCGATCTGGCGCTGCCGGCGACCCACTCACCCGAGGTGCGGGCCGGGATCGAGGCGGGCGTGGCGCGTCTGCTCGCCGGTGGAGGGCGCCCGATCGTGCTGGGTGGCGATCATTCGATCACCTATCCCGTGCTGCGGGCCATGCGGCCGCGGCATCCGCGGCTCTCCGTGCTCCACGTGGACGCGCATCCCGATCTGTACGAGGAGTTCGACGGCGACCGCTACTCGCACGCCTGCCCGTTCGCACGTGCGCTGGAGGAGCGGCTGCTGGACGAGCTGATCCAGGTTGGCATTCGGGCGACGAGCGCCTCCCAGCGTGCCCAGGCGGAACGCTACGGTGTGCAGGTGATCGACATGGACGCCTGGGTCGCCGGGCGCCGCCCGGCGCCCCCGCATCCGGTGTATCTCTCGATCGATCTCGACGGGCTGGACCCGGCCCATGTGCCCGGCGTGTCGCATCCCGAGCCGGGCGGGCTGACGGTCCGGGAGGTCGTGACGTTGCTGCACCGGCTGGAGGTCCCAATCGTTGGCGCCGACGTGGTGGAGTTGAACCCCGAGCTCGACGGGCTCGGGCTCACCGCTCGCGTCGCCGCGAAGCTGGTCAAGGAAATCGCGGGCCGCATGCACCACCTGTCGTGATGCGATACACACCACTCGCGCTGGCGCTCCTCGCGGCTGCCTGCGGCCACGAAGCGCCGTCGAAACCGGGGGTGTACCCCCCGAATCAGCCGGCCGGCGCGGGCTCGCTGGTTCGCGTCACCTTCAATCCCGGCGCCGACCTGGGGCCGAGCTGGCTCCCGGACGGCCGTGGCTTCCTCTATACGGTCGAGCGAATCGACCGTGAGGACCTCGACCGCTGCCTCGCGCTGCTCCCGGCCGCCGGCGGCACGATCGAGCGGGAGATCTGCGATCGCATCCCCGGGGCCGATGATTCGGTGAACGCGTTCACCGCGCCGGCCCGCTCGCGCGACGGCCGTCTGGCATACGTACGCGCCACCGCTTCGCTGGCGGTCGGATGGCCGGTGGCCCCGTATGCGCAGCAGCTCGTGGTCGCGTCGTGGGATCGACCGATGGAGGCACGGGTGCTCAGGACGATTCCCTATCCCGGACCGAGCGGTCGCATCCATCATGCGGTGGCGCAGGTGCGCTGGCTGGGTGACAGCTCGCTCGTGTATGTGGGCCAGCGGGTGGTCTACCCGGGTTCCGGGCGCGACCTCGATACCGTTTCGACGGGGCTCGAGATCGTGCGGCTCGACTTTGGCGGGCCAACCCCGGTTTTGACGATGCTCCCGGGCACCGACCAGGCGTCGTCGGTGGCGACCGCCGGGCGCGACACGGTCTACTTCACGCGCAACGGGGATTCGCGCGTGTTTCGCCTCCACCTGCCGACCGATTCGGTTGCGGTGGTGCACGATTTCGGGGCCGGCAATATCGCGCGGGACGTGCAGATAGCGGCGGGCCGGCTTGTGGCGGTCGTCGGCGGTCTTGTCTCGTATGCCGACGATCCGGTGCTCGGCCCCATCCAGCCGGATGGCGGCGGGGCCATCATTCTCGTGGACCTCGCCAGTGGTGCAGAAACGGTGCTGTCCGCCCCGATTGACTTCTTTTTCCGTCACGCCGCGCTCGCCCCGGACGGCCGTCACGTCGTCGCCGAGCTCGTGTCCGGCCGGACGACCGATCTCTACCTCCTGGAGGTGCCGTGAGACGTGCGTTCGCGACCGTGGCGGTGCTCGGGGCACTGTCCGCTCCGCTCTTCGGTCAGACCGGCGGAGCGATCGCCGGCCGGGTGCGCGATGCGGTCTCGGGACTGGGGATCGGCGGCGCCACCGTTTCGGTGGACGGCGGGCGGCAGGGCGCTTCCACCGACACGGCCGGATTCTACCGGGTGCGCGAAGTCCGCAGCGGATGGCACCGGGTGCAGGTCGCCCGCATCGGATACCGCCCGATGCTGTTCGACAGCGTATTGGTCCGCAGCGGCGAGACGTTCCTGCTGAACGTCTCCATGGAGTCGCTCGCCCTGCAGATCGAGTCGATCGCGGTGACGGCCGTGCCGGACCGGGTGCTCGACCCGATGGTGCCGCAGGACCTGCAGCGCATCACCGGGGAGGAAATCCGCCGGCTCCCGGTCACGAGCATCGAGGAGGCGGTCGCCCTGTCGGCGGGCGCGGTGGGCGAGAGCTACCGCGGCGGCCGGCTGGGCGAGCAGGCGTTCGTGCTGGACGGCATCGGCGTGAAGAACCAGCTGGACGCCTCGACCGGCTCGCTGGGCATTCGGATTCCTCCCGACATTCTGACGGAGGCTTCGCTCGTCACCAACGGCTTCTCGGCCCGCTACGGGCAGGCGATCTCGGGGCTGGTGAACGTGGTGACGAAGGACGCCGGCGAGCGCTGGGAAGGCCGGGCGGCCTACGAGAACGACCGGCTGCTGCCTCGAGGGTGGGACTACGGCATCGACCGTGTGGTACTGAGCGGCTCGGGTCCGCTCACGCACGGCATCGGTCTCGTGGGCGTGCTGGACGTGCAGGGGCGCCTCGACGCCGATCCGGTCAACGCGCCGCCGCCGCCCGACCCCCGCGATCCGCGCAACCAGAATCCGTCGCTCCTGCCGCACAACGCCGGCGAGCGCTACGACGCGACGCTCAAGTTCACGATCCCCGTGGGCGCGCGGCAAATGCTGCGGCTCTTCGGCCTCCACTCGATCGAGCAGCGCCTGCTCTTCGATCCGGCCTACAAATACGACCCGACGTTCGCGCCGGCGCAGCGCGTGCGCGGGACGCTGCTCACCGGCCAGCTGCAGCACACCTCGGGCCCCGAAACGCAGAACCCGCTCACCGTGGATCTGCGCGTCGGGTATTTCGATCGTGTGTTCCTGCGGGGCAGGCTGTCGGACCAGCCGACGCAACACTTCGGCGCATTCACATTCGAGACTTTCCGTTTTCTGGGCGAGGACCTGGCGCGGCGGCAGGATACGGTGGCCGCGCGCGCGGCCGTGCCCGGCTTCGACCTCCCCGACTGGAGCGACCGCACACCGTGGGGCGTGCCGGCGTTCTTTCTGGGGTTCGGGTCGCGGGGCGACATCGCGTGGAACCGCTTCCGCGAGCTGCGCACCAAGCTCGACGTGACCCTGGGCTCGGGCCGCGACGCCGATTTCTACCTGGGCGGAGAAATCGCCGGTCAGCGCGTGCAGACCTTCCAGCGGGTGTTCGCGTTTCTGCCGGTGGACAGCAGCGTGCCGCCGCCCACCGCGTCGGACTTCCGGCCCCTGAGCGCGGCGGCCTACGCCGAGACGCAGCTGCGGGTCGAGGACCTGGCGTTCACCATCGGCCTGCGCTACGACCAGTTCGACGGCCGGGTGCCGCAGGCGCTGGGAGGTCGCGGTCTGGGAGCGCAGCGCTCGCTCAATCCGCGGCTCGCGGTGTCCACGGTGCTCAACAAGGCGACGTTCATCGCCACCTGGGGGCGGTTCAGCCAGGCGCCGGATTTCCAGTACCTCGTGGACGCGGCGTTCGACGACACCACGCGCACCGGCCGGTTCCGCCGCGGCAATCCGGCGCTGGGATTCGAGGACGCGACGCAGTACGAGTTCAGTCTCCGGCTGCGGCCTACCGAGATCACGGCGCTGCGGGCCAACCTGTACATCAAGCGGCTGGACGGCCTGGTGGCATCGGTACCGCTGGGGCTGGACCCCGACTCGTCGATCTTCGGCAACGCCGACTTCGGGACGGTGAAGGGCGTCGAGCTGATCTTCGAGAAGGAGCCGGCGCACGGGTGGGGGGTGCGCGTGGCGTACACCTTCCAGTCGGCCACGGCGACCGCCACCGATGCGTTCGGGTTGCTGCGCCGTATCCGGTTCGACTCCATCACCGGTGACACGATCGATCCCGCGCGCGTGGAGTTCCCGCTCGACTACGACCGGCGCCACGGTGTCACGGTGGTGGGCCAGGCGCGGGTGAGCGACGAGGCGGGCCCGCGGCTGCTCGGCACTTCCCTCTTCGGAGGACTCGAGGCCGCGGCCATCTTCCATTTCGGCTCGGGCCTCCCGTACTCGCGCACCAACACCGCCGGCGACACGCTGATCGGCCTGCCCAACACCCACCGTCTTCCCCCGGAGTATTCGCTCGACGCGCTGGTCCGGCGCCCGCTGCGCCTGTGGGGCATGAGCGGCGGCGTCTACCTCGATGCCCGGAACATCCTCAACCGCCGCAACACGGTCGCGGTGCGGCGCGACACCGGCCAGCCGGGGTTGACCGACGCGACGCTGCAGTCCATCGCGCAGGCGGCGTACCAGGATCATCCCGAGCCGATCCCCTATGAGTCGCAACGCTACCGTCCGTGGGCCGACCAGGACGGCAACGGGCTCATCGAGGGTCCGGCTGAGCTGATGCCGCTGTATCTCGCCGCCGCAAGGGACTTCGCACAGCCGCTGTTCTACTTCGGAACGCCGAGACTGGTGCGCGTGGGAGTCGAGCTGACGTTCTAGGGAGGACGGTTGAGGACGGTGGAGGTTGGTGGAGGTTGGTGGAGGTTAGCCCCGCGGGAGTCGCAGCTCGTCCCACCCGACGCGCTTTTCGAGTATCGCGTCGCGGATCTGGCGCTCGCGAGCGCTCAGTACGGCGTTGCCGGTCTTCACCTCCAGGAACCAGATGCCGCGCAGCTCGCCCTCGGCCAATCCGTCGAATACCACGAGGTCGACCGGGCTTCCCAGGAATCGCGCGTCCTTGGGGTTGAAGCGGAAACCGGGCAGGTAGGGCAGGAGCTGTTCGGTGACCTTGCCCACGGTCACCGCCTGGCTGCGCTGGACGGCGTCCTGACGGATGAGGCCGGTATGGCGGGCCTTCCAGATCAGGAAATAGACGAATCCGATCAGCAATCCAATGACGACGCCGAGGCACGCCGCGAGTACGCTGTCGAGCACATTCCTCTCCATCTAGGCGGTATGCACCAGGGCGAACGCGCGCACCGGAAACGAGCCCATCCCCACCACCCTCGGCGGGACCGCGAAGAACCTGAACCCGTCGTCCGGGAGCCGCTCCAGTCCCGTCAGGTGCTCCACGATCGGAATGCCGGCGCCGAGCAGGATCGTATGGGCGGGACGGGTCCCGTCGGTCGCGTCGTCGATGTTCAGCGAGTCGATGCCCACGAGCCGCGCGCCGGCGCGAACCAGATGCTCCGCCGCCGCCCGTGTGAGGAACGGATGTCCACCCGCCCCATACGTCGGGGTAGCCCAGTGCCGATCCCAGCCCGTGTGCACCAGCACGGCCCGCCCGCGCGGCTCGATCGTGGCGAACGCGTCGTGGTCGATCGCCGGGGAAGTGCCGCCCGCGTGGACGACCAGCCCCGGGAGGTCCGCCAGCACCGCGAGGTCCAGACCCGCGAGATCGGTCCCGCCGGCATAGCGGTGGAACGGTGCGTCCACGTACGTGCCCGTGTTCGCCACCATCTCGATGCGGCCGATCTGGAACTCGGTCCCCGGCGCGTAGCGCCCGATCGAGGCCTCCCGGCTCAGATGGTCGCGGATGACCGGTGCGGGGAGCCCGGGGTAGGTCACCATCCCGTCCGTCACGACGTGGCTCAGATCGACCAGCGATGACACGTCAGCCTCTCGCGTCGGGGTGGGCCTCCTCGAGGTAGCCGCCGGCCACGCCGCCGACCACCATGAGCAATCCGATCCAGCCGAGCGGCGTGAGTCGCTGGGCGAAGAGGGCGAAGGCGAGCAGGGCGCCCACCACCGGCTCGATCGTCGCGGCGACCGCCGTCGGGGCCGCGTCGATCCGCTTCGCGGCGTTGAAGAACAACACGTTCGCGGCCACCACCGTGCCCGCGGCGAGCAGCGCGGTGTAGAGCCAGGCGCCGGAGTTGGGCGGCGGTGCGGGAGCGCGGCCGGCGAGGGTCAGCACGATGCCGAGCACCACGATCCCGCCCAGGATTTCGAGGAACAGCACCCGCAGCGGGCCGTAGCGCGGCACGGCGTAGCGGGCGAGCAGCGTCGTCCCGGCGTACGACAGCGCGGCGAGCCCACCACCCACGACGCCGGCGCGCAGCGTGGTGGCGACCGTGACACCCTCGCGACTCCCGCCGAGCACCGCCAATGCGGCTCCAG
>DATICZ010000135.1:0-8144 GCA_035456525.1 Gemmatimonadales bacterium
CGCGCCATACTGCAGGTAGTCGGAGGCGTCGGCCCAGCCGCCGCTCACGGCGATGAACTCCCCGCCGCGGCTCGGGTGGTCCACCAGGATGCCGTCGCTGCGCTCGTGCACCGAGTCGCGGAACACCGGGTTGTAGCCCGATTGCTGCTCGCGCAGGTAGGCGAGCAGCGAGTCCGCCGCGCCGCGATACACATCGTCGCCGATGCGCACCGGGAGCGAGCGCGCGCCGCCCGCCTCGATCGTATACACGCCCGGCGCGCGCACCGCGGAGAAGTCGAGCCGGTAGGTCTCGACGCATGGCCCGAACGGCCCCGCGGCACGGGCCGGGCCCGGACCCAACACGGTGCGATCGCGCGCGTCCACGACCCGGAACGTCACGATCGCCCGCCGCTCGAGCGCGCACACCACGGCGACCTTCGGAGCCTCCGGCAGATACCCGACCTGATTGACGCGGATCACGACCGCCGGAGCGACCACCTGGACCGGGGTTGTGGCAGGGTGGCAGGCGGAGCCGACGACGAGGAAGGTGAGCACGGTTCGCGGAATGGGCATCCGTGCGAATCTTCGGGACAGGTCGCACGCTGTCAAACCATGGTCACGCGCAAGCCGATCTAACCGCCGAAGGCCCCAGGGCGTAGCTTTTCACCGCGATGTCCACGATCGCCGAGCGATTGACGGCCGCCCTCGCCGGACACTACGCGATCGAGCGCGAGCTCGGCGTGGGGGGAATGGCGACCGTCTATCTCGCTCAGGACCTGAAACACCACCGTCCTGTCGCCGTCAAGGTGCTCCGCGCCGAGCTCGCGGCGACCATGGGCGCCGAGCGATTCTCCCGAGAAATCGAGGTCGTCGCCAGGCTGCAGCACCCGCACATTCTGCCACTGCTCGATTCGGGCGAGGCCGGCGGCTTCTACTACTACGTCATGCCCTACATCGACGGGGAGTCGCTGCGCGAACGTCTGGCTCGTCAGGGTGAGTTGCCGGTTCATGAAGCAGTCAGGGTGTTGACCGAAGTCGTCGATGCGCTGGCCTACGCGCACGCTCACGGCATCGTCCACCGCGACATCAAACCCGACAACGTCCTGCTGTCAGGGCGGCATGCGCTGGTAACCGACTTCGGCGTCGCCAAGGCCGTTTCCGAGGCCACGGGCCGCCACACGCTCACATCCATCGGCGTGGCCCTCGGCACCCCCGCCTACATGGCGCCGGAGCAGGCGGCGGCCGATCCTCACCTCGACCACCGCGTGGACCTCTACGCCGTGGGCGTGCTGGGCTACGAGCTCCTGACGGGCCGGCCGCCATTTGCCGGGTTGACGGCGCAAGAAACCCTGGCCGCGCACGTCACCCAGACGCCGGAGCCCGTCGACAAGCACCGGCCGGGGATTTCGCCAAGCCTTTCAGCGGTCCTCATGCGATGCTTGGCGAAACGGCCGGCGGATCGCTGGCAGTCAGCGGACGAACTCCTTGCCCAGCTCGAGCCGTTGGCGACCCCATCCGGGGGCACCACGCCGACCGCCACGGTACCCGTCTCGGTGCCGACCCGCTTGCCGCGGTGGGCTGCGTGGGGGCTCGGCGCCGCGGGGCTCATTCTGGCCATCGGCGCGGTCACGTTCCGCCGTTCCGGAACGCAGGCGCTCAGCCTCGGCACGGTCACGCAGATCACCTATGAACCCGGGTTGGAGATCGAGCCGGCCCTGTCCCCTGACGGCAAGTTCGTGGCCTACGCCTCGGGATCACTGCCGCGCACGCGGCTCTACGTGCGCCAGGCGGGCGGCCGGCCCGTCGCGCTCACGGCCGATTCCAGGGAGCGCCAGCGCCGGCCGCTCTGGTCACCCGACGGCACGAAGATTCTGTTCTCGATGTCCAGCGACGATTCTCACCAGGCGCTCTACATCATGCCGGCCCTCGGTGGGTCCCCGCGCTTGTTGGCACGTGATGCGTGCTGCGGCGCGTGGTCTCCCGACGGGCGGCAAGTCGCGTATGTGCGAGTCCCCGTCGGCGAGGGATCCGATTCGATACTGGCGACGCCGTCCGAGGGCGGCCCCGCCCGGTTCGTCGGCTTCGCGACCGCACCGCATTCACTCGCCTGGTCTCCCGACGGACGTTGGCTCGCCCTCGTCTCTGGAAACCCGCCTTTCGCGCTGAGCACGCTGGGCTTTGCGAACAAGGGGCCGTGCGCCATCGTCGTCGTTCCGGCCGCGGGCGGGAGCCCGGTGGCGGTGACCGACAACGCCGCGCTGAACGTGAGCCCGGCGTGGACCTCGGACAGCCGGCGCCTGTTGTTCGTGTCGGATCGTGAAGGCGCGCGAGACGTATACACGGTCCAATTCGGCGGCTCCGGGACGCCGGCGAGTACACCGTCACGACTCACGACGGGGTTGAACGCGCACTCCATCAGCCTTTCCGCCGACGGGACGCGCCTTGCCTATTCCGTGTATACGTCGCGAGACAATGTGTGGGCGATCCCGATCCCCTCCGGCGGGCCGGTTTCTGTAAACGACGCCACCCCGGTGACAACCGGCAACCAGACGGTCGAGTCCATGGCGTTCTCGCCTGATGGACGGTGGCTCTACTTCGATTCCGACCGCGCAGGAAACGTGGACATCTACCGCATGCCGGCGGGTGGGGGGGAGCCGCAACAACTCACCACGCACCCGACCGACGACTTCGCTCCCGCCATCTCCCCTGACGGCCGCTGGATCGCATTCCATTCGCTGCGTTTCGGCACGCGGGACATCTTCGTGATGCCGGCCGAAGGTGGCGCGGCGCAGCGCGTGACGGACGATGCCGGGGAGGAGCGAGCTCCGAAATGGTCGCCGGACGGCCAGTCCCTGTCCTACAACATGGCGGGAACCGGCACGCGGGACGGGGTCTACGTGATTACCAGGAGTCAGAGCGACCGTTGGGGGCGCCCACGACGAATCTGGAATCGATGGTTCTCTCCCGCCTACTGGTCACCCGATGGGCGGACACTGCTGTTGAGCGGAGGGACCGAGGGGGTCAGCGGCGGGACGGAAGGGATTTGGGTGATTCCTGCTGCCGGAGATGAAGCGCGCCAGGTCTACCGGCCTGCCGCCGACGTCGGCGCGTACGGGTTGACGGGCGTGCGGATGGCACAATGGTCACCGGATGGGCGAACGATCTACGTCAAGGGCTTCGATCGGGAGGGCCGGGCGTCGTTCTGGGCGCTCTCCCTCGAGACCGGACGCCCGCGTCTGCTCGTG
This sequence comes from Gemmatimonadales bacterium, assembly GCA_035456525.1. GTDB lineage: Bacteria > Gemmatimonadota > Gemmatimonadetes > Gemmatimonadales > GWC2-71-9 > DASTHG01. The sequence goes on from DATICZ010000135.1 coordinate 3,225, forward strand.
CGTGTGGACGATCCCGCGAAGCCCTCCTTTCGATCCGAGTGGACGACGGACGGTCGGAGCCTTTTGTTCACGATCAACGATCGGCAAAGCGACATCTATGTGGCGGAGGTTCGCGGCCTGCGATAGTCGCTGTGCTCGTGCGCCGAGTCGCGGAACACCGGGAGGAAGACGACGAACCCCCGGATGCGACGGCCGAAACCCGTCCGGGCCTCGGCCGCCGCCAGGTGGGCAGTTACGACGAGGATTTCTGGGCGGGTTTCACAATGCTGCCGTCCATCGCGTTCACCACGACTTCGGTATTGGCCGACTTCGCCGGATCCCGAATGGCGAACGCCCAGACCAGCTTGCCACGCTGACGCTCCAGCACCAGCGCCTGCACCATCCCGTTCGGCACCTTGGCGAGCGCCAGGGCGCGCGCCGAGTCCTCGCTCACCTTCACCTGCGACAGGAGCGAATCCGGGACGGTTCGCTTGTACGTACCCTGGGAATGCATCGGGTCCGCTGGAGGAGTCTGCTGCGCGGCGGCCACGCCTGCGACCCCGGCCATCAACACGGCGGCCAGAGCCATTGGGGCGAGGGATCTCATGAGATGCTCCTTCCACTCTATGCCCGTCACGAGCGCCCCGCATCACGGTGGGAATCGGACGGGCGGCCTCGAGTGATTCTGCAGAACGACTGTTCGACGGCGTCGCCGACGAACTGCAACTTGGAACCCGCAGCGCGAAAAAAGGGTCCCCGCGAAATCCCCCGCGGCCGTCCACGCTCACCACGTCACGCGTGACGGTCGTCACCCAAAGTCGGCCCGGCACTGACAGTACGATTCCGGTCGAAGTGGGGCTTCTCGACCAGCTGGTGGAAGGCGAGGATCGCGGCCTGATCGAACAGCGCCGCGATGAGCCCCGGCAGGGACGCCGTCACGAGCGCGAGGCCGTAGGTATGGGCGTAGCCCACCGTGTACATCGGGTTGTTCAGGAACCGGTACGGCCCGGTGCGCGCCGGCGTGACCTCGGGCGCCGCGGTGAAAAAATTGGCCCAGTAGTACGCCTCGGCGCCCAGCGTGGCCCGCGCCCAGAGCTTCGTGCCCACGCCCACCGCCACGAGCACGACGCCGGCCGCGGCCAGGACGAGGCGCGGGATCCCCAGCGTGGGCAGGGTGCCCCAGCCGAACACGCACGCCGCGACGAACGCCAGCGCGTCGTTGGTCATGATGCCCGAGGCGACGCGCCGGAACCGCTCGAATCCCGCCGCGCGACCGTCGCGCCGGGTGAAGAACCGGCTCCGCTCCTCGCGTCTCAAGGCGAGCCCGACGTAGCCCACGTAGCCGAGCCGGCTTGCGATGGCGTATCCCAGGGCCACCGACGGGAGGGCCTCTAGCATTCGGGCACCGCCGCCGGTAGCGTACCCTCGCCGGTCACCTTTTCGCGCAGGTCGTTGCCGATGCTCTTCGGCGAAATCTTCCGGGTCGCGCTGGAGGCGTTGCGGGCCAACCGGCTCCGCTCGCTGCTCACCATGCTGGGCATCGTCATCGGGGTCGGCGCGGTCATCACCATGGTCGCTCTCGGTTCGGGCGCCCGGCGCGCGGTGCAGGATCGCATCGCGTCGCTCGGGCCCACCCTCCTAAACGTATTCTCCGGACAGGAATTCCGCGGCGGCGTGGCGGTCACGGCGCCGGTGCGGCTCACCTACGACGACGCGCTCGCGCTGGCCCGCGAGGCGCGCTATGTCGCCGGCGTGGCGCCCGAGCTGGAGCGCAGCCTGCAGATCGAGTACGGCGGCCGCAACATCAGCGAGGACGTGATCGGCACGACCCCCAACTTCGTCACGGTCCGCAACTACCCCCTCGCCGCCGGGCGGTTCTTCACCGAGGGGGAGAACGCGGCCCGGCGCCGCTACGCCGTGCTGGGCGCCACGATCCCGGCGCAGCTGTGGGCCAACGGCGCCGCCATGATCGGCCAGGAGATCCGGATCGCCGGCATCCCCTTCACCGTGCTCGGCGTCCTGGCCGAAAAAGGCGGGGGGCCGGGCAGCAACGACAACGACGTGCTCATTCCCTTCGAGACGGCGCGCTACCGCGTGATCGGCACCGACCGGCTGCGCACCATCTCGGTGAAGGCCCGGGACGTCGCGTCCATGACGCTCGCCATGATCGAGATCGAGCGGGTGCTGCGCCGCGAGCACAAGCTCGCGCCCGGCGAAGCGAACGACTTCCGCATCCGCAACCAGCGCGACGTGCTGTCCACCTTCGAGCAGACGACGCAGACGTTCGGCTACCTGCTCGCGGGCGTCGCCGCCGTGAGCCTGCTGGTGGGCGGCATCGGCATCATGAACATCATGCTGGTCTCGGTCACCGAGCGCACCCGCGAGATCGGGGTGCGCAAGGCGCTCGGGGCCACGCGGTGGAACATCCTGGTGCAGTTCGTGGTGGAGGCGGTGGTCCTGTGCCTGCTGGGCGGCCTGATGGGGATCATGCTGGGCTCGCTCGGCGCCGTGCTCCTGTCGCGCCTCGCGCACTGGAATACGCTCATTTCGCCCGCCTCCATTCTCATGGCCTTCTGCTTCAGCGCCGCAGTCGGCCTGTTCTTCGGCATCTGGCCCGCGCGCCGCGCGGCGACGCTCGATCCGATCGAGGCGCTCCGGTACGAGTGAGGCCCGATACCCTGCCGTGACGCCCCTCGCCGCCCTACTGCTCGCCGCTCTGGTCCAGACGCCGCAGGCCGCGGTGCGGCCCTACGTGGCCGTGTCCGCGCCGCTCGTCGCCCTCACCCACGTCCGTGTCATCGATGGGACCGGCGCCGCGCCGGCCGAGGATCAGACGATCGTGATCAGCAATGGCACGATCGCCTCCGTCGGCCCGAGCGCCGGAGCGTCCATCCCCGCCGGGGCGGAGGTGCACGACCTGACTGGACGGACCGTACTCCCGGGGCTCGTGATGGTGCACGAGCACTACTTCTATCCCGCGGGCAACGGGATGTATACCGAGCAGGGGTGGAGCTTCCCGAAGCTCTACCTGGCGGGCGGCGTGACCACCGTGCGTACCGGCGGCAGCATCGAGCCGTACGCCGACCTGAACCTGGCGCGGAGCGTCGTCGCGGGCGAGATCGCCGGCCCCGCGATGGACGTGACCGGTCCCTACCTCGAAGGCCCCGGTTTGCCCCTGGTCCAAATCCACCCGCTGGCCGACTCGGCCGAGGCGCGCGGAATGGTCGAATATTGGGCGAACCAGGGCGCGACGTCGTTCAAGGCCTACATGCACGTGTCGCGCGCCGAATTGCGGGCGGCGATCGCCGCCGCGCACGCGCGCCGGCTCAAGGTGACCGGCCATCTCTGCTCGGTCACGTTCCGGGAGGCCGCCGACCTGGGGATCGACGATCTGGAGCACGGCTTTCTCGTCGCCACCGATTTCGTGCCGGGGAAAGCGGTGGACCGCTGCCCCAGCCGCGACTCCGTCGTCGCGTCGCTCCTGGCGCTCGACCCCGAAGGGGCGCCCGCCCAGGACCTGATCCGCTACCTCGTGGCGCAGCGCGTCGCGCTCACCTCGACGCTGCCCGTGTTCGAGACCTTCACCCCGGGCCGGCCCCCCGCGTCCGCGGCAGCCCTCGACGCCATGCTCCCCGAGGCGCGGGATCAGTATCTGCGCCAGCGGGTGCGGATCGCGGGCTCGACCGACACCACCTGGGTCGTGCTCCTGAGGAAGGAAATGCGGCTCGAACGCCGCTTCGCCCAGGCGGGCGGCCTGTTGCTCGTCGGCACCGATCCCACGGGGTATGGCGGCGTGGTGGCCGGGTTCTCGAACCATCGCGCGCTGGAGCTGCTGGTCGAGGCCGGGTTCACCCCGCTCGAGGCGATCCGCATCGGCACGCTGAACGGCGCTACGTACCTGGGGCGAGCCGACCGCATCGGCTCGATCGCCGCGGGCAAGGCCGCCGACCTGGTGGTGGTGCGCGGCAACCCGGCCGCGACCATCGCGGACGTGGAGCACGTGGAGCTGGTGTTCAGGGACGGCACGGGATACGACCCCGCGAAGTTGATCGCGGCGGCGCGCGGGTCGGTGGGCTGGCGCTAAGAACTACAAGAGGCGTCGAGCAGAGGCGTCGAGCAGAAGCGTCGAGCAGAGGCGTCGAGCAGGGGCGTCGAGCAGAGGCGTCAAGCGACTACGTTGTTGCTCGACGTCGTTGCTTGACGTTTCTGCTTGACGTTTCTGCTTGACGCTTCTGCTTGACGTTTCTCGCAGTCATGCCCCCAAGGGGAATCGAACCCCTGTTCCCACCTTGAAAGAGTGGTGTCCTGACCGTTAGACGATGGGGGCGGGAGAAATAGCGGTAACGGGATTCGAACCCGTGTTTGAGCCTTGAGAGGGCTCCGTCCTAGTCCCCTAGACGATACCGCCGCAACCGGCCCGAAGAATGGAAGGAAACCCGGGCCGGGCGAAGAATATCGCCAGCCCGGCGCGGCCTTGGCAACCCGCACTCACCGCTCGACGACGTCCACGCGACGGGACGTGGTGGCCTCGGCACGTCCCGCGGCGGACACCGCGATGTCGATGCGATACCGGCCTGCGGCGAGGCCCGCCAGATCGAGGACCAGGGCTCGCGGCGCCCTGCCCTGCTCCAACCGGGCCCCTTCGCGCCATTCCACCCGGACACTGCCCTTGCGCGGGGCGAGCCGCAGCGTGGCCGCCACGCGCCGCAGCCAGCTGTTCCGCTCGGGCGTGACCGTCACCGCCGTCGCGATGTCCTCTCCCGGCGCCAGTCCATACGCTTCCCAGTAGAGCCCGATGCGCTCCCCGCCGGTTACCCCGCCGATATGCGGCCGGGTCAGTGCGACCGCCAGACCCTCCGGCAGCGAATCCGCCGGCTCGAAGAGCAGGATCCCCGACAGGGTGACGGCGCCGGCCGTCGGCGAGAGCGACGGCGGACGCTC
>DATICZ010000136.1:0-6283 GCA_035456525.1 Gemmatimonadales bacterium
CTCGATCGCGTCGCCCATCGTGCGGTAGCCCAGATCGCTCGGGTGCAGGTGGTCGCCGCAATCGTAGATCGGTAGCATCCGGGTCGGATGGTCGGGATCGCGCAACGCCCGGTCGAAATCCACGATCGCGTCGAAGTCGTCGGCCTTGCGCAGCCACTCGTTGACCTCCTGGCGCACCGCCTCGCGCCTCGGGTTCCACGCGCCGGGCAAGAAGGTCTCGTTCTCGAATGGAGTCAGCGTGCCGCCGATGACCTTGATCCCGCGGGACCGACCGCGCACCGCGAATTGCTTCAGCCCCGCGATCATCTGCGGGGCAGTCACCTCTTCTTCGGGCTTGCCGGGACGGTTCCGCAGATCGTTGGTGCCCAGCATGATGATGGTGTGGGTGACGCCGGGCTGCGCCAGCACGTCGCGGTCGAAGCGGCGCAGGCCGCTGTCGCCACGGATATCGTGCAGGATGCGGTTGCCGCCGAGCCCCTGGTTCATCACGGCCATCGCTCGTCCGCGCTGCCGCGCCATGAGCCGGCGCGCGAGCTGCGAGGGCCAGCTGTGATGGCCGTCGTGGGTCGAGATGTTGGCGTCGGTCAGGGAGTCGCCGACCGCGACGATCGCGCCCGTCTCCCTCGGTGCGACGACATCGACGCCGCAGACGAAGTACCAGTCGTCGGTGAGGCGGCCGACCGGCATGACCTCTTCGGCGGCGAAGTTCCCGGGCGGAGATACGTAGTTGGTCTGCCGCGCATAACGCCCGGTGATCCCGAAGCTTGCCGGCAGATCCCCCGGCAGGTGCACGCTGACCGCGAGGTCCGACAGCGGCGCGAACTCTAGCTCGACCGGGTCGCTGACGATCAGCGCGCCGGCGGCGATCGTGGCGCCGGGTTCGCCGCCGAAGGTGAGCCGGCGATTGGAGCCCGGCACGACGGCGGGACCCGTGCTACGCAGGCCGGCCCGCGCTGCGCCGATCGCCAGCGGCCGCGTGCCATAGGCGTTCGAGATACGCACGCGCAGCCTGCGGCCCCCGATGCTGACGCGAGGAATCATCCGCAGCGTGTGGTTGCTGAAGGCGGCGCCCTCGCCGGGCGCGGGAGCCGCAGTCCAGGTGCCGACCCAGTGCATGGTGTCGCTCATGGTCTCGATGCCTCCCTTTTAGAGCCGCGCCTCGGTCGGCGGGGCCCCAGCCCCGCGACGGCCTTGCGGCGAGCATGGCGTCGGGTGCTATGCTACCCGGAATTTCAGCGCTGGAGGACACGCATGGTCTTCAAGAAGCTCACGCTCGACGCGGTGCAGGTTGGCGAGGAGTTCGTCTCCGACGATCATCTCGTCATTCCCGAGGACATCGAGGCGCACGGCTTCGCCGTGGAGGACGACCACCCCTGGCTGGTCGAGGGCGTGGCGCCACCCACCTTGATGGCCAACCAGGCGTTGCACCTGCGGCACAGCAAGTACATCGTGCACGCGGGCCTGCACGCGCGGATGGAGTTCACCTTCCTGGAGCCGATCCGGCTCGGGACGCGCGTGCGCACGCGGGGCAAGGTCATCGACAAGTACGAGCGCCGCGGCAAACCCTACATGGTGACGGAGTACGTCACCGAGGACGACGCGGGCCGGGTGCTCGTGCGCGGGCAGTTCACCCAGATGATCATCCCCGAGCCGGAGGCGACCCATGGCCACGCGCGTTGAGACGGGCCCCACGATCGGTCAGGCGCTCCCGTCGCTCGTGAAGGACGTTTCGCAGCGCCGGATCGACATCTACTCGGGGGTGAAACCGCACTCCATCCACAGCGACGAAGCGTGGGCGCGCCAGAAAGGGTTTCGCACCTGTCTGGCCCAGGGCATGATGTCGACCGCCTACGTCTCGCAGATGATGGTGAAGCTTCTCGGTCCGAGCTTCGCCAAGGGCGGCACCATGTCGATGGCCTTCATCAAGCCCGTCTATGCCGGCGACCGTCTCACCGTGCACGGAATCGTCAAGGACCGGCAGCCGGAGGGCGGGGCCACACGTGTCGTCGTGGAGGTATGGGTCGAGAATCAGCACGGCGAGAAGACGGCCGTAGGCCACGCGACCGGCCTCGTGTCCTGACCCGTTGAGAGACCTGCCCCGCGTCAGCGGGCGAGGAACGACGACTCTGGCACGCAACGGCTGCTACGGCAAGCGGCCAATCCCTCGAATAGTCTCCAGTCCTCGGAGGAGAGCTCCTCGCTCTCGGGGTACCCGTATCGCACTCTCAACACCTTGCGCTCGAAGGTCTGAAGGGCGAGCTGGCGCTCCCGCTCGCACGACGCGGCCGAGTCGAACGCCCCGATCGGTCGCCATTTGGGAACGGGAGCGGAAGTATCCCGGAGCGCATCGAGCAATGCCTCCGTGCGCGCGATCACCGAGGGGATGGTGAGGATGCTGTAAACCTTGGTGACCATAAGAATCTGTTCGTCCTCCGGCAGGCTGTCGACCGCCGCTCGGACCTCGGCGACCGAGTTCGAGGAGTAGACCTTGATCAAGGCGCTCTTGTCGGCAACCAGCGGCGGGACCACGAGCAACCAGCGGCTGCCCGTCTGCGCGACGGCCTGCACGAAGAGGGCGGCCACGATGGCGGCCGCCGCGAGCGTGATCCGGCCGCAACGCCTGGTGAAGAGCGTCGATGTGAAGGTCCGCATGCCGCGCCTGGGGTGTGCAAGAACGCGGCCACAGGGCAACCACAGACAATCAATAGGTTCGAGATTGTCGAGGGCCGTGCTGACAGCGATGGTGCCAGGATGCGGCTGCCGAGCGGACCGGGTCACTTCGCCTTGAGGCGCACCTCCTCGTAGGGCGCCGACCAGGGATAGGGATCGATTAGGAGTAGCGCCGGCTCGGCCACGCGGGGGCCGATGCCGCTGGGCCAGATGAATTCATAGAGGGGACCGAAGCGGACGCGGTCGTAGACGAGCTGCTGGAGCTTGTGGAGCATGGCCTCGCGCTTGCGACGGTCGGTCTCTCGCGCCTGTTGCTTGAAGAGCGCATCGACGTCGGCGTCGGCGCCGCGCGCGTACGCGCCCTCGCTCTGCACCGCCTCGGCCAGCCGCGTGGCCGCGTTGCCGAAATTGGCCAGCGTGCACATACAGATGCCCTTGAGCTTCTTGCCGGTCCAGGCCGTCTGGAACGCGGCGCGCTCCATCGTGCGCATCTTCATCCGGATGCCGACCGCCCCCAGGTAGTTGACGATTGTCTCCCCGGCCGACCAGTAGGGCGGGAAGGGATAGAGGTCGCCGCCGTCGAAGCCGCTCGGATACCCGGCCTCGGTCAGCAGCTGCTTGGCCTTCACCGGGTCGTACGCGTAGGCCGGGAGCGCGAGGGCGAACTCGAACGAGCGCGGGACCATGCTCCCGGTCGGACGCGAGGCACCGAGAGTCTCGGCCTCGATGAGCCCGCGCCGATCGATCGCGTGGTTGGCGGCTAGCCGCACGCGACGGTCGGACCACGGGGACTGCGGGTCCCACTGGTCGAAGAAGTCCAGGTAGTGCACGCCGATCGCTCCCGAGAAGCCGAGGCGGAAGCGCGGATCGCGCTTCAGCTCGAGCGCGGAGGGAGCGTCGAGCATGTACGCGATGTCGACCTCGCCGTTCTTCAGCATGGCCGCCCGCGTGGTGGGGTCGGGGACGGTCTTCATGACCAGCCGCTTGACGGACGGCATCTTGCGCCAGTAGCCCTCGAACGCGTCCAGAACCAGCTCGACACCGGGCGTGTGACTCACGAACTTGTAGGGCCCGAGCCCGATGGGATGCTTCTTGAAGCCCTCGTCGCCGACCTGCTCGACGTACTTTCTCGGCACGATCCAGCCGGCGCCGGTCAACACCGTGCCGTAATACGCCATGAAATCGGGAAAGGGCTCGTGCAGGTGGAAGCGCACCCGCGCGGGCCCGACCACCTCGACCTCGCGCACCCGGTCCTTGAGGACCTTGCCCGCCTTGGAGCGCTGGAAGCTGAACTTCACGTCGTCCGCGGTGAAGGGATCGCCGTTGTGGAACCGGACCCCTTCTCGAAGCTTGAAGTCGTAGACGCGCTGATCGGCGCTCACCGTCCACGATTCGGCGAGGCTCGGAGTCATGAGGTTGCCGGGCATCGGCTTCACGAGCGCGTCGTGCATGGCGTAGAGGATCCAGAACGGCGTGAGGGTCCCCGCGCTGACCTCGCCCGGATCGAACCAGGCCGGGGCCAACGTCACGTAGAGCGCCCACCGCATCTCGCCTTCCGGTTTTTGGGCCGCTGCGGGGCCGGCAAGAGCGGCCACCATCAAGACGGTGATCATCAGCCGTGTCATCGCTGTCTCCGTGAAGGTAAGAACCTCACTTCGCCTTGAGCTTCACATCCTCGTACGGCGCCGACCAGGGATAGTCTGTGATGAGTCCGAGCCCCGGCTCCGCCACGCGGGGACCGTACCCGATCAGGGTGGAGAGCTGCCACACCGGCAGGAACATGACCTTGTCGTGAATCAGCTGCTGGATGCGGTGCACGATCGCCTCGCGCTTCTTCGGATCGGGCTCGCTGGCCTGCTCGCGGAAGAGCCCGTCGATGTCCGGATAGGCACCGTACGCATAGGGACCGCTCGAGGCCGCGAAGGCGTCGATCCTGGTCGCCGCGTTTCCGAAGATGCCGCTGATGGTGAAGACCAGGTTCTTCAGCTTCTTCTCGCGAAAGGCGCTCAGCATCGCCGCGCGCTCCATCGGGCGAAGCTTCGTTCTGATCCCGGCCGCCTGCAGATAGTTGAGGACCGCTTCGGCGGTGTTACAGACCGAGGTGTCGCACCAGAAGTCCCCACCCTCGAAGCCCTTGGGATAGCCGGCTTCAGCGAGGAGCTGCTTGGCCCGCGCGGGGTCGTAAGGGATGATCGGGGGCTGCCAGTAGAAGTCGAAGCTCGAGGGGATGATGCTGCCGGTGATCTTCGAGAACCCCAGGCTCTCCGCCTGGTTGATCGCCTGACGATCCACGGCGTGCGTGGCGGCGAGCCGAACACGCCGGTCGTGCCACGGCGAGCCGGTGTCCCACTGGTCGGCGAAGAGCACCCAGTGCGTGCTCGTGAACGGCGTGGGCCGCAGCGTGAGCCCCGGGGTGCGTTGCACCTCGGACCCGAGCTCTCCGGACAGGACATAGGCGACGTCCGTGTCGCCCCGCTTGAGCATGACCAGGCGCGTGGCCGGGTCGGGAACCGATTTGAAGACCAGGCGCTTGACGCTCGGAGTCTTGCGCCAGTACCCGTCGACGGCCTCGAGCACGAGGTCGACGCCCGGCGTGGCGGAGACGAACCGATAGGGCCCGGCGCCGACGGGCGCCTTCTTGAAGCCTTCCTCGCCGACCCGCTCGACGTACGCCTTGGGGACGACCCAGTTCGCGCCCGTCGCCGGCGTCGCGTAGAAGGTCATGAAATCGGGCCACGGTTGCTTCAGACGGAACCGGACGCGCCCGGGATCGGGCGTGTCGACCGCCGCCACCTTCTCCTTGAGGATCTTCGCGGAGACGCCGCGATACCGCTCGAAGGAGAACTTCGCGTCGGCAGCCGTGACGGGATCGCCGTTGTGGAACCGCACGCCCTTTCTCAGCACGAACTCGTAGGTCAGCCCGTCGGGCGACACGCTCCATGACTCGGCGAGGCTGGGAGTCATGAACTTGCCGGGCATCGGCTTCACCAGGGCGTCGTGGAGCGCGTAGAGGATCATGAATGGCGAGACGACACCCGGCGTTTCGGCGGGCTCGAAGAGCGTCGGCGCCAGGGAGAAATGCAGGGCCCAGGTCATCTGCCCTTCGGGTGTCGCGTGCGCCAGGCCGGGAGCGACTGGCGGCAGCGCGAGCAGCATGATCATCATGAGACGCCGTGTTCGGCGCAGCAGCGTCAGCATAAGCGCTCCTTTCGGGGTCGAGACGTGCGGCCAGTAGTGTACCGAAGTTTCGGGGGGAAGCTCTGCGAGTCGGTGCGTGTGAATCACCCGCTGGCGCTGGGGCCCGAAGTCGCCGGCCGCTGGTCGAGCCCTTCGGAGAAGGCCAGCCGGAGCTCGTGGCCCGACCCTGCGGCGCAAATACGGATGGCCACTGACGCTGGCGATGCTGATCTACCGTCTGGGCTCTATCAGACCAAGAGTCTAAGATTGGTCATGCGACTGCCCTTCCAGCCGCCGCTCCAGCCCATGCTGTCCAGTGCCGCTGAAGCCCTGCCCGTTGGCGACGGCTGGCTGTTCGAACCCAAATGGGACGGTTTCCGCACGCTGGTGTTTCGCGACGGCGACGAGGTCCTCCTGCAAAGTCGTGACGAGAAGC
>DATICZ010000137.1:0-3871 GCA_035456525.1 Gemmatimonadales bacterium
CCAGGTCGCTCGTGGCGACCACCACCGCCGTGCCTTCCGCCGCGAGCTCCCGGACCAGCCGCCACACGAGGACGGCGCCGCCGGGATCGAGCTCGGCCGTTGGCTCGTCGAGCAGCAGTACTTCCGGTTGCATCGCGAGGATGCCGGCGAGGATGACCCGCTGCAGCTCGCCTCCGGAGAGCGTCGCAGGGTCGCGCGTCTCGAGGTGGACCGCGTCCACGCGCTCGAGCGCGTGGCGCACCGCCGCGGCGATGCGCTCGCGTGGCCAGCCGAGGTTCGCCGGTCCGAACGCGACTTCGTCCTGGACGGTGAACGCCATGCCCGAAGCTTGCGTCCACGGCGTCGGCAGCAGCAGCGCGCAGTGACCCGCCCGCGTCACCGTGCCGCTGAGTGTGCCGCCCAGGACGCGCGGCACGAGATCGGCCGCGACGAGCAACAAGGTGGACGCGCCGGCGCCCGTGTTGCCGATCACGCCCACGACCTCACCGCGTTCGACGGTGAGCGTGACGTCCGCGAGCGCCGGCGCGCGTGTCGCCGGATAGTGGTACGTCACGCCGGCGAGCGTGAGCGCCTTCACACGATCCGCCAGACGAGCAGTCCCAGGCAGCCGAGCAGCAGCCCCCAGCGAACCAGCCGCTCCGCGGCCGGATCCGGCGGCGGGGCGAGCGGCGTGCGGCGCACCGATCCCGAAAAGCCGCGCGTCTCGAGCGCGAGGGCGCGCTCGTCGACCTCGTGCAGCGCCGACAGCACGAGCGGGAGCGCGAGGGCGCGCAACGCCGCGATGCGCGTCAGCGGGCCGCCCCGCGTGGGCAGCCCGCGGCAGCGCTGCGCATCCACGATGCGGCGCGCGCGTTCGCGCAGCGCGGGAACCGCGGAGAGCGTCGCCGAGAGAAGAAACGCGGCACTCGAGGGCCATCCGGCGGCGATCATCGCCTCCACCAGGCGGGCGGGGGGCAGGACGGCGACGAGCCAGAGGAAGCTCGCGATCATCGTCGTGAGCCGCGGCGCGGTCGTCAGCATGCCCGCGATGCCGTGCAGCAGGAAGAGGAAGAACCAGAACGGGGCGGCGGTCAGCAGGGCGGCGCGCAGCACTCCGAAGCCCGATTCCCCGCGCGTTCCGGCACCCACGCACAGCGCCAGCGCGAGGCACATGGGGGCGAGACCGCCCCAGGCGAACGGGAGCAGCCAGGCGAGCGCCGGCAATGCCAGCGCGATGCCGATCAGCGTGAACGGATGGAGCGCCCGCACCTAGGCAGCGGAGCGGCCGATGGCGCGCAGGGCGAGCGGGAAGCGGGCCGCGGTGCGCCGCGGCAGCGCGTGCAGCACCGTGGTCACGAGGGCGAAGGTCACGGCCTTGTCGGCGAAATCCGAGACGAAGCTCCCGAAGAAGCAGGCGCCGAGATCCGACAGCCCGAGCAGCTGGCCGAGCTTGGTGGTGAGCGCGATGCCGCCCGTCGTGGCGCACTTGAAGATGAGGTAGGAGATCGGCGTGGACGTCACGGCGGCGAGCACGCCCAGGACGAGACCCGCCGGTACCGCGACCGCGAGCGACCGGAACCACCCCGCCCGCGCCGCGCCCCAGGCGTACAGCGCGACCAGCACCTGCACTACCACGAACGGCCAGAACGTGGGGTTCCGCAGGCTGTTGACCGCCGAGGTGAGAGCCCCGGTGGCAATGCCCACGACCGGCCCGGCGAGGGCCGTGGCGAGGATGGTTCCGGTCGTGTCCAAGAACAGCGGCAACCCCACCGCGTCCACGGCCGCGGACAGGGCGAGGTTGATCGCGACGGCCACGGGGATGAGCGCCAGCAGGCGAACCGACACCGCATGACTTCCGTGAACGGAGGGGCAAAGATAGATATTCTGGCATGCACATCACCAGCCTGCTGTTGGCCACACGCCTCGTACTGCAGAGCCAGGCGCACGATACGCTCACCCCGGCCGCCCACCGGGCGTTGAACGACCTCCACTATCTCGCCGACGACGCCCGTGAGGGCCGCGGCGTGGGCACCCGTGGCCTCGAAGAGGCCGGCGCCTATCTGGCCAGGGCCTTCAAGACCATCGGGCTCGCGCCCGGCGGCGACTCCGGGACGTACTTCCAGACGTTCACGATATCCCCCACGGCACCGGCGGTCGTGCATACCGACGCGGGTGGGAAGGCCATCCGGAACGTCATCGGAGTGCTGCGCGGCCGCTCCCCGGCACGGCGCGGCGAAGTCGTGGTCGTGGGCGCTCACTACGATCACCTGGGTCTCGGCGGGTTCGGCGCGCTGGACGATCCGGACTCGACCGGCAAGGTGCACAACGGTGCGGATGACAACGCCTCGGGCACGACCGCCCTGCTCGAGGTCGCGCGCCGGCTCGCCGGCCGCCGCGGCGGGCTCGACCGGACCGTGCTGTTCATCGCCTTCTCGGGCGAGGAGCTGGGCGACCTGGGCTCGGCGTACTACGTCGCCCATCCCACCGTCCCCGTCGATTCGATCTACGCGATGCTCAACATGGACATGGTGGGGCGGATGCGGAACGCGAAGCTGATCGTTTCCGGCGCGGCGACCACGAAGGAATTCCCCGCCCTGCTCGACTCCCTCAATCGCGCCGGGGGGAGCGGTCCGCGGTTCGATCTGCGCGCCTCCGGCGACGGCTGGGGGCCGAGCGACCACGCGTCGTTCTACGGGGCGAAACGACCGGTGCTCCATTTCTTCACCGATCTGCACGGCGACTATCATCGGACCACCGACGACTGGGACAAGATCAACATCGTCGGATTGCAGGAGGTGGCCGATTTCGTCGCCGCCACGGTGACGGCACTGGCCAGCCGGTCCGGTGGCCTGACGTTCGTGGACGCTCCGCCGCCGCAGACGGCAGTCGGCGGCGCCGGCTACGGAGCCTACCTCGGCACCATCCCGGACATGAGCGAATCGCCGGGCGGCGTGCGCATCACGGGCGCCCGTTCCGGGAGCCCCGCGGAGCTGGCGGGCCTCAAGGCCGGAGACATCATCACGGCGATCGGCGACAAGACCGTCGCCAACCTGTACGACATGACTGCGGCACTGCGCAGCCACCAGCCGGGCGACACAGTCGCCATCGTCGTCAAGCGGGATACGGCGACCGTACGCCTGAGCGCGGTCCTGGGCAAGCGCTCGTGACCGCCGGTCTGAACCACGACCCCACGGCCGTGGTGCGCGCGCTGCGCGCCGCCCACCTGCACGACGTCCCCCGACAGGGGCTGCTGCAGATGGCGTGCGAGAAGATCCAGGCCTGGGGTGGGCCGTACACCTCCGTGTACGCCTACATGCTGCACGGAGACGAGCTGGTGCTCGAAGCCCACGCGGGACGCGACACCGATCATGTGCGGATCCCCGTCGGCGCAGGCGTGTGCGGCACGGCCGTGGCGCGGAAGGAGGACCAGAACGTCCCCGACGTCCGGGCGGTCGGGAATTACCTCGCGTGCAACCTCTACACCCGGTCCGAGCTGGTCGTGTTGATCCGCCGCGGCGACCACATCCTGGGCCAGCTCGACATCGACTCGGACGTGCTGAACGGCTTCGGGGAGCGCGAGCACGCCGACGTCAAGGCCGTCGCCGAGGCGCTGGCCGTCCTGCTCTAGCAGTCCTCTTCATGGCTCCTTCAGCGTCCTCTCATCGCCCCGTGCGAGGTTTTGCGTCATGGACCGAAGGAGGGGACCATGACGACGAGCAAGTTGCTGGGACCGTTCTGCCAGAGCTGCAGCATGCCGCTCAACAAGCCGGAGGATTTCGGCACCGACATCGTCGGGTATCGCGTGAACGACTACTGCCGTCACTGCTACGCGAACGGCGCATTCACGGAGCCCCACATCACCCTGCAGGAGATGACCGACAAGTGCGTGGAC
>DATICZ010000138.1:0-6054 GCA_035456525.1 Gemmatimonadales bacterium
CAGGTCGGCCCGGGCGGCGAGAATGAGAAACAGCTCCGCGGCCGCCGACAACTCGTGTCGCGAGCGCAGCGCCACCTTGCGCGCCGCTTCGGCGACGGGGGTTCCCCCGGGCTCCCGAACCAGGAGCACCTGCATCCCTTCCGCCAGCAAGCGCGCCCCCAGCGCCCGCACCAGCGTCGACTTCCCCGCGCCCTCCGGCCCCTCCACCACCACGAACGTCCCCGCCACCGTGATCAACCCAGGGTGATGATCGGGCTGGCCGCACCCTTTTGGATGCCGTCGTAGATGCGGGCGTTCACCTTGGCCATGAGCTTCTCGAAGTTCGCCTGGGCCACGGCCATCTGCTGATACACCTGGTTCACCTGGATGCCCTGCACCGCCTTGTCGTACTGCTCAGCCTGCTCGGGGCTGGGCTCCTTGCCGTTCCGTGCGGCCGCCTCGATGGTGCCGGCGAGCTTCTCCATATCGGCGAGCAGCCGCTGGCAGTCGGCGTCCTCGCGCAGCCGCTCACTCGCCCGCTTCAGGGCCTTGTATTCCTCGGTCTGCCCGATCAGCCGTCCCAGGTCCTGCGCCTTCTCATCGATCACGGAGTCCTCCGCTGTCAGACCGCCAGCGCATAGCGCGGCCGGCCGAATACGTCCCGGTGAATGCGCACCCGCCATGCCGCCGCCTCAGCCAACCGCCGGACCGCTTCGGCCCGCCGCTCGTCGATTTCCAGCGCCAGCAATCCTCCCGGCTCGAGGACGGCGCGGGCGCCGCCCAGCAGCCGGCGTGTCGTCTCCAGGCCGTCGGCGCCGGACGCGAGCGCGCTCTTCGGCTCGCAGTCGCGCACGGCGGGCTCGAGCGCGATCCACTCGTCCTCGGTGAGGTACGGTGGATTGGCGACGATGACCCGGCAGTGCGCGTGTCCCAGCGGCGCCAGCAAATCGCCGACGCGGACGTCCACCGGAACGGGCGGGGCGACCCGTGCCACGTTCTCACGCGCCAGCGACGCCGCCGCCGCGGACAGATCGGTGGCGATCACCCGCTCGAACGAACCCTCGACCGCGAGCGACAGGGCGATGCACCCGCTCCCCGTGCCAATGTCCGCGGCGATGCCACCGCTCCCCGCTCCCCACTCCCCGGTCTCCCGGCACCACCGCAGCACCAGGTCGACCAGCCCCTCGGTCTCGGGTCGCGGGATCAACGCCCGTCGATCGATCGCGAGCTCGAGTGTGCGAAATGCGACGCTGCCCGCCGCGTAGGCGAGCGGCACGCCGTCCGCGCGATCGCGCACGGCCGCCCGGAAACGCGCGGTCGTCGGCGGGTCCGACGGGCCTTCCCGGTGCAGCCACGCGTCGCCCGGACGCACTCCGGCGATCGCGGCCCACAGCCGGTTCGCCTCACGTCGCGGCTCGGCTACGCCGGCCTCGCCCAGGAGGGCGGCGGCGGCCTCCAGCTCGGCCCCGATGGTCGCCGGACGCGTCGCGAGGTCAGGCACTGAGCCGTTCCCGCTCACCGGCCAGCCGCAGCGCATCGATGAGGTCGTCCAGGCGCCCGTCGAGCACGTCGGAAATGTTGTGGGCGGTGTAGCCGATGCGGTGATCCGTGACGCGATTCTGTGGGAAGTTGTACGTCCGCACCTTGGCGGAACGGTCCCCGGTCCCCACCTGCGCGCGCCGCGCGCGCGCGCGCTCGGCTTCCTGCTCGGCGATCATCCGGTCGAGCAGCCGCGAGCGCAGGATCTCCAGCGCCTTGATCTTGTTCTGCAGTTGGGATTTCTGGTCCTGGCACTGGACGACGAGGCCGCTGGGGATGTGGGTCACGCGGACCGCACTGTCGGTGGTGTTGACGCTCTGCCCGCCCGGTCCGGAGGAGCGGAAGACGTCGACGCGCAGATCCTTGTCGTCGATCTTCACGTCCACTTCCTCCGCCTCGGGCAGCACGGCGACCGTGGCGGCGGACGTATGGATGCGGCCCTGGGCCTCCGTCGCCGGGACGCGCTGCACGCGATGCACGCCCGACTCGTAGCGCAACGTGCCGTAGGCGCGCGAGCCGCGGGCCGCGAACACGGCTTCCTTGAGTCCACCCAGCACCCCCTCGCTCAGGCTGAGCAGCTCCACCGTCCAGCCACGGCGCTCGCAGAAGCGTGTGTACATGCGGAACAGATCGGCGGCGAAGAGCGCCGCTTCGTCCCCGCCGGTGCCCGCGCGGATCTCCACGATCGCGTCGCGGTCGTTGAGGGGATCGGGAGGGACGAGCAGATCGGCGAGCTGCGCCTCCAGCCGGTCGACCTCGGGACTCAGCCGCTCGATGTCGTGCCGGGCCAGCTGCGACAGCTCCTGGTCCTGGTCGGCGAGCACCTCACGCGCCTGCGCGAGCTCGGCCTGGAGACGGGTCAGTCGATCGTGGGCCTGCCGAATGGCCTGCAGACGGGCGTGCTCGCGACCGAGCTGCTTCAGCTTGGCCGGATTCCGCGCGGTCTCGGGGTCGGCCAGCAGGTGGGCGACCTCCTCCGCCCGCGCGAGCGCCTGGCGGAGTCGGGCCTCCATCGTGCTCAGCTCGCGGCCTTCTCCGTGCGGTACTTCTGGCGGAAGCGCTCCACCCGACCCGCCGTATCCACGAGCTTCTGCTTGCCCGTGTAGTAGGGGTGGCATTGCGCGCAGATCTCAACGTGGATTTCCGCAATCGTCGACCGCGTCTCGAAGGTATTCCCGCAGGCGCACTGCACGGTGGCGCGGCGGTACCGGGGATGGATTCCAGGTTTCACGACGTCATTCCTCTGTGTCACATCGTAGGAAACGCCGGCGCACCGGGCGCCGCGCGAAACATGGAAATATAGTCGCTGCAGCAACTTGGGGGCAAGCCGAGAGCGCGCTGCGGGACCGGGTGAGGTGGCGGAGGTGCGGATCCGGTGAGGAAACCCGGGACGCGCCGCCGTCGTAGGTCGGCGAACTCGGTCGCGGCGACGAACTTAGATGCCGCCGTGGGCCCGCGTGGCGGCGCGCGCAACCATTCCGCGCGTTCTTGCATCTGCCCGACATGCAGGCAATATCGTCTTGCGAATCCCCGTAGCCGCACGCACCAACCACCAGGGAGTGAATCGTGGAACGTCGTGACTTCGTCCGACTCACCGGAACGGCCGCCGGCGCCATCGCGGTGCCGATTCCCGGCTGGCGGGACGGCGGTATCGTCGGCGCGCTGACGCCGATCCCCGCCGCCGACAAGAGAGCGCTCGCCGACGTCGCGCTCAACACCGGCCGCGCGCGCGGCGCCACCTACGTCGACGTCCGCATCGCCCGCTACCTCAATCAGTTCATCAGTGCCCGCGACACCAAGGTCCAGAACGTCACCAACACCGAATCCTACGGGTGCGGCATCCGCGTGATCGCGAACGGCACCTGGGGGTTCGCGGCCACCAACGACGTGACCCCGGATGGGATCGCGCGGGCCGCGATCCGCGCGGTGGCGATCGCCCGGGCCAACAGCCGGCTGCAGACCGAGCCGGTGCGCCTGGCCCCTGAGCCGGGGCACGGCGAGGTCTCGTGGCGCACGCCCATCAAGAAGAACGCGTTCGAGGTGCCGATCTCGGAGAAGGCCGATCTGCTGCTCGCCGCCAGCAACGCCGCGCTCAAGAACGGCGCGAACTTCGTCAACTCGCTGCTGTTCCTCGTGAACGAGCAGAAGTACTTCGCCTCCACCGACGGCAGCTACATCGACCAGGACATTCACCGCATCTGGCCGACCTTCGTCGTCACGGCGGTCAACACCGAGACCGGCAAGTTCGAGACGCGCAACGCCCTGAGTGCACCGCGCGGCATGGGCTACGAGTACCTCGACATCGTGGCGGCCGAGAAGGTCGCGGGGCCGGGCGGCATCGAGTCCATCACCTATCGCGACGCCTACGACATGGTCGAGGATGCCCGGCTGGCCGCCCAGCAGGCGAGGGCGAAGCACACGGCGAAGAGCGTCGAAGCCGGCAAGTACGATCTCGTGCTCGACCCCAGCAACCTGTGGCTGACCATCCACGAGTCGGTGGGCCATCCCCTCGAGCTGGACCGGGTACTGGGCTACGAGGCCAACTACGCCGGGACCAGCTTCGCCACCCTCGACAAGTGGCAGAGCAAGACCTTCAACTACGGCAGCCCCATCGTCACGCTGTTCGCCGACAAGGTTCAGCCCGGATCGCTCGGGGCCGTCGGCTACGACGACGAAGGCGTCAAGACCAAGCGGTGGGACCTGGTGAAGAACGGCGTGCTCGTGGACTACCAGGCGATCCGCGACCAGGCGCACGTGCTCGGCCAGAACACGTCGGACGGCTGCTGCTACGCGGACAACTGGAGCGACGTCCAGTTCCAGCGTATGCCCAACGTGTCGCTCGAGCCGGGAGCCGCCCAGCTCACGCCGGCGCAGCTGATCGCCGGAGTGGACAAGGGTGTCTACATCGTCGGCGACGGCTCGTATTCGATCGACCAGCAACGCTACAACTTCCAGTTCTCCGGCCAGCTGTTCTTCGAAATCCAGAGCGGGAAGATCGTCGGGCCGCTGCGCGACGTGGCCTACCAATCGAACACGCGCGAGTTTTGGAACTCCTGTGCCCAGATCTGCGATCAGCGTGACTACCGGATGGGCGGATCGTTCTTCGACGGCAAGGGACAACCGGGCCAGATCAGCGCCGTCTCCCACGGCACGGCGACCGCCCGGTTCACCGGGGTGAACGTGATCAACACCGCGAGGAAACTCTAATATGGCTCCGCTCACACCCGACCAGGCCCGCGCCCTGATGGACCGGGCCCTCCGGCTCTCCAAGGCCGACGCGTGCGAGGTGAACCTGAACGCCTCGAACGGCGGCAACATCCGCTTCGCCCGCAACACGGTGAGCACCGCCGGCGCCAACGAAGACCTGCAGATGGTGGTCCAGTCCAACTTCGGCACCCGCTCGGGCACCGTCACCATCAACGAGTTCGACGACGCGACGCTGGAGCGCGCGGTGCGCCGCTCGGAAGAGCTCGCCCGCCTCGCTCCCGAGGACGAGGAGTTCATGCCGCCGATGGGCCAGCAGCAGTACGTGTCGACCCAGGCCTTCTTCGACAACACGGCGAACATCACGCCGGAGTATCGCGCCCAGGTGGCGGCCGACAACATCACGCCGGCCAAGGCCAAGGACTGCACCGCCGCCGGCTTCCTGCAGGACGGCGCCCAGTGGCAGGCGATGAAGAACACCGCCGGGCTGTTCGCCTACCACCGCCAGACCGGCGCCGCGTTCTCCGTGACTGTCCGGTCCAACGACGGCACCGGCTCCGGCTACGGGTCGTGCGAGGCCAATGACCTGGGCAAGTTCGATGTCGGCGCCGCGTCCCGGATGGCCATCGAGAAGGCGGCCGCGAGCCGCACTCCGCGGGCGATCGAACCCGGGAAGTACACCGTCATTCTCGAGCCCGAAGCCGGTATCAATCTCATCGGCAACCTGCTCTTCAACCTGCAGGCCCGGAGCGCCGATGAAGGTCGCAGCTTCCTCGCCAAGGCGGGCGGCGGTACCAAACTCGGGGAAAAGCTCGTGGACGAGCGCGTGCACATCTGGTCCGACCCGGCGCACCCCGACGTGCCGACCTCACCTTGGCAGGGCGACGGCCGCGCCAACGAACGCACCGACTGGGTCGCCGGCGGCGTCGTGAAGAACATGTTCTACTCACGATACTGGGCGCAGAAGAAGGGCGTGAAGGCGATCCCGTTCCCGCCCAATCTGATCATGGACGGCGGGACGGCGAGCACCGAGGACCTGATCCGCGATACCACCCGCGGGATTCTGGTGACCCGGACCTGGTACATCCGCTCGGTCGATCCCCAGACGGTGCTGGTGACCGGGCTCACCCGGGACGGGACCTTCTACATCGAGAACGGCCAGATCAAATACGCGGTGAAGAACTTCCGCTTCAATGAGAGCCCGGTGATCATGCTGAACAATCTGGACGCCCTCGGGCGCCAGCAGCGGGTGTCGGGCTCGGACGCCGGGATTACCAGCCTCATGCCGGTGATGCGGATCCGGGACTTCACCTTCAGCAGTCTGTCGGACGC
>DATICZ010000139.1:0-13105 GCA_035456525.1 Gemmatimonadales bacterium
CGGAACCGAGGAGCAGAAGAAGAAGTACTTCCCGCGGCTCGCCAAGGGCGCCGTGTCGGCGTTCGCGCTCACCGAGGCCGACGTCGGCTCCGATCCTGCGGCGCTCGAGACGACCGCCGTCCCCTCACCCGACGGCCGCGAGTGGACCCTCAACGGCTCGAAGCTGTGGTGCACCAACGGCACGATCGCCGACCTGCTCGTAGTGATGGCGCGCACCCCGTCGAAGAACGTGGGCGGCAGGGAGAAGCGGCAGATCACGGCGTTCATCGTCGAGGCGAATGCCCCGGGGGTGAAGGTAGACCACCGCTGCCACTTTATGGGACTGAAGGCGATCTACAACGGCGTGGTGTCCTTCACCAACGTCCGCGTCCCCGCCGAGAACATCCTCTGGGGTGAGGGCAAGGGCTTGAAGCTCGCCCTCATCACCTTGAACACGGGCCGCCTCACGCTGCCCATTTCCGCCGTCGCCGCCGGCAAGCGCTGCCTCGAGATCTCCCGCGCCTGGGCGAACGAGCGCGTACAGTGGGGCAAGAAGATCGGACAGCACGACGCCGTAGCTCAGAAGATCGGCACCATGGTGGCGAACACCTTCGCGATGGAGGCCGTGGCCGAGCTGTGCGGCGCGCTGGCGGACGGCGGCAAATCCGACATCCGGCTCGAGGCGGCGATCGCCAAGCTGTACAACTCGGAGGCCGGCTGGCGCATCATCGACGATACGCTGCAGGTCCGGGGCGGCCGCGGCTACGAGACCGCCGACAGCCTGCGCGGGCGCGGCGAGAAGGCCGTGCCGGTCGAGCGTATCATGCGCGACTTCCGTATCAACCTGATCTTCGAGGGCTCCTCGGAGATCATGCATCTCTTCATCGCGCGCGAGGCGGTCGACAAGCACCTCCAGGTCGCGGGCGACGTCGTGATGCCCGGCAAGACCGCCGGCCAGCGGCTCGCGGGCCTCGTCCGCTCGGCGCTGTTCTACGGCTGGTGGTACCCATCCCGCTGGTTCGGCTGGAGCTTCTGGCCCAAGTACGGGGAGTTCGGCGAGCTGGCCAGGCACGTGCGCTTCGTCGAGCGCAGCGCCCGGCGGCTGGCGCGGGGCGTCTTCCATGCGATGATGCGCTTCGGGCCGAAGCTCGAGCAGCGGCAGGGGGTGCTGTTCCGCCTGGTGGATGTGGGCGCCGAGCTGTTCGCCATGGCGGCGACCTGCTCTCGCGCGGCGCGCCTCCTCAAGACCGACCCCACCGCGGGGGCGCACGCCGTGCGGGTGGCCGACGTGTTCTGCCGCCAGGCGCGCGGCCGGGTGAAGGCGAAGTTCCAGGGCCTGTGGCGCAACGAGGACGTGCCGACGTACAAGGTGGCGCAGGAAGTGCTGCGTGGCGAGCACGCGTGGCTGGAGCGGGGGATGGTGGATGTGAAGTACTAAGCGGAAGAGGACGGAAGAAGGCGGACAAGGGTCCCGCCTTTGTCCACCTACGCCGCCTGGTGCGCGATCAGAATGCTCTTCAGCCGCTCCGGGCTCTCCCCCATCGCGTCGCCGTAGAGCTTCGAGTTGGTTTCCTCACCCTCCAGCACGTTGGGGCACACGAACTCGAATCGTCGTGCCCGGACCCGAATCGCGGCATCGGCGCTCGCGACCGGGGTGGCGATCGCGACGCGACGCGCGCCGAGCTCCAGCACCGCGCGCGCCGCCGCCAGCACCTTCCAGGGATAGAAGACCTGCCCGTCTACGATGATGACCTGGCGGTCATCGAAGCGCTTGATGGGCCGATTGGTGCGGTACAGCACGAGGTCGCGCCGCACCCGCGCCCGCGATTCCTCGATCGCCGAGCTGAGCTTTTCGACGAGGGCCATACCGGGCTGGAAGTCGGGGTCCATCTCGGCCGCTGTCGTGTTTTCGGCCAACGCCCCCACGGGCGCCAGGTTGTCCCCCAGGCGGATGAACGACGCCACCAGCACGTCGAAGCTCGCGCCCATCGCCTTGGCCGCGTTGGCGGCGATCTCCACTCCCTCGGGGGTGACCCCCAGCAGCAGGCAGTGGACGTATCCCTGGGCGGCCAGCACCTTGCCCAAATCGGCCCCGGCGGCGGAGCGCGTGGGATAGAGGCTGGTGCGGGGAGCCGGCGGCGGAGACGTCGTCACGCTGCCAAGATAAGGAGATTGTCCGCCTTTGTCCGCCCCTTATCTTTGCGCCATGCCCACCGACTCCCTCACTATCGTCGACAACCGCACCGGCCGCACCTACGAGATCCCGGTTCAGGAAGGGACCATCCGGGCGGCCGACCTGCGACAGATCAAGACCGACCCGGACGACTTCGGGTTGATGAGCTACGATCCGGCGTACCTCAACACCGCCGCGTGTCGCAGCGCCATCAGCTTCATCGACGGCGACAAGGGCATCCTGCGCTACCGCGGATACCCGATCGAGGAGCTGGCCGAGCGCAGCACGTTCCTGGAAACGGCCTACCTGCTGCTCAGCGGCGAGCTGCCCAAGCCGGCGGAGCTGGACCGCTGGGTGTACGACATCACGCACCACACGATCATCCACGAGAACGTCAAGAAGTTCATCGACGGCTTCCACCACGACGCCCACCCGATGGGCATGTTCGTCAGCACGGTGGCAGCGCTCTCGACCTTCTACCCCGAGGCCAAGCACATCGGCGACGGGGAGGCGCGGCGCTTCCAGATCCACCGGCTCATCGCCAAGACGCCGACCCTGGCCGCGTTCGCGTACCGGCACTCCACCGGCATGCCATTCGCGTATCCCGACAACGACCTCTCCTACGCCGGCAATTTCCTGAACATGATGTTCAAGGGAACGGAGGTGAAGTACAAGCCGCATCCGGTGGCGGAGCGCGCGCTCGACGTGCTGTTCATCCTGCACGCCGACCACGAGCAGAACTGCTCGACCAGCGCCATGCGGAGCGTGGGCTCGTCCCACTCCGACCCCTTTTCGTCCATGGCGGCCGCCGCCGCGGCGCTGTACGGCCCGCTGCACGGCGGGGCCAACGAGGAAGTGCTGCGCATGTTGCGGGAGATCGGGTCGAAGGACCGCGTGCCGGCCTACATCGAGCGGGTGAAGCGCGGCGAGGTCAAGTTAATGGGATTCGGCCACCGCATCTACAAGAACTACGACCCGCGCGCCCGCATCATCAAGCGCGTCGCCGACGAGGTCTTCGAGGTGACCGGGAAGAATCCGCTCATCGACCTGGCGCTCGAGCTCGAGCGCATCGCGCTGCAAGACGACTATTTCGTCACCCGCAAGCTGTACCCCAACGTCGATTTCTATTCCGGCATCATCTACGAGGCAATGCGGTTTCCGGTGGACATGTTCCCGGTGCTCTTCGCCATCGGGCGCACGCCGGGGTGGCTGGCGCAGTGGCAGGAGATGCTGCTCGACAAGGAGCAGAAGATCGCGCGGCCCCGGCAGGTGTACGTCGGGCCTCCGATGCGCGCGTATGTTCCCATAGAAAAGCGATAAGGCGTCGAGCAAAAGCGTCGAGCAACAGCGTCGAGCAAAGACGTCGAGCAGGACCGTACGGTTCCGCTCGACGTCTTCGCTTGACGCCTCTGCTTGACGCCTCTGCTTGACGCCCTTGCCTATCGCCTTCTCCGCCCGCCCGCCCGTCCGCGCACCGTGAGGGAGGGCCGCTTCACCGCCGACTCCGCGTGCCTCGGCTGCAACGGGGCCACCGACGGCTCGAACCCGGGGATGATCTCCCGCGGGAATACCTGCCCCACCAGCTTCTCGATGTCGCCCATCAACAGCCACTCGTCGGGGGACAGCAGCGTGAGGGCGAGGCCCCGCGCCCCGGCGCGGGCGGTGCGCCCCACCCGGTGGACGTAAGTCTCCGGGTCGTTGGGCACGTCGAAGTTCACCACCATGCGAATGCCGTCGACGTCGATGCCGCGCGCGGCGATGTCGGTGGCGACCAGCACCTCCGCGGTGCCGGCGCGGAACGAATCGAGAGTGCGCGTGCGGTGGCTCTGCGCCTTGTCGCCGTGGATCGCGTTCGCGCCGATCCCGGACTTGCGCAGGAACGCCTGCAGCTTGTCGGCGCCGTACTTGGTGCGGGTGAAGATGAGCGTCTGGCCGGCGGGCTTGGCCTTCAGGATCGCCGCCAGCACGTCGCGCTTCTTGAGCTTGTCCGCGGCGACGATGACGTGCTCGATCCCCTCGGCGGGCTGGGCGCGCCGCCCGATGTCGATCGACGCGTGGCCGGACAGCGCGCTGCGGGCCAGCGCATCGACCTCCGGCGAGATCGTCGCCGAGAAGAGCAGCGTCTGGCGCTCGTCGGGCAGCGCCCGGAGGATGCGCCGCACGTCGGGGGCGAACCCCATGTCGAGCATGCGATCGGCCTCGTCCAGCACCAGCACTTCGATCTTGGAATAGTCGACGTGGCCGCGCTCCATGTGATCGAGCAGGCGGCCCGGTGTGGCGACGACGATGTCCACGCCACGGGTGAGGGCCCGGGTCTGCGGCTCCATACCGACGCCGCCGTACACCGCGACACTCTCGAGCGGCAGGTGCTTGCCGTAGGTGCGCGCGCTCTGCAGCACCTGCTCGGCGAGCTCACGGGTGGGCGTGAGAATCAGCGCGCGCAGCGTGCGCGGCCGTTTCTCCCGGTTGAGGCGCTGGAGAATCGGCAGCAGAAACGCGGCGGTCTTGCCGGTTCCCGTCTGCGCGGACCCGATGACGTCGCGGCCCGCGAGGGCCAGCGGAATGGTTTCCTGTTGAATGGGAGTGGGGTGCGCGTATCCCTCTTCGAATACGGCACGCACCAGTTCGGGCACCAGCCCGAGAGAGGCAAAAGGCATGTTGTCCATGTTCCTTTACAGCACACACGCGCACTCGTGGAGACGGAATGTCACCACTCTCAGTGTCGCTCTTCGGTTGTCTGAACCTGGGGAATGAGACCGTGCGTGTGTTCAGCGCCGGCGCCCGCTCCTGAGCGGGACCGTCCTACGGAAGGATGCCAGCTCGCGGTTCAAACTGCGAAAGAACCTTAACTACGTCGAGCGACGGCGTCAAGCAATGACGTCCAGCAAATACCTCGAGCAGAAGCGTTTACGCCTCTGCTCGACGCCTCTGCTGACGTCTCTGCTTTGACGTCTCTGCTTGACGCCTCTGCTTGACGCCCTACCTGGTTTTCGGCTCCTCTCCCCACCACCACATCGTCGGCAACGCCTTCTGACGCGGCCACACCTCGTTGAGCGTCGCGCCGTCGAACAGGCGCCCGTTCTTCATCACGTAGTGGATCGCGTTGGTGTTGTGGATGTCCTCGAGCGGATTGGCGTCGAGCACGATGAGGTCCGCGAACTTGCCGGCCTCGAGCGACCCGAGATCCGTGTCGAGTCCCAGTCCTTTCGCCCCGGCGATGGTCCCGATGCGCAGCACTTCGAGGGGCGACAGCCCGCCCGCCGCGAAGGCCCACAGCTCCCAGTGGCAGCCGATGCCGTCCATCTCGCCGTGGCAGCCCATCCCCACGTTCCCGCCGGCGCGCAGGATCGACCCCGCCGAAGCGGCGATGCGATTGAACACGTACTGATCGTCGCGGAACCACTGGCGCCGCAGGAACCGCTCGTCCAGGACCTCGTGCGGCACGAACCGCCGCATCTTCGGATCGTCGTGTCCGTTGTAGTGCTCGAAGTAGTAGTCCTCGCCGAACGGACCCCCGTAGTTCACCAGCAGCGTCGGCGTGTAGGTGATCCCCGACTGGGCGGCGAGCCCGATCGCGTCCTGGTACAACGGCATGAGAGGATAGCTGTGCTCGTGGCCCGGATAGCCGTCCAGCATCTCCGTCAGGTTCATCTTGAAGTCGAGCCCGCCCTCGGTCGTGGGCATCAGGCCCAGCTCCTGTGCGGCCATGATCACCCACTGCCGCTGTTTGCGGTTTCCCGTCATGTACTGCTTGATCCAGTGGGTGTGATAGAACTCCGTGTACCGCTTCAACGCGTTCCGCGCCTCATCGAGGTTCTGGAAGTTCTCGTCCCAGAACACCCCGGGACCGGTGTGATAGAGCCGTGGCCCCAGGAGCTCGCCGGTCTCGATCTGGTCGGCGTAGGTCAGCACGTCGGTCGTCGCGGTCTGCGGATCACGCACCGTCGTGATCCCCCACGCGAGGTTCGCCAGGTACTTCCACACCTGCGTCTGGTGGACCCCGAAGGTCGCCCAGGGGTGCGCGTGCACGTCCACGAGCCCGGGGATGATGGTCTTCCCCGTCACGTCGATGACGCGCGCGCCCGCCGGCACGGTCCCTCCGCCCTGGGGGCCCACCCACACGATCCGGTCGTCGGTCACGACGATGTCGCCCTGCTCGAGGACCTCCGCGCCCTTCATCGTGATGAGGCGGGCGCCGCGCAGCACCACCGTGCCGCGGGGCACGTCGCGCGCCGCCCGGATGCCGACGTCGGTCCGCAGCCCCTCGTAGGCGGGCAGCTTGGCGAGCGAGTCCACCCGCGCCTTCGCCGCCGAGTCCGGTTTCGGTTTGGTGGAATCCGCCTGCGCCTTCTTGAGCGAGTCGGCCCGGATGGAATCCGTCTTCGCCTTGGCCTTCTCCGCCGAGTCGGCCACGGCGGGATCCCAGCGGAAGAAGCTCGCGCCGATGGACCAGATCGCCGTCTTGCCGTCGGCGCTCCAGCCGATGAAGTCACCGCCGATCCGCGTCAGGCGCTTGACCGGGAACGACGCCGACGCCGGGTTCGACACGTTGATCGTCGGCGTCTCGCCGCCCACCTGGGGCAGCGTCACCAGATAGACGTTGTTGCTCTGCAGGGCGAGCACGCGGTCGGTGTCCGGCGCGACGATGATCTCGTCCGCGGGATCGGGCTGGGCGCCCGGGCCGGGATAGGTGTAGCCGGTCACCTTGATGTACGCCTGCCGGTCGGTGCCGTCCCAGCGCACCGAGACCAGCCCGTCCCCCCCGGCGTAGTAGAAGATCCGGTCCCGATTGCGCGAGAACTGCGGCCGCCCCCGCCCGTCATAGGGGCCGATCCGCGTGACCGCGCCGCCCGCGCCGGGCACCCACACCAGGTCGTAGCCCGGGCCGAACCGCTCGTTGATGCGCGCCTGGCGCGGCCCTTTCACGGCAACCACCCGTTGCCCATCCGGCGACCACACCGGCGAGTCGAAGAAGGCCGGGTCGGCGACGAGCCGGGTCCGCGCCCTGCCGTCGGCGCGCACCTTCATGAGCGCGCCGCCCTGGGCGGAGGTCCACGTCACGTAGGCCACCCATTGGCCGTCGGGCGACCAGGCGGGCGCCTGCTCGTGCACCGAATCGTCGGTGAGACGCCGCGGCGCGCCGCCCGCCAGGTCCATCACGTACAACCGGTCGAGCGCGCTGAACACGATGCGCCGCCCGTCGGGTGAGAGCCGGGTGTCGCGGATCTGGCGCGCCTGGACCGCGCCGGTGTCCACGCGGTTGACGAAGTGCACCAGCGGCCCCAGGCGCTGCTCCACGTGCGCGGTGAAGGGAATCGCCGTCACCGTGCCGGAGGGGATCTCGATGCGCCAGATCTTGCCGCCGTAGGAGGTGATCAGCGCTTTCGAGTCCGGCGTGAACGCGCTGCCGGGCTCCAGGTCGCGGGTGAACCGCGATTCCTGGTCGTCACGCGTCACGGGGTAGGCCAGCCACTTCTCGTCCCCGGTGGCCAGGTTGCGCAGCCGCAGACCAGTTTCCGTGTCGTACCGCGTCGCATAGACCAGCCATTGTCCGTCGGGCGACGGGATCGGCCGCATCGCGCTGCCGTAGAGATCGGTCTGCGTGAAGGTCTTGCCCGTCTGGCGGTCGTAGATCGCCACCTGCCACAGCGGGAAGTTGAGATCGTAGCCGAAGCCGCCGCGGTGGCGAGACACCCAGACGTAGCGCGGATCGGACCCGAAGGCGGCGCCGAGGGTGTTCCAGCCGGGTCCCGAGAACGGACTGCCGCCCGGCGCGGGCGGCGGACCGGACTTGATCATCGCCGCGCCCGACCCGCCGTCCCTGTGGTACAGCCACAACTCGTACACGCTGCCCAACACCCCGGTCGTGCGAGAGGCGACGATGTAGTTGCCGTCAGGCGTCCACTCGGGAGAGGCGTAGAGATTACTGCCTGCCTTGGTGAGCTCCTTGGCGTTGGTCCCGTCGGCGTCGGCCGTCCAGATCTGCTCGGCGCCGGAGCGGTCCGAGAGGAACACGATGCGCTTGCCGTCAGGCGAGTACCGCGGCTGGGAGTCGAACGACGGACCGGAGGTGATGCGGGTCGCCGTGCCCCCCGCGAGGGGCATGGTGTAGAGGTCGCCCAGCAGCTCGAACACGACGCGCGAGCCGTCCGGCGAGACGTCGAGCGACAGCCACGTGCCCTCCGTCACGTCGAAGGCGACGGTCCGCGTGGGCACGAGCGGCAGTGAATCGTTCTTCTTTGTCGTGTCCTTGGTCGTGTCGCCGGCAGCTACGACGTGCCAGGTCGGAGCAGGCGACGCCGGCAGCGACACGTGAGGACGAAGAGCAGGGACGACAGCGGCGAGAACCGTCGCGGTCAGCACTCCGCGCATGGACTGGCTCCGGGATGTGGGAACGACGGCGTGAACGACGCGCAAGAAACTGCAGGCCGGCGGCGGGGACGTCAAGCGAAGGACGACGGTGCTACCGCTGTTTCCAGAGCAACCCGGCCGTCCCGACCACGACGATCAAGGCGAAACTGAACCACTGAATCGCATACGACAGGTGCGGGCCGTGGCCCAGCGCCGGCGGGCGCCACCGGCGCAGTCCCACAGGGTGCGGTGCCGCCGTGTCGTTGAGCTGCACGACGACCGGCAGCAGCGGATACGGCACCGAGTCCCGCAGCCGCGCGGGGTCCACGTCGCCGCGGTCACGCGGAGCGGGGAGCACGAGTCCCTCGACGAGAACCGTGTCACCCTCGCGATAGCGCTCCCGATCCACGTGCGCCGCGTCGGGTGAGCTGGCCCAGCCGCGGTCCACGAAGACCGCCGAACCGTCGGACAGCCGCAGCGGGGTGAGCAGGGCCACGCCCGGCGCGCCGTCGTACGTCCGCCCGGTCCACACGCGCTCGTGTGCGTAGTCGTACACGCCCCGGGCCTGCGCCCGCCGGTCCCGCAAAGCGTCCGCCGCCACGCGATGCATCGGGAGCTCGACCGGCGGCAGCGCCCGCCGCTCCGCGATGATCGCACTCTGCGCCCGCCGCTCCTCCAGCCGCGCCAACTGCCAGAAGCCGGCCCACACGAACAGGGCGGCCACGGCCAACGCGAGCACCGCCCCGGCGACGTCGCGAGTCCGCCGACTCACCGGCCGCTCGTCACGAGGGCGAGCTTCGCGGAACGCGAGAGCCGCTTGATCGCCGCTTCGCGCGACAGCGCCGCCCCGCGCCCGCGGCGTCGCTCGGTATAGACGAGACGGACGGGGAGGCGGGAGCGCGTGTAGGCCCCGCCCTTCCCCTTCCGGTGAGCGGCCAGACGGCGATCGAGATCGTTGGTCATTCCGGTGTACAGCGATCCATCCCGGCAGCGCAGCACGTAGACGACCCAGGTCATGACCACGCACCTGCTGCACAGAGCACGGAGCAGTCCGGGACGGTCCTGCTCCGTGCTCCCTGCTCTGTGCGCCGTTTCCTCATATGGTGGCGAGGGCCTGGTCCAGGTCCGCGATTGTATCGTCCGGATGCTCGATCCCCACCGACAGGCGGATCATCCGCTCGGTGATGCCCTCTTCGCGCTTCGCGTCGGGAGAGACGTCGGCGTGCGTCATGGTATAGGGATGCTCGGCGAGCGACTCGGTGCCGCCCAGACTCACCGCCAGCTTGACGAGCTTCAGGGCGTTGAGGAAGCGGAACGCCTCGGCTTCCCCGCCGCGCACCTCGAACGACACCATCGCCCCGGGTCCCGCACACTGCCGCCGGTACACCGCGTACTGCGCGTCGCCCTCCTTGAGGTGGCCGAGGTAGTAGACCCGCGCGACCTTGGGGTGCGACGCGAGGAAGTCCGCGACATAGCGCGCGTTCTTCATCGCCGACGTCATCCGCAGCTTGAGGGTCTCGAGACTGCGCATCAGCAGCCACCCGGTCCACGGGTCGGCCAGGGTGCCGAAAAAGGTGCGCAGCACCCGCACCGGATCGAGCACCGCATGGCTGCCCAGGGCGGCGCCCGCCAGCAGATCGCTGTGACCCCCGATGTACTTCGTGGCGGAGTACAGCACGATGTCGGCGCCGTGCCGCAGCGGCTGCTGCCACAGGGGGCCGAGGAAGGTGTTGTCCACCAGGACCAGCGGCCGCTGTCCGTCGTTTCCCTGGCGCCGGGCGAACTCGGCGCAGGCGGCGAGATCCACGAGGGCGTTGGTGGGGTTGGCGGGCGTCTCGACCATGAGGACCGACACGCGCCCGCGTGCGTTCGCGCGATCGAGGCTGCGCGCGATGTCGTCCGGACCGGCGCAGGCGTCGGCGCGAAACGGCACGGGCGTT
This sequence comes from Gemmatimonadales bacterium, assembly GCA_035456525.1. Lineage (GTDB taxonomy): Bacteria > Gemmatimonadota > Gemmatimonadetes > Gemmatimonadales > GWC2-71-9 > DASTHG01. Next base: position 10,444 of record DATICZ010000139.1, read on the forward strand.
ACGCCGAAGCCGGGCAGCACCCGCTTCAGAAGGTGATCGGTGCCCCCGTACAGCGGCGTGCTGTACAGCACGACGTCACCGGGGCGCACGTAGGCCATCAAGGTAGTGGCGATCGCCGCCATCCCCGTGTTGAACACGGCACACGATTCCGCGCCGTCCCACAGCGCCAGCCGCTCTTCCAGGATCTCCAGGTCCGGGTTGTTGATGCGGCTGTAGATCAATCCCGCCGGCTCGGCTGCGGTCTTTTCCCGCAGCCCATACGCGATCTCGAAGAACGCCTTGCCTTCTTCGGCCGTCTTGAAGACGAAGGTGGACGTCTGGAAGATCGGAACCTTGAGCGCGCCCTCCGACCACTCCGGCTTGTAGCCGTAGGTCATCATCAGGCTTTCGGGATGGAACGCCTGCTTCAGGCGGATGAACGTCTCCGATGTCCGCTTTTTCCGTGCCATGGCGTGAAGCTAGCGGGCCGCACGGGGGGACGCCATTTTGCGCGCCGTGTCCGCCCCCATCGCGCCGTTGGACCGCCGTCGTGTGCTCGCGTGGTGCTTCTTCGACTTCGCGAACTCGGCTTATGCCGCGGTCATCATCGCGACGGTCTTCAGCGTCTACTTCGCCAACGTCATCGTGGGGAACGAGACCGGGAGAGGCGACCAGGTGTGGGGCTGGGCTATTTCCGCCTCGATGGCCGTCGTCGCGCTCACCTCACCGGTCCTCGGCACGGTCGCCGACCGGGCCGGCGTGCGCAAACGCATGCTGCTGGGTTTCACCGCCCTCTGCATCCTGTGCGTGGCGCTGTTCGGCACGATCCGCCCGGGCATGATCTGGTGGGGTTTCACCCTGGCCGTCCTGGCCAACGTGGGGTTCGAAGGCGGCCTGGTCTATTACAACGCGTATCTCCCCGACATCGCCCCGGCGCAGCAGCGCGGCTACGTGTCCGGATTGGGATACGGCATCGGGTACGCGGGCTCGGCCCTCGGCTTGCTCATCGTGCTCCCGCTCGTCAACGCCAAGCTCTGGACCGCCACCTGGCTCGCCGTGGCCCTGTTCTTCGTCGTCTTCTCGATCCCGCTGTTCCGCACGATGCCGCCGGACCTCCGCAGCGATGTGCCGGCGTGGCGGGCGGCGATCGACGGTGTGACGAACTTCCGCCGCATCCTGCGGGACGCGCTCGGCATGCGCGACCTGCGCCGCTTCCTGCTCGCGCTCTTCTTCTACATCGACGGAGTCGAGACGACCGTCTACTTCGCGAGCATCTACGCCGCGACCACGCTGCACTTCACGCCGGGCGAGCTGATTCTGATGTTCCTCGCCGTCCAGCTCGCCGCGCTGGTGGGCGCGATCGTGCTCGCCCGGCCGATCGACCGCTGGGGACCGAAGCGCGTGATCGACCTCTCGCTGGTCATCTGGGTGGCGGTGGCCGTCGCCACCGCGCTCACCCACGGGAAGGCGGTGTTCCTGGGCATCGCCGTGATCGCGGGGACCCAGCTGGGCACCGTACAGGCGGCCAGTCGCGCGCTCATGGCCTCGCTCATTCCCAAGGGAAAAGAGGCCGAGATGTTCGGCTTCTACGCCGTCGTCGGCAAGTCGTCGGCCATCCTCGGGCCGATCGTCTTCGGCACCGTGTCGCGCGCGCTGGACGGCAATCAGCGCGCGGCCGTGCTCGCCGTAGGCGTGTTCTTCGTCCTGGGGCTGGTGTTGCTGCAGCGCGTGCGCCCCGCCAGCCCGGTTACTGGAGCGTCGCCTCCATCGTAACGCGAACGTTCCCCTTGAGCGCTCGCGACACCGGACAATTGTCGCGCGTGCCTTCGGCGACCTTGAGAAAACCCGCCTGATCCACTCCCGCGACCTTGCCGCGAACCCGCAGCACCATCGTCGTGATCGTCGCCGCCCCGTTCACCGGCTCGATGGTGCAGGCCGCCTCCGTCTCGATGCGCGTGGCGGGCGTCCCCGCTTTTTCCAGATCGGCCGACAGGGCCATGGAGAAGCACGCGGCGTGGGCCGCCGCGATCAGCTCCTCGGGGGTACTCCCGGCGGTCCCTTCGAACCGGGTCTGGAACGAATAGGGGGCGGCGAAAGCGCCGCTCGCTCCCCGGAACGATCCCCGGCCGTCCCTGAGCTTGCCTTCCCACACGGCGCTGGCCCTGCTGACGGTCATACGCGCCTCCGGTTGAAGTGTCGCCGCAATCTGGCGAGGGACGGCCCCACACGCTACGCTTCAACACCATTCGTCGTCGGGAGGTGCCGTGGCTACTCCTCGCAAACCGAAGCGCCCCGTGCGCAAGAAGCCTGAGACATTCCGTGCCCGTGAGCTGACGCCTTCGTTGACCGTCAACGACCTCAAGCAAAGCCTCGCCTGGTACGAGGGCGTGCTCGGGTTCCACGTCGAGAACCGGTGGGAGTCCGATGGCGCGCTGCGGGGGGTCGCGCTGCGGGCGGGAACCGCCAAGCTGATGCTGACCCAGGACGACTGGGCGAGAGGCCGCGAGCGGCACAAGGGCGAAGGGGTCCGCCTCTGGTTCTCGACCGCCCAGAAACTGGAGGACCTCGCCGCCGAGATCACCGCGCGCGGCGGCCGGCTCGATCACGAGCCGCGGACGATGCCCTGGGGCGACCGCACGTTCGCCCTCTCGGATCCCGACGGCTATCAATTGACGATCGCACA
>DATICZ010000140.1:0-12114 GCA_035456525.1 Gemmatimonadales bacterium
GCCGGGTAGAGGGTCAGTCCCTCCCGGAGCACCTCGATCGCCTCGTCGTATTGTCCTTCGTTGTACAGCTGATGGGCACGGTCGTCGTATTCGTCGGAGCTGAGGAACGGTTCCCCAGGCATTCGAGCGCTGCCCCCTGGAAGGTTGCGCTATGATACGAAACGGCGATGAGTTACACAAGCAGGTGCCGGGTGTCGGGTGTCGGGTGTCGGGTGTCCGGAACCCGACACCCGACATCCAGCCCCCTAGTACCCGTCCTTCAATTCGGCTTCACCTTGGTCGTATCGCGCGCGGTGTGCGTCGCCTTCTTCGCCGCGCCCGCATGGCGGGTCGCTTTCGGCTTTGCTTTGACCTTCGCTTTCGAACTATCGTGCGCCGCCGCCGGCGTCTGCGTCCGCGAAACGGGCTGCTGGGCGGCCGCCAGTACCGGGGCCGCGATGAGCGCCAGCGTGATGAGCGTCTTCCGCATGCGAGCATCCCTCCAGGATTGGACCGGGCGACCCACCATGAGTCGCCTCGGCCGTGAGACCCCACGGAACACGGGGTCGTCACACCCGGACTTCAGGGGCGCTGACTCGGCTGGACGCGACGGGCGCGAGAGACGGCGGCCGGCGCGGGGCCCGGCGGCACCGGTACATGCGGCAACAGGGCGCGCACGTGGGCGAGCGCGGCGGCGTGACTGCCTCCACGTTGCAGCTCCCGCACCGCCGCCGCGGCGACGTCCAGAAACCGCAGGCCCCGGAGGCCGAGCTGCGCGCCTGCGAGCACCAGATCCACCGACGAATCCTCCGCGAACCCATGACCGACCAGGTCGGCCACGGCGTGCAGGGCCGGACCGGTGGGCTCGCCGGGCAGGGCCGCGCTCAGGCGGGCGACCTGCTGCGGCGAGATTCCGCGTGACAGGGCGGCGGCGACCGCCATCACTTCGGCGGGATCGCTCGGCCGTGCCGCTCCGTCCGAGCGCAGCAGGGCGCGGGCGCTGCGCAGCCGTGCGGCGGACGCGCCGACGGCGGCGACGAGGCGGTCGGGCGCGACGCCCTTGGCGACACCCTCCAGGGCTTTCTGGATGAGCGGCTCGGTTGGCAGCCCGGCGCGGGCCGCTTCCTCCACCATCGAATCGAGCGCCGGCAGCGTCGCCGGTGGGACGTGCCCGGCGAGCCGGTCTCCTCCCCGGGCGCCTCCAGCCTGGGCCGCCAGGGGCATGGCCAGGCTGGTGAGTAGTGCGAGGAGCCGGGCCGCGGTCATGGGGCGAGTGGCCGAACGAAGAGGAGCGCGTTCATACGGCCGAATCCGTCGTCGACATAGCGGCCCGCCAGCGGGTCGGTCACCCAGCGTTCCCCGTCCACGACGAACATGTACTCGTGCTGACCGACGGGGAGGACGATCGTCCCGCGCCAGATCCCATCGTGGTACTCGTCCCGCAGGACGACCGCGCCCGGCTGCCAGTCGGTGAACGAACCGACCACTTCGACCGATCGCGCTCCGGGGAAGCGGCCGAGGAACTGAGCGATCCCTTCTTGCTCGCCGAGCGCCGGCGCGGGACCGCGGCTCGGGATGATGGCGATGGCCGCGAGCGCGACGGCCAGGGCGAGCCCCCAGGCCGGGCGGAAGCTGATCGTCACCGCATGTCGTTCGGCCAGCCATTGCAGCGCCCGCGTCCCCACACCCGGCGGGGCGACCGGCGTGCGGCGCACCTCGGCCATGACGCGGTCCGCAACGCTCGACGTCGGCCCGGCGGCGAGCGTCCGCGCCGCGACCTGCAGGGCTTCCAGCTGCTCGCGCTGGGCCGCGGTGAGCGTTTCGGCGGGGAGGTCGCCGTCCAGCACCCGGTGCACCAGGGGGTCGATGTGCGTCATGGATACTCCTTCAGCGCGTCCAACAGCGCCGCGCGGGCGCGATGCACCCGCATCTTCAACGTCGGAATCCGCTCCCCGGTCGCCTCCGCCATCTCGTCGTAGCTCATGCCTTCGACGTGTTTCAGCACGAACGCCTCGCGCTGCTCCGGCGTCAGGCGCTGGAGGGCGCGTTCCACGAGAGCCAGTTGCTCGGCCCGCTCGACCTCCGCTTCGGTATCGGCGCGGTCGAGCAGCGGCGGCGCGTCCTCCAACGGCACGTCGGAGGCGGAGCGCCGGACCAGGTGACTGCGGCAGCGGTTTCCCACGATGCGGTACAGCCAGGTCTTCAGACGGGATGGGTCCCGGCAGGAGCGCAGATGACGGTACGCCCGCACCAGCCCTTCGGCGACCGCGTCCGCCGCCGCATCGGGCGACCGCAGCATCCGCGTCGCGTATCGCAGCAGGCCCGCTTCGTAGCGGCCGACCAGGATACCGAACGCGTCGACGTCGCCGTCGAGGACCCGCGCGACGACGTCCGGATCTGAGATGTCCCGTTCCGCTGCCGACAAGACCGGCGGAGAATTCACCCGGTCACGGTCGGGGCCGTGCGGCGGCCAGGGCGTCCCGCGCGACGAGCAGGAAGCTCGCGGCGCGCAGCCCTTCTCCCTGCACGGCGCCGGCGAACGCCTCGAGCGTCGCCTCGGCCCGCCGGCGGAAGTCATCCTCGCCGGTCGCCGCGGCCAGGCCGAGCAGCATATGCGCCGCCCACGCGTTGGCACCGGGGAGCAGGTCGTCCAGCACGGGCTTCACGCGGTCGTCGAACGGCGCGGCGGGAGCGTCGCGTGCGGCGACGTCGTAGTAGCCGCCGGCGGGGTCGGCGAATTCCCGGTCGATGACGGCCGCGAGGTCGCGGGCCACGTCGAGGTAGCGCCGCCGCCCGGTTGCGGCGTAGGCCGCGATGCAGGCATCGGCCACCTGCACCTGATCCTGCAGCAGTCCGGTGAGGGTGCCGCTCGCGGTGTGCCGCACGCCGGTGCGCGGTGCGTACACCCGGCGCAGCAGCGTGTCGAGTGCCGCGATGGCCCGGCGCTCGGCCAGCGAGTCGCGCAGGCCGTCCGCGGTCGCGATCGCCGTCGCGATGGCGTAGCCGTCCCGATCGGCGAACAGCGCGCGACCTTCGTTGTAGGTCAGCGACCGCAGCAACCGCGTGAGCTGATCGCCGCCGGCGTCGCGAAACCGCGTATCCGCCGTGAACACCCAGGCGAGCGCGAGGACGCGCGCCAGCGCGGCGCGCGCGATCTCCTGCGGCTGGTCCACCGACGCGTCCGCCACCGCACCCGAATCGAGCAGCGCGGTGAGCGCGGCCCGCGCGACCGCGAACGCGGCGCTGTCGCCGGTGCGCGTGTACTCGGTGAGCAGCAGCATCACGCCCTGCGAGGTCGAGAGCCCGTCGAGACGCCGGCCGGCGCGCACCGACGAATCGATGGCGGTCCGCACCGCGGCGATCTCGGCCGTCAGCAATTGGGGCCGGAGCACGCCGTGCGCGCCCTGCCCGCGCGCCAGGGCCAGCTGCCGCACCACCGCGGCGTGACGCGACAGGAACTCGCGGCGCTCGCGGAAGTCCTTCGCGATCTCGGGCAGCAGCTGCTTCAGCCCGCGCCCGGTGACCGGGTCATCGCCCGGGAAATACGTGCCGCCGAAGAACGCCGCCCCGTCGGGCGTGAGAAAAACCGTGAGCGGATAGCCGCGCAAGCCGGCGAGCGAGAGCACGGCGGCCTGATAGCGGTCCGCCACGTCCGGCCGCTCGTCGCGATCGACGCGCACGGGTACGAACAGAGAGTCGATGAGCGCGCCCAAGTCGGGATTGGAGTACACCTCCCGATCCATCACGGTGCACCAGCGGCAGTCCTCGGCGCCCACGTACAGCAGCACCGGCCGGTCGAGCCGGGCGGCCAGCGCGAACACGTCACGGCTCCACGGCTGCCAGCTCACCGGCTGGCGCGCGGCGCGCGCGAGATACGGCGTCGCCGTCTGGGCCATGCGGTTGACGAGGGCCCCGTGCTCGGTGGCGCAGGCGAGTGCGAGCGGCACCAGGAGCAGGGAGGATTGCGGACGGGCTGGCATGGATTCCCGAGAGGGAATGTACATACCCTGCGGGTGGTACACCCGTTCCCCCCGGGGCCCGTTCGTCGCTAGTGGTGTACGACGAAGCCGAACGTCAGGCTCCGGGCCGCCTTGGGGCGGCCGATCACCTGCAGACTCCGGTAGGTGTAGTCCAGTCGCACGGTGGTACGGGCGTCCGCGGTCACCACGAGGCCCACGCCGCCGTGGTATCCGGGGAACATGATCGCCCCGGCCCAGGAGGCGCCGACCAGGGCGCTGCCGCCGGCGCGGCCGACGAGGGCCACGGCGGGCAGCGGCCGCGCCTGCGCCGCAAGCGACAGATCCAGCAAGCCGGCGAAGGTCTCGAACACCAGCAATCGTGGGTACACGTCGAAAGACAGATCGACACCGATCGTCTGTCCAGCCGACGGGCTCACGCGGACCCCCATCTCGGGCTCGGTGAGCTCGTAGAATCTGGTGACGCCGAACTGGAAATTCGTGGTCTGGGCGTTGAGCGGCACCAGCCCACTCAGGGTCATCACGACGGAGAGCATCGGTATCGCACGGCGCATCGCGGGGTCCGGTAGAAACCGCGATCAGTATTCCCGACGGCTCTCAAGCACACATCAAGCCGCGTGGGTGTTATGCTTCCACGCGATGACGACGCCCGTCACCACCATCACGCCCAAGGTGAACGGCCCATTGCGCGTGGAAGGGCCAGTGCGCATTCTCGCGCCGGATGGCACGGAAATCCCGGTGCCGCCGCGCAAGGACGGGACGCCGGCGCAAGTCGTTGTCCTGTGCCGCTGTGGCGCCTCGGCGACCAAGCCGTTCTGCGACGGGTCGCACAAGCGGATCGGATTCGACAGTGCGGTCCGGCCCACCCCGGTCCCCCCGCCCTGAGCGCCGGGGAGTAACCGTGTTATAGTTGGGGCCGGTCCCGGGCCCCCGCCCTCCGCCCGCTGCGGCTGGGGTGCGCCAGGCCCAAGTGCAGTGAAGCACTGCCTCTTGTGGAGGAGAGACAATGGCAAAGGCCGGAAAAACCCCGATGGCGGCCGACGAAGGTTACTGTGTGAAGTGCAAGACGAAGCGCACGATTTCCAACGCGCAGGAAGTGAAGATGGCGAACGGCCGCCCGGCGTTGAAGGGCGTGTGCCCGGTCTGCGGCACGGGCATGTTCAAGATCCTGCCTCCGAAGTAGTCATAGATGAAGGCCCGGCGTCAGCCGGGCCTTCATCGTTCATTGTTCCGCCATGAACGGGTAGGCGAAATCGCCGGGCGGCGAGAAGTTCTCCTTGATGGCGCGCGGCGAGACCCACCGGATCAGATTGAAGAGACTGCCGGCCTTGTCGTTGGTGCCGCTGGCGCGCGCCCCGCCAAAAGGCTGCTGCCCCACCACCGCACCAGTCGGCTTGTCGTTCACGTAGAAGTTCCCCGCCGCGTACCGCAGCACGCGCTGCGCCTCGGCGACGGCCGCACGCTCCCGGCCGAACACCGCCCCGGTGAGGGCGTAGGGCGACGTGGCATCGACCAGCTGCAGCGTCTCCACCCAGCGTCGCTCGGGGTAGACGTGCAACGTGAGCACGGGGCCGAAGATCTCCTCGCACATCGTGCGGTATTTCGGGTCATCGACCTGGAGCAGCGTCGGCTGGATGAAGTAGCCGTCGCCGTCGTCGGTGCCGCCGCCGAACAGCACTTTGACCCCCGGAGCCGTCCGCGCCTCGTCGACGTACTCCTTGATCTTGTCGAACGCCTTACGATCGATGACCGCGCCCATGAAGTTGCGGAAGTCGGCCGGGTCGCCCATGCGCACGCGCTCCAGCATCGCGAGCACCCGCTCGCGCACCGCCGGCCAGAGCGAGTCGGGGACGTAGGCGCGGGACGCCGCCGAGCATTTCTGCCCCTGGTACTCGAACGCCCCGCGGACGATCGCGGCCGCCAGCGCATCGGGGTCGGCGCTCGCATGGGCGAGGATGAAGTCCTTGCCCCCCGTTTCGCCGACGACCCGCGGGTAGTCAGCGTAGCCGCGCAGGTTCTTCGAGACCGTCTCCCACAGCCACTGGAAGACTTCGGTGGAACCCGTGAAGTGGATGCCGCCCAGATGGCGGTCGGCGAGCAGCGCGGTACTGATCTGCCCGGAGTTGCCCGGGAGGAAGTTGATGACGCCGGGCGGCAGTCCGGCTTCCTCCAGCAGCCTCATCAGGAAGTAGTTCGAGTACACGGCCGTGCCCGCGGGCTTCCACACGACCGTCGTGCCCATCAGTGCCGGGGCGGTGGGGAGATTGCCGCCGATCGACGTGAAATTGAACGGCGTGATCGCGTAGACGAATCCCTCGAGCGGCCGGTAGTCCAGCTGGTTCCAGGTGCCGGGCACCGACAGCGGCTGCTCGGCGTAGACGCGCTCGGCGAAGTGGGGATTGAAGCGATAGAAATCGATCAGCTCGCAGGCCGCGTCGATCTCGGCCTGATGCGACGTCTTGCTCTGCCCCAGCATCGTGGCGGCGTTCACGGTCGCGCGGTACTTGCCGGCGAGGAGATCGGCGGCCTTGAGGAAGACGGCCGCACGCGCCTCGAGGGATGCGGCTGCCCAGTCGGGCCACGCCGCCCGCGCCGCCGCGACGGCCGACGCCGCTTCCTTCGGCCCCGCCTGGTGCACCTTGGCGAGGACGTGGTGATGGCAATGCGGCATCACCACGTCGACCGTCTGAGCGGTCCGGACTTCTTTCCCGCCCACGATCAGCGGGATCTCGATCGGCTGGGCGCTCATGTCGCGGAGCGCGCGCTTCAGCTCGTCGCGCTCGGGGGTTCCGGGCGCGTAGGAGCGGACCGGCTCGTTCTGGGGAGTGGGGATCTTGAACATGAAGGGAATCTAGCCGGGTGGCGCGGCGGGGGGGAACTCGCTTTTGTTATTGATACGATGACCATCGACCCGGGGACCCGCATCGGTCACGTCCATCTGACGGTGGCGGACCTGGAACGCGCGCTGCGTTTCTACCGCGACGTTCTCGGCTTCACGGTCACGGCGCACTACGGCCGTGACGCGGTATTTCTCGCGGCCGGTGGGTACCATCACCACATCGGGCTGAACACCTGGGCCGGCCGCGGCGCGCCCGCTCCGGCGCCGGGCACGACGGGACTGTACCACTTCGCCATTCTGCTCCCCGACCGCCGCACGCTGGCCGCCACGGTGCGCCGCGTGCTGGAGCACGGCATTCCCCTGGAAGGAGCCTCCGATCACGGGGTGAGCGAGGCGATCTACCTGCGGGATCCCGACGGCAACGGCGTAGAGCTGTATCGCGACCGTCCGGAAGACGAATGGCCGCGTGCGCCGGACGGGGGGATCGCCATGCACACGCGGCCGCTGGATCTGGACCAACTGCTGGCCGAAGAAGCCTGAGAGGGAGCGGGTCAGCGCGATCCTTTTACCACCAAGCTATCCGAGACCCGCACCGCCGCCATCGGCTGCACCGCCCGTTTCGCCCCGCGCGGGATCATGCCGTCCAGGTTGGACAGCTCGAACGCGGTCACGGCCATCACGGTCGACGCCTGGCGCAGATCCCACTCGATCGCCTTGTCGTAGGTGTCCGACTGCGAGTGGTGCGTGTGGTTGTAACCGCGGGTGATCTGGTTGAAGTTGAATCCGGGCACGCCGTAGGGCAGGAAGGAGAGATGGTCCGTCCCGCCCTTGTTGTTGTCGGTGATCGAGTCGGCGTGCAGGTCGTGCACCGGATTGAGCAGCGCGCGCCACAGATAGTAGAGATCGAGACGGCTCTGCAGCGCCTGGCCCGTGATCGCCCCCACGCCGTTGTCGAGGACGATCACCGCCTGCATCGAATCGGCTTCCGCCGCATGCGCCTCGGCGTATTTGCGCGACCCGATCAGGCCCTGCTCCTCCCCCGTGAAGAGGATGAAGCGGATCGTGCGCCGCGGCTTCAACCCGGCCCGCTGGATGATGCGGGCCGCCTCGAGCGTCGCGACCGACCCGGTGCCGTTGTCCGACGCCCCCGTGCCCAGGTCCCAGGAATCGAGGTGCGCGCCGACGATCACCACCTGCCCCGGCAGCTCACTCCCCTTGATCTCCGCCACCGTGTTCCACTGGGGGACGGAGTCGGTGGTCATGGTGTTCGTCACGCTCGCTTCCAGCTGCGGAACCGTCCCCGCGGCGATGAGGCGGTCCAGCATCCCGTACTCCTCGTGGGCCAGGACCAGGTAGGGGAGCGGGTAGATGCGGTTGGGCGAGCCGCTCATGTTCAGCAGGCCCTGCTCCTTGCCGGCATCGGTGAGCTGTCCCAGCGCGCCCATCCGCTTCAAAAGGAAAGGAAGATCGTTCTGGAACTGCGCCAGGCGGGCGCGGCCGGCTGAATCGAGACCCTGCCGCTGGGCGAACAGGCTGCGGAAGCGCTCACGCTGCCGCTGCGAGTCGGCCGCCGTCATCGGGGGCCCGTCGTTGTTCCAGACCGCCGCGGCCGGCGCGAGCATCACCCATGCGCCCTTCACCCGGGCGGCGTTCGCCGCCAGGCTCTCGGGCGTGCCGGCGTTGATGCGCACGACCGGACCGCGCAGGGCCTTTCCCCCGGTCCCCGGCGACCAGGCCCAGCTCGCCGCCACGAGGTCGTGCGGGCGGGGGCTCACGAGGCGCGCCCACATCGGTCCACGTGTCCAGGTCCCGCCGAAGTTCCACTGCTCCAGATGGGCCGACAGCCCGTAGTCCTGGAAGCGGCGCATCGTCCACTCGTTCGCGGCCCGCGCGCCGGGCGAACCGGTGAGCCGCGGGCCGATGACGTCGGTGAGATACTGCAGGTTCTGCATCGCCTCCGACCGGTTCATCCCTTCGTCGATGAGGGCGCCCACGCCGGCCGTGTCGACACGGAGCTGCTGTCCGGCCAGAACGGGGCCGGTCATCACGGCCGCGCAGACCGCGATGAAGGAGAATGGGTAGCGTCGCATACTTCGACCTCTAGGTGAGAATGGGTGGATGAACGGGAGCGTGCGGAGGAGGTGCCGGCTCGGGCGCGTCTCCCTAGGTCGCCGCGCCGAAGAACGGGGCCGCGGGACCGCGTTGTGGGGGAATGGGCAGTGAGACGGTGAAGGTCGTCCCGATGCCTTCGGTCGATTTCACGGCGACGGTGCCGCCGAATACTTCCTGGGCGACCTTGCGCACCACGGTGAGTCCGGCTCCCCCTTCTCCCGGTGCCTTGGTCGTGAACCCCGGCTCGAACACCCGGTCCACCAGATGGGCTGGGATCCCGACGCCGCGGTCGGTGACCGAGATTCGAAACGTATCGCCTTCCCGCTCCAGCCGCAGGGTGATCGGGCCGCGCCGTTCGGTCGACGCCTCCACCGCGTTGCGGACGAGGTTGATCAGGAGCTCGTAGAGCAGGTTGGGATCGCCGTTCAGGTGGACCGTCTCGAGCACCGTGGCGAGCTCGATTTCCACCCCGACCTGGCGCAGCACCCGTCCTTCCAGCGCCACGACCGAGCGGGCCACGCGCACGGCATCGAACCGCTCGCGCCCCGGGATCGCGCCGCGCGCGCGATCCTGCACCGCCTGCAGGAAGTCGAGCGCCCGGTTGAGCGCCTCCAGCACCTCCCCCATCTCCTCCAGCAGCTCGAGCCGGCGCGGGACCGGCAGGTCTTCCATGCGTCCCAGGGACTCCATGGTCAGCTGCAGCCCCGCCCGCGCGCCGGAGAGGGGGTTTTTCGCCTCGTGCGCGACCACGGCCGGCAGCGTGAGCAGGTCCTTCAGCGGGTCGATCGCGATCGCCGGCGGCTGCCCGATGGTCGGCGCATCCCGGCGGTCGGAGAGACCCAGGCACAGGCCGGCGAGCTCCAGCGTGAGGCGCTCGGCGCTGCGCCGCTCCTTCCCCGAAGGCGGTCCCGCCGCGGGCCGCATGCGCACCGGCGCGATCACCCAGGGCCCGTCGTAGGACAACCGGCACCCGACGTAGCGGCTGCCGTTGCGCACGGGGACGCCCCACCGCTTGAGGGTGAGGTCGACGTCCATGTTGGTGAAATGGTGACGCGGGCTGGGATCGCTTGAGGCTCGGGGAATCAACGATGGCCCGTCGGTGACCTCCCAGAGCGTCACCGGCTTGCCGTCGAGTGCTACGCTCGCTTGCCGGAGGATCTCCCCGGCACTACCTCGAAATGTCTCCGTCGCCACCCGGGCGCACCCCCTGGTGTGAATCCGCCATGGCTGTGAAAGGCGCACCTAAAGTAGCAACAATGGGCCGCAAATGGTACAATCTCGCCCACGACACAAACCCGGAGGTGCCTCGTGAAGCGTCGTCGTTGGCAAATGCTCTGTGTCCTCGGGGCGGCGGCGGGGTGCGGTGGCGGCGGTAGCTCGGGTCCCAACACCAATCCCGCCCAAATCGCCGCCTCGGCGGGGGAGAACCAGGTCGGGGCGGCCGGCCAGCAGCTGGGAGCGGCCCTGGAGGTGACCGTCAAGGACGGCTCGGGAAGCCCCGTGGCCAACGTCAGCGTCGCCTGGGCGGTGGCGAGCGGCGGTGGCTCGGTGGCGCCCGCGAGCAACACCACCGGGGCGGACGGCAAGGCCACCGCCACGCGCACCCTGGGACCGGGGGCCGGTGCGCAGACGACCACCGCCACCGTGTCCGGGGTTACGCCGGCCACATTCCACCATATCGCCCAGATCCAGGGCGCGACGCAGATCGCCGCGAACGGTCCCCTCGTCCACACGGACAGCGTCCTCAGCAGTGTGCCCTACGCCGCCGTCGTCCGGAACCAGAACAGCCAGGCCGTGGCCGGGGTGATCGTCACCTGGTCGGTCACCGGCGGTGGCGCAGCCTTGAGCCAGCTCGTCGACACCACCGATGCGGGCGGGATCACCGGCGTGACCCTGACCCTCGACCAGACCTCCGGCCCCCGCTCGGTGTTGGCGACGGTGACCGGTCTCCAGGGGTCGCCGGTGACGTTCGTCCAGAACGGCGTGGCGGGCAACGCCACACAGATGGCACCGAACGGGGGGAATTTTCAGGCCGGACCCGTCAGCAGCCCGCTGCCGATCCCTCTCAGTGTGCTGGTGCGGGACGCGTACAACAATCCGAAGCAAGGAGCCGCGGTGGGGTGGAAGCTCCAGGGGTCCGTTGCGCCGCCCCCGGTCACCACGAACGCCGCCGGAACCGCTTCATTGACCCGGACGCTCGGCGCGACGCCTGGCGCCTATCACGACACCGCGACGCTCGCCGGCGTGCCGGATACCATCGCGTTCAGCGATACCGCCGTGGCGGTGGCCGCCGTTTCGGTCTCCAACAACTTCTTCAACCCGGCGACGACGACGATTTCGGCGGCAACGTTCGTGAAGTTCAATTGGGCCGGCGGTGTCGAACACAATGTGACCTGGGACGGTGGACCGACCCCTCGGCCTGCCAATTCCGTCACGCAGTCCAGCGGCAGCTACCAGGCGCGTCTCCTGCAGCCGGGCACCTACACCTATCACTGCACCATCCATGGCGGACCAGGGACGGGGATGTCGGGGTCCGTCACCGTGAACTAGCCGGCTCCGGCACGACCGGGTCCGATCTGCGCGTGGCGAGGGACCTCCCTCGCCACGCGTACGTTTCGGGCGCACATTTCCTCCGACTCCCTCCGAGGCTCGCTCGTGCTCCGTGCACTCTGCGCCGTCGTGCTCCTCGCCCCGCTTCCACTTCAAGCGCAACAGCAAGCGCCGATCCGGGGATTCCCCACCGACCAGTTGGAGGCCCAGTCCCGGCGGGAAGCGCAGGCCCGGGCCGTTCCCAGCCGCGACACCCTGCGGGCGCTGGTGCGTGCGCTCTCGGGCGTCCCGCACGAGGCCGGGACGGATCGCTCCCGGCAGGTGGCGGAGCTGCTGCTGGCGCGCTTCCGCGCCATGGGGTTGAATGCCCGCATCGAGCAATTCGAGGCGCTCATGCCGCGCCCGCTGACCCGTACGCTGGAGCTGCTGAGCCCCGAGCCGTGGGCCGCGAGCCTGCGCGAGCCGGCGTTGTCGCAGGATCCCACCAGCGGACAGGCGGACCAGCTCCCCACCTATAACGCGTACTCCGCCGACGGCGACGTCACGGCGGAGCTCGTGTACGTGAACTACGGCCGGCCCGAGGACTACCGGGTGCTCGACAGCCTGGGCATCAGCGTGAAGGGGAAGATCGTCATCGCCCGCTACGGGCAGTCGTGG
>DATICZ010000141.1:0-23178 GCA_035456525.1 Gemmatimonadales bacterium
AGGAGGCGCTGGCCAGCCGGGGGAACATGCCGAGCGGCGAAGGCGCGTTGTCGGGATTGTTTGCGACGCAGGGGTGAGCAGCAGGATCCTCGAGGAGGTTCGTATGCGGCGACGGATGGCCATGGCGGTGGTGTTCGGGATCGCCTGCACGAGCGGTGGAACCGTGGCGGGGCAGGCACCGGCCGGGATGGTAGCGCAGGAGATCGCGGGGCACACGCTGTACCTGCGGTCCGGCTTCAAGATCGGGATCTTCGCCGACAACATGCGCGGCGTGCGCAACATCGTGCTCGGCCCCCGCGGGGCGGTCTACGCGGCGATGCAGGGCTCCGGCAGGATCGTGCGCCTGGCGGATGCGAACGGCGACGGCGTGGCCGATTCGGTGACCGATGCGGCTACCGGTCTCAGGGGACCCTTCGGGATCGCGTTCCGCGGCGACACGATGTACGTCGGGGAAACGCACCAGGTCACGCGCTTCGCCCCCGGCGGTGCGCCGCAGCCGATCGTCACCGGACTGCCGACGGGGGGACATTCCACCCGCACCATCGTGTTCGGCCCGGACGGCTATCTCTATCTCGCGGTCGGATCCTCCTGCAACGTCTGTGACGAGACCGATCCTCGCCGCGCCGCGGTGACCCGCTTCAACGCCGACGGCTCGGGCGAGCGCCGCTTCGCCACCGGATTGCGCAACTCCGTCGGCCTCGCCTTCTCCCCCGCCACCGGGGAGCTCTGGGCCGCCAACAACGACCGCGACAACATCGGGGGGTCGAACACGGCGATGACCGACGACGTGCCCCCGGAGCACCTGAATATCCTCAAGGACGGCAAGTTCTACGGCTGGCCGCAGTGCTACCTGCCGGGGCAGCGCAACCCCGAGTATCCCAACGCGACTTGCACCGACGTCGAACCCCCGGCCATCACGTTCCAAGCCCACTCGGCGCCGCTGGGGATCACGTTCTACACGGCCTCCGCCTTCCCGGGCTACACGGGCGATGCGTTCCTGACCTACCACGGCTCCTGGAACCGCCGCATCCCCACCGGCGCGAAGGTCGTGCACGTGAAGGTGGAGAACGGGAAACCGGTCTCCATCGAGGATTTCGTCACGGGATGGCAGGTGAGCGACGGCTCCCGCTGGGGACGGCCGGTGGCCGTGCTGGCGATGCCGGACGGATCGCTGCTCATCTCCGACGATGCCGGCGGCCGGATCTGGCGGGTGACGTACGGAAGGTGAAGGGGAGGACGGTGGAGGTTGAGGAGGAGGGTTGCGGCTAGGGGCGGGGGCGATCGTTGACCAGGCGGTCGGCGACGTAGTCGCGCGCCCGTTCGAGGGTCGCATCCCGTCCCGCGAGGAAGCCCGAGACCCTCTGCGTGACGGGTACCTCGGGCGCGATGCCCCGGCCCTGGATTTCCGCTCCGTCCGGAAACGCGTCGCGCGTGACGGTGAGCTGCAGCCGCCAGTTCCTGTAGAGTCGGAACTCCCCGACTTGTCCCGTGCTGCCGGCCGTGGTCTGCCCCACGATCGGACCACGCCCCGCCTCGCGGAACGCCACCAACAGATCCTCCGCCGAACCGCCGGTGCGCGATGAGGTGAGGACGGCGACCGGGCCCGTGAACACGGGCAGGTCGGTGCGGGCCGGCACCGTGTCGGGGGGCGCCTCGAGCCATCGCCCCGCGGAGTCCGGCATGTCCCCGCCACGATAGGCGGGCCGGTATTGGGGAGTGCGCCAGCGGGTCGTGATGAGCGGCCGCGGGACGAGGCGGCCGAGGATCCGGTAGCCCGTCTCCCGGCCGCCGCTCGTGCCCTCGTGCTCGCGCAGGTCGAGGATCATGCCGCGGACGCGGCTGAAGTCGGGAAACGCCCGGTCGAAGCGGCGGGCGACGTCGGGGTCGGCGAACGACGCGATGCGGACCCACACGACCCCGTCCGTGAACGTATCGACCTGCAGCTGAGGCGGCGCGAGCGGCCAGTCCTCGGTGAGCGACAGGCTGCGGGTGACGCTGGCGCCGCGCTCCTCCCCGCCCGGCAGGCGGAGCTGGAGATGAATGGCGGTGCCCTTTTCTCCTTCCAGCATTCGCGACACGGCGAGCTCCCAGCGCGCCGCATCGGTGGCGGCGGCGATCTCCGGCAGCACCGAATCCCGGATCCACCGCTCCGCCGGGATCCCCTGGACTGCGAGGATCTCCGCGTTGCGCTCCGGCCGCGCCACGCGCATCTCGTCGTTTTCGGCGTAGTTGACGAGAAACGGGCGGCGCTCGACGCCGTGCAACACGAGTGGGGGCCGGGCCCAGCGTGAACCGACGGCGCCGGGCGGGACGACGGCCGCCCGGCCGTCGTGCAGCAGCGCGATGAACCGGCGCAGCCGTCGAAAGAACGCGAGATCGCTCTGGCGCTCCGGCGCCGCGCTCAGCATGGAAGTCAGGGCGGAGTCCCAGTCGGCCCGCGTCTCGTCCAGGGCGGGGGCATTGTAGCGCGCCTCGGCCCAGACCGCGGCGGCGAGCCGGGCCCGCTCGACGGGGACCAACTGCTGGGCGCCGAGCGGTGCTCCCCACGCGGCGAGGGGGGCGCACAGGATCCAGGCGAACCGGGACGGCATGCTCCTAATCTATTTCCTTCCTCGCCCGAATCGCGTCCCACGCGGCGTCGCGGCACAGCTGCGCACCGGCGCTCGCCACGCCCCAGTCCCGGGCGAGAATCCGCTCCAGCGCCACCTGCACCACGCCGAGCCATGCGCCCGCCAGCACGTCGACGCCGCCCGCGCGCACCGTCCCGTCGGCCTTTCCGCCGGCGACCAGGCTCTCGAGAGCGCCGCGAAACTCGCGGCCGGTCGTTCGCGACGGCTCGTCGAGCAGCGCGCTGTAGTCCTGGAGTAAGAACAGCCGGACCACCGCAGGCTCGCGCGCTGCGCCGTCCACGAGCAGGGTCGCCAGCCGGGCGAGCTTGTCGCGGGGCGAAGCGCCGGCGCGGTCCGCTTCGCGCACCAGTTTCGTCGCCCAGCGCGCCGCGCCGCGGTACAGCTCGTTCAGGAGCTGCTGCTTCCCGGGGAAGTGCCGGTAGATGGTGCCTTCGGCGATCCCCGCCCGGCGGGCGATCTGCGGAATGGTGCTCGGGTAGTAGCCCTGCGACGTGAACAGCTCCAGCGCCGCGCGCACGAGGCGCTGCCGGGTGAGGTCGGCCTGCTTCACAGGCGAGCGAATCTAACGACACGCATGGACTTCCGCGCGCTTCCCGCCCCTCATCCCCCGGGGTAGCTTTCGGCGCTTTTCCGATCCGCTCACATCCGTCGGGAGATCTTCGAGCTCCATGCGCATGCTGGTACTCGGCGCGGGCCTTCAGGGCTCCGCCTGCGCCTTCGACCTGCTCCAGCAGGATGCCGTCGAACACGTCACGCTGGCCGACATCCAGCCCGATCGCGCCGCCGCTTTTCTCAAGCCGTTCGCCGGCAAGAAGCTCACGCTCGCGAAGATGGACGTGCAGGACGCGGCCGGCCTGCGGGCGACGTTGCGCGGGCATGCGGCGGTCATGAACGCGCTGCCTTACTACTTCAATCTCGACGTCACGCGCGCCGCAGTCGAGGTCGGGCTGCATTACGCCGACCTGGGCGGCAACACCGAGATCGTCTTCAATCAGAAGAAGCTCGACGCGGAGGCCGGCGCCCGGAAGGTGTCGGTGATCCCCGACTGTGGGCTCGCCCCCGGCATGGTGAACATCCTCGCGGCCGAGGGCATCCGTCGCGTCGGTGATGCGGAGTCGGTGAAGATCTACGTCGGGGGCCTGCCGCAGCACCCCGAGCCGCCGCTCAACTACCAGATCGTGTACTCGCTCGAGGGCGCGCTGGACTACTACACGACTCCCTCCTGGGTGCTGCGCGACGGCAAGCCGGCGCGCGTCGATGCGCTCTCCGAGCTCGAGACGCTGGTCTTTCCGCCCCCCGTCGGCACCCTCGAGGCGTTTCACACCGGGGGCGGTATCTCGACCATGCCGTGGGCCTATGAGGGCCGGGTGCGGACGATGGAGTACAAGACGCTGCGCTACCCGGGGCACATGGCGATCATGCGCCCGATCCGCGAGCTCGGGCTGCTCGACAACACCCCGATCAAAGTGAAGGGCAAGGAGATCGTGCCGCGCGATGCCTTCATCGCCGCCGTCTCGCCCAAGCTCAACAAGCCGCAGGGCCGCGACCTCGTCGCCCTGCGCGTGGACGTCCACGGCGCGGGGGGCAAGCGGGCGTCGTGGGAGCTGCTCGATTACTACGACGCCGCGCGCGGCATCAGCGCGATGATGCGCACCACCGGGTACTCGCTGTCCATCACCGGCCTCATGCAGGCGGACGGGCGCATCACGGCGCGGGGCGTGCACACGCCCGACGAGGCCGTACCGTTCGACGCCTATGTCGCCGAGCTGAAAAAGCGCGGAGTGGAGATCCGGGAGGTCGCCTGACCCCGGGTGAAGAACGCTTCATCTTGTCTTGTGAGCGCCTTGTCCACCGGAACGTTTGCGTTCCGCATGGACTTCCGCGCGCTGTGGGAGCAAGCACTCCCCTATCACCAGTTTGTCCAGGAAGCCGCCGGCAACCACGATCTGTGGAGCGGGATGTACCGCATCGCCCGCATTCCGGACTGGGCTCTGGCGGCCGCCCGCGCGACCGGAACGAAGCACCACCTCCTGGTGCTCGCCGAAGACTGGTGCGGGGACGGCGCGAACACCGTGCCCTATCTGGCCAAGCTGGCCGACCAATCCCGTAGCCAGGAGATACGCGTCCTGCGCCGTGACGAGCATCCGAAGCTGATGGACCGTTACCTCACGGCGGGCGCGCGCGCGATTCCCATCGTGATCGTGCTGGATCGCGAGTTCCGGGAAGTGGGGCACTGGGGACCGCGCCCCGAGGCGCTGCAGACCTGGGTGGGGGAAGCTCGCAAGAGCGTCGACCGGGTCAGGCTCTATCCGCAGATCCGCCGCTGGTACGCGAGGGACAAGGGCGAGTCGACGCTGCGGGAGGTGTTGGAGCTGCTCGAACGGAAGCCGTCGGCGATCAGCTATCAGCTATCGGCTACCGGCTGAACCCCAGCTGACTGGCTGATAGCCGATAGCCGATAGCCGTCAGCCTTCAGTAGCTCCACGTACTCCCGAACAGGAACTGCCCCCCGTCTTCCCCGAATCCGGCCCCCGCGACCAGCACGCTGTTCCGTCCGAGGCGCAGCATCAGCTCACCGCCGGCGCTCGAGTGCAGCCCGCGCGTCGTGAGGCTCAGGACGCCGGGCCCGAACACGCGGCCGACGTCGTAGAACCCCACCACCTTCAGCTCGGCGATCGTGGGCGCGTTGATCAGGAAATAGCGCACCTCCACGCTACCCATCAGCTTGCCGGGGCCGATGAAGCGCGAGTCGTAGTAGCCGCGCAGCGAGCGGTACCCGCCCACGCCCACATACGGCCGCCCCGACGATTCGATCACCTGCATCGTCGAGATGCTGGGCGCGCCGCTCATGCGCTCTCCCAGGACCCGGCCTGCCAGCACCAGCCGCTCGAATGGATGGACGTACGCCTGGACCCCGAAGGTCGCGCGGCTGTAGCGCCGCGCTCCGGCGAAGAGCGCCTCGGCGAGGACGCCGGAATGCGGGTCGATCTCGTTGTCTCGTGAATCGGCGACGAAACCGGCGCGGAGCGCGGCATCATTGAACGGCTCTGTGTCCGCGACGCCGGCCGCGCGGTCTCGCGCGAACAGCCCGTCGCCGGGGAGGGTGCGGTAGGACGTGTGCTCGAGCGTCCCGCCGACCAGGACGCGCAGTGGACCCGCCAGGCGACGCTGGATCGTCAGCCGGGCGAGCTTCGAGCTGCGGCTCACGCCGTAGAAGTACGGGCTTGTCGGCGTGATGCTGTCCCGGTCATAGGCGGTGCCGTTGCCGATGCCGAAATACCCCAGGCGGTTGGCGCGCAGGGCGTCAAGGGTGAGTCCCACACGCCACCCCGTCCAGAGCGCCGGCGCCTGGGCATCCAGCTCCACCAGGTGGCTGCCCTCGGTGCTCGCGCCACCGGTGAGCGTGATCGCGGCGCGGTGCGGCTCGGGGCGTTCGCTGAACCCGATGGGACTGTAGACGCGCCCGTAGCCCGCCAGCCACCAGCCGTCGATGCTGCTGAAGTAGCCGTAAGGAGTGACCGTGTAATCCCACATGGTCGGCTCCCGGGCCGTCTGGGCGGCGAGGCGGGAGCCGCTCAGCGCGGCCACGAGCCATGGCACCAATCGTCGCACGCTCAACCTGGGACCGCTCCTTCGTAGAGATGTGCCGCGTCCACGAACCGGGCCTGTGTCCCGTCGTGCACCGCGAAGCGGCTCGAGTAGAGCGCCGCCGAACCGAACTCGCCGCGCCTGTTGACCGCGTAGAAGTTAAGCTGGTAGCGCGGCTTCCCGTCCGGGGTGAGGAGGCGCGGGTCGCTCAGCCGCACGGCGCGCCGCAGCGTCTCGAGGCAGGCGTCGGTGGGCTTCATGCCGCGCCGCATCTGGTCCACGGTCAGGAAAGCGCCGCACACCATGATGTTCACTTCGCCAAGGCCGGTCGAGCCCGCGGCGCCGATCTCGTTGTCACAGTACTGTCCCGCGCCGACGATCGGGCTGTCGCCCACCCGGCCGGGGATCTTCCAGGCGAGGCCGCTCGTCGTGGTGACCGACGCGATGTCGCCCGCCGGCGTGACGGCATTGCAGTTGATCGTGCCCGTGGGCGGGTGCACCACCATCGGGGTGTTGCCCGGCACGTCGCGCCAGTTGTCGCTGGGGCTCAGGTTGGCGCGCCACTCGAGCCAGGCCTGCCGGGAGGCGTCGGTGAGCAGGTCTTCGTCCTTGAAGCCGTAGGACAGGGCGAACCGCTTGGCGCCCGCGCCCATGAGATAGATGTGGCTCGTGTACTTCAGGACGAGCTTCGCCACCTCGGAGGGCGTCTTGATGCCTTCGAGCGCGCCCACGGCGCCGGCCCGCTTGCTGGGGCCGTGCATGCAGGATGCGTCGAGCTGCACGACACCATCCGCGTTCGGCAGCCCGCCGTACCCCACCGACTGATCGTTCGGGTCGAGCTCCTGGATCTTCACCCCCTCGACCACCGCGTCGAGCGGATCGGCGCCCTGCAGCAGGAGGTCGTACGCCTTCTGGACCGGGCGCAGGCTGTTGGCGGAGCTGATGACGACCGGCTGCGCCGCCCAGGCGCGTCGCGGGGGCAGCGGGCGCGGGACCCGCAGCGCATGGGGGATAGCGAGTGTCCCGGCGGCGGCGAGCCCCCCCCCGGCCGCCGTGGACGCGAGGAACTCGCGGCGCGAAACGTCTGGGGTCACGGACGACTCCGATACGGTGGCGAATGGACGGGTGGTGTTTTAGCCCCGGCCCTCGGCGCTGTCAACTTGTGGAAGCCCGGAGCGGATTCTACGTTCTGGCCGTGTCCCGGTACGATCCGCCGAATCCGCGCGCCGTGGTCGCCTGGATCCTCGGCATGGCCGCGGCAGTGGCGGCGCTGGCCCTGCTCGTGGTCCTGGTCTCCACCGGCCGCATCGAGTGGAGACTCGTCGCCCTCATCGGGATCCTGTGGGCGGCGTGGGGCTTTCTCGGCGGGCTGTTCGGCTCGGTGCTCGAGCCCGCCGGCCGATTCTTCCTGGGCCAGCTCTCCGGCGGCCCGGCGTTGCCGGACGCCGCCGAATCCCTCGACGAGCACACGGCGCGGCTGGAGCGCCTGATCACCCAGCCGCTCGAGCCGCACCACGAGATCCTCGTCGGCATCCGTCTCGCCGAGATCTATCGCCTCAACCAGCGCGACCCGGCCAAGGCCGACGCCCTGCTCGCGCGACTCCGTGCCAAGCACCCCGATGCCCCCGAGCTCCACCGTGCCGGACCCGGTTGACGTTTCCATCGTCATCCCCGTGTATGACGAGCGCGACAACCTCGAGCCCCTGGTGGCCGAGATCGCGGCGGCGATGTCGGGAGGAGGCCGGCGCTACGAAGTCGTGGTGGTGGACGACGGCTCGACCGACGGGTCGCTCGAGGCCCTCAAGACCCTGAAGCGCACGCACCCCGAGCTGCACATCGTGTCGTTCGCCGCCAACGCGGGCCAGACCGCGGCCTTCGCCGCCGGGTTTCGGGCGGCGCGCGGAGCGGTGATCGTGACCATGGACGCCGACGGCCAGAACGATCCGGCGGACGTCCCGGCGCTGCTCGAAGCGCTCGAGCGGGGCGGCGCCTCGGCCGTCGCGGGCTACCGCGCGCAGCGCCACGACTCCGCCTGGAAGCGCCTGCAGAGCCGGATCGCCAACGGCGTGCGCAACTGGCTGAACCACGAGACGATCCGCGACACCGGCTGCTCTCTCAAGGCGTTTCGCGCCGAGGCGCTGCGCGAGGTGCCGTGGTTCACCGGGATGCACCGCTTCCTGCCGACCCTGGTCAGGATGCGCGGCGGCACGGTGACCGAGGTCGCCGTGCGCCATCGGCCGCGCCGCAGCGGCCGCACGAAATACGGGATGTGGAACCGGGTCTTTCGTTCCCTCGCCGACGCGTTCGCGGTGCGCTGGATGCAGCGCCGCCAGCTGCGCTACCGCGTCTCCGAAGAGATTCCCTAACCAGGAACCCCATGCCCCGCCCTCCTGCCGCTCCCCGCAAGCCGCGTCTCGACCCGGCGATCTTCAACCTGCCGGTGGCGCGGATGCGCGAAGGCTATTACTCCGACAAGTACTTCGTGCGCGCCCGCGACGTGCTGATCGCCGACCGGCACCGGCCCCGCGTCACGATGCAGGTGTTCGGCAAGACGCACGCGTACCTGGGCGGGTCGGACGAGGCCATCGCCATTCTCAAGCTGTGCGCCCAGTCGTGGGAGGAGCTCGAGGTGTTCGCCCTCTACGATGGGGACGAGGTCGCCCCCTGGGAAACCGTGCTGCTGATCGAAGGGCCGTACGACGCGTTCGCGAACCTCGAGACCCTGTACCTCGGCGTGCTCGCCCGCCGCACCAAGGTCGGGACGAACACGCGCCGCGTGGTGGAGGCGGCGCGCCCCAAGCAGGTCATGTTCTTCCCCGCGCGGCACGATCACTGGCTGGTCCAGACGGGCGACGGCTACGCCGCGCACATCGCCGGCGCGATCGGCGTCTCCACCGACGCCCAGGCGTCGTGGTGGGGATCGGAGGGGATCGGCACCGTGCCGCACGCGCTGATCGCGGCGTACGGCGGCGATACGGTGCGGGCCTCGGTCAAGTTCGCGGAGCACATGGACGCCGAGACGCGGCTCATCACCCTGGTGGATTTCGACAACGATTGCGTCACCACGTCGTTGGAGGTCGCCAGGGCCCTGGGCGACCGGCTGTACGGGGTCCGGCTCGACACCTCGGAGACCCTCGTGGACAAGGCGATCGTCCCCGAGATGGGAACCTTCCGGCCGACCGGCGTGAATCCGCAGCTCGCGTGGAAAGTTAGGCGGGCGCTGGACCGCGAAGGGTTCACGCGCGTGAAGATCGTCGTGTCCGGCGGGTTCACCGTGGAGAAGATCCGCGCGTTCGAGGAAGAGGGCGTCCCGGTGGACATGTACGGCGTCGGCTCCAGCCTGTTCCAGGGACGCTTCGACTTCACGGCCGACATCGTGCAGGTGGAAGGGAAGCCCTGCGCCAAGGTGGGGCGCAGCTACCGGCCGAATCCCCGGCTGGAACGGGTGACGTGAGCCCCGACGCGCACAAGAAAATCGTCTACGGAGCATTCGGGTGCGGCGGCCTGCTGCTCGTGCTGGGCGTCGCTTCATGGCTCATCGTCGCGAAGAGCGGCTTCGAGAGTCCTCCATCGCAGCCGCCCGTCACCCCGGCCCAGGCGAGCGCCGCCCTCGACTCGCTGTCGACCTACGATCTCGCCGCGTTGATCCCGGTACCGGCGCCGGTGAACACGCGGACCTACGCCCGCTGGCGCACGACGAGCCGCCCGGTGATGGTGTTCGGTGACACGTTCCCCCAGGACTCCTGGCAGGCGACCACCTGGCACGCCGCCGGGCGCGCCGTGGTCGTCGAATCGCTCCAGGGCCGTCCGCCTCCGCCCGCGGAGTCCCAGCCGCCCGGTCACGCCATGCTCGCCGCCGCCCGCCATGCGCTGGAATCCGGGGAGCCGGAGCGCGCCCGGGCGGCGGTCCAACTCGCGATCCAATGCGCCCACGACCTCCAGGCTCGATCCGATCTGCTGTTGGTGATTCTGGGGATCCGCCAGGAGCGCGACGCCTACCAGATGATCGACCGGGACTCACAGCTGGCGGAGAGCGACTCGGCGCGCCGCCTGGCCCCCGCGATGCTGGCGGTGCTCGACCGGCGGCTGGGCGAGGTACGGCACGTGCGGGCGCTGATCGCCACCTCCGGGGCCACACCGGCGGGCGCCTCCGCGCTCGCCGAATGGGCGCTGGACTCCGGCGTGCCGCTCCCCGTGCGCGACGAGATCATTCGCTCCATCGGATACGGGTGGGTGCTCGATCCCCCCGAGACGACGTTCGGCCTCGACTCGGTGCGTGTCGCGGCGGTGCAGCGGCTGGCCGCCGCGGAGCTGCCGCCGGACCTGCGCCGCACCGTGCAGGCCGTGACGTTCGGTCGTCCGGGGATGGCGCGGCGTTTCGACCTCGCCATCTCCTATCGTACCAAGCGCATGGAGTCGCTGGATTTGTGAAGAGCGACGCCGCGCGTTCCCGTTGACATGCGCCGCATCTCCCGCAGAGATTCCTTTCGCAGCATTACTCTTGGGTCTTCACGAGGAGCAGCATGGCGCGGGTCATCTTCTGGGACGTCGACACCCAATACGACTTCATGCGGGCGGACGGCAAGCTGTACGTGCCGGATGCCGAGCACATCATTCCGAACCTCAAGCGGCTCACCGACTATGCCCACGGGCACGGGATCCGAGTCGTGGCGAGCGCGGACGATCACGAAGAGGGACACCGGGAGCTGTCCGAATCGCCGAACTTCAAGGATACGTTCCCGCTGCACTGCATGCGCGGTACTCCAGGGCAGAAGAAGATCCCCGAAACCTCGTTGGGCGACGCGCTGGTCATCGAGCCCGACCCCCAGGACCCCAAGGTCCTGGCGGACCTGGTGCGGGGGTATCCCGGCCACATCGTCTTCCACAAGCACTGGTTCGATGTCTTCACCAATCCCAACGTGCTGCCCGTGGTGGATGCGCTCGCCCCCGAGGATATCGTGCTCTACGGCGTCGCCCTCGATGTGTGCAACCGGTACGCGATCGAAGGCTTTTTGCAGCACCGTCCCGGCATCCGGCTGTTCGCCGTGACCGACGCGATGAAGCCGATCGACCGCGACGTAGGCGAGCAGATGCTGAAGGACTGGGGCGACGAGGGCGTGCGCCTGGTGAAGACGAGCGAAGTCGTGTTCGGCGGCTTGGTGGAGCACCTGGCGCAGGCGGGCGCGTGAGCGCCGCCTTCGGAAAGTTCTTCCTCCCCGGCCCCACCGACGTCCACCCCGACGTCCTCGCCGCCCAGGTGCGCCCCATGTTCGGCCACCGCTCGGGTGCGATGGAGCAGCTGCTGCAGAAGATGGCGCCCCAGCTCCAGGCCCTCGCTCGCACGTCGCGCACGGTGCTGATCGGTACCGCCTCGGCGACCGGGTTCATGGAGATGGCCGTGCGCAACGGCGTTCGCCAGCGCGCCCTCTCGATCGTGAACGGCGCGTTCAGCGAGCGCTTCGCGCACCTCGTCACCGCGACCGGCAAGGAGTGTGTGCGCCTGGACGTGCCGCTGGGCGAGGCGGTGGAGCCTGACCGGCTGCGCGAGGCCCTGAAGCGGACGCCCGTGGACGCCATCACGCTGGCGCACTCGGAGACTTCGACGGGGGTGCTGCAGGACGTCGCGGCGCTCGCCACGGTCGCGCGCGAGTTCGACGACGTGCTGGTCCTCGTGGACGCGGTCACGTCCATGGCCGGCAGTCCGGTCGAGACCGACGCCTGGGGCTTCGACTTCACCTTCACCGGCTCGCAAAAGGCGCTC
This sequence comes from Gemmatimonadales bacterium, assembly GCA_035456525.1. Taxonomy (GTDB): domain Bacteria; phylum Gemmatimonadota; class Gemmatimonadetes; order Gemmatimonadales; family GWC2-71-9; genus DASTHG01. The sequence goes on from DATICZ010000141.1 coordinate 11,980, forward strand.
GCCCTGCCGCCGGGCCTGACGCTCGGCATCGCCTCACAACGGATGCTGGAGCGCTCCAAGACCCTCCCGGCCCGCGGGCTCTATTTCGACCTGCCGAGCTTCGAGCAGGCGATGTCCAAGTTCCAGCCCACCAACACGCCCGCCCTGTCGCTCTTCTTCGCGCTCGACCGCCAGCTCGACCGGATCGCCGCCGAGGGCGGCATCGAGGCGCGCTGGAAGCGCCACGAGGTGATGCGCCAGACGGTCGAGCGGTGGGCCCAGGCCAAGGGAATCGCGTACCTGCCGCCCGAGGGACGCCGCAGCTGGACGGTGAGCTGCCTCCGGCTCCCCGCCGGCAGGAGCGCCAAGGACGTGGTCGGCAAGCTCAAGGCGCAGGGGTGGACGATCGGGTCGGGGTATGGGGCCCTCAAGGACTCGACCATCCGCATCGGCCACATGGGAGACCACTCGGTCGCCGCGGTCGAAGAGCTGCTGCCGCTCGTGGGGCAGGCTTTGGCGTGACGCTCCGGGTCGTCGTCGCCGACAAGATGGCCCCCGTAGGCCTCGAGCTCCTGGCCAACACGCCCGGGATCGAGGTCGCCAATTGCGCCGGCAAGCCGCGCGAGGAGCTGGAGCGGGCGCTGGAGGGCGGCCACGCCCTCATCGTGCGCAGTGAAACGCGCGTCACCGCCGACCTGCTGAACCGCGCCCCGCAGCTCCGGGTCATCGCCCGGGCCGGGATCGGCGTGGACACGATCGACGTGACGGCCGCGACCCGGCGCGGCATCGCCGTGATGAACGCGCCCGGGGCCAACACCGTGAGCGCCGCCGAGCACGCCATGGCGCTGCTCCTCGCGCTGGTGCGCCACATTCCGTGGGCGGCGGAATCGATGCGGCGCGGCGAGTGGGACCGCAAGAAGTACGAAGGCACCGAACTGCGCGGCAAGACGATGGGCATCGTGGGCCTGGGGCGGATCGGGGGGCACGTGTCGCAGATCGCCCGCGCCTTCGGGATGAACGTCGTGGGCCACGATCCGTTTCTGCCGCCCGAGCGCGCGGCGGAGCTGCAGGTCAAGATCCTCCCGCTCGACCAGCTGCTGGCGAGCGCGGACGTCGTCACGTTGCACGTCGCGTTGAGCGACCAGACGCGTCATCTGATCAACGCCGAGCGCCTGGCGATGATGAAGAAGACCGCCGTGCTCATCAATACGGCGCGCGGCGAGCTGGTGGACGAGGCCGCGTTGGTCGCGGCCGTCACCAACAAGCAGATCCGGGGCGCGGCGGTGGACGTCTTCGCCCAGGAGCCGTTGCCCGCGGACTCGGCGCTGCGCAAGCTCGACCGGGTGATCCTCACGCCGCATCTCGCGGCCTCCACGGCCGAGGCGCAGGACCGGGTTTCCCAGGAGATCTGCGTCGCCGTGCGCGACGCGCTGCTGGCGGGGGACCTCTCGACGGCGGTCAACGTGCCCGGCATCGGGGGCGACATCCTGCGGCGCGCCGCCCCGCTGCTCGTGCTCTCTCGCAGGCTGGGCCGCCTGGCGGCGGGACTCGCCGCGGGGGACGTGACCGCGGTCGAAGTCACCTACGGCGGCAAGGACGAGGAAGCGGCCCGGCCGGTCCTGGTCGCGGCACTCGAGGGCCTGCTCGCGGGGTTGGGGGAGGGGCCGGTGAGCATGGTCAACGCCCCCGTGCTCGCGGAGGAGCGCGGCATCCGCCTCACCCGTCGCAGCGGCGCCCCGGAGCCCGGGTTCGAGACCTCGATCGGCGTCAAGATCGAAGCCGGTGGCGGCCGCGTGCGCGTCGCCGGGGCCCTGGTGGGGAGCCACGGCCGGGTCATCCGGATCGACGAGTACCACGTGGACGTGGCGCCGGAGGGATGGCTGCTGGTGGTGCGGAACCGCGACGTGCCGGGCGTGATCGGGCAGGTGGGGACGATGCTGGGCGAGTCCGGTGTGAACATCGCGAGCTGGCACCAGGGCCGCGACGCGCGCGAAGGAGAGGCCCTCGCCGCGATCACGGTGGACCAGCCGCCGGTGGACGCCGTGCGCACGCGGCTCGAGAAGTTGCCGGACATCCTCGAGGTGCGGGTGGCGCACTTCGGGGACTGACGGTGGAGGGCGGTCGAAGACGGTGGAGGACGGTGGAGGGTGTGGAGGTAAACCGTCGCGCCCTCCGCCAACCTTCACCAACCTCCACCGACTTCCACCGTCCTCCACCGTCCTCTTTTAGTTCACCCGGTGCAGCTCCACTCTCCGGTTCCGCGCACGGCCCACGGCCGTCGCGTTGGTGTCTACCGGATCGTCCTCACCGTACCCGCGCGACACCACCTGCTCCGGCGGCACACCGCGTTCGATGAGATAGCCGCGGACCGCATCGGCCCGGGCCTGGGACAACCGCAGGTTGGCACCGGCCGTGCCGCGGCTGTCGGTGTACCCGGCGACTTCCACGCGCTGACCGGGATGCCCCTTGAGGTTCACCGCGACCCGGTCCAACGCCCCCCGCGCCTGCGCCGTCAGCACGGTCTTCCCGGTCTCGAAGCTCACACCTTCGAGCACGAGCGTCCGCTCGGCGCCGACGAACAGGGCGGGGCAGCCGATCGAATCCACCCGTTCGCCGCCAACGGTCCCCGGGCACCTGTCGTTCGAGTCGACGACGCCGTCGCGATCCGCATCGGTGGGCGGCGGGCAACCGGTCGCGTCCACGATCGCGCCCGCGGGCGTGTTCGCGCACTTGTCTACGGCATCGAGGATGCCGTCGCGGTCGGAGTCGCGGGGGCAGCCCGCCGCATCGACCGCCTCGCCGGGCGCCGTGTTGGGACAGCGGTCCGCATCGTCCATGACGTGGTCGCCGTCGGCGTCCTTCGGCAGCGAGCAGCCGCTCGCGTCCACGCGATCGCCGGCCGGCGTGTCCGCGCACCGGTCCAACCGGTCCACGATACCGTCGGCGTCGGCGTCCTTGGGCAGAGCGCAGCCCTTGTCGTCCACGGCCTCACGAGCCGGCGTGGCGGGACAGGAGTCCAGCCGGTCCACGATGCCGTCCCCGTCCGAGTCCCTGGGATGGGAGCGCCCCAGCCACGTGCTGAGCCCGGCCTGCAGCGTGAAGTTCCAGTTGTTGGGAACGCCGGCGGCCTGGTTGTTGGGCGACGGGATGAAATCCTCGATGGCTTCGATGCGCATGGCGAAGGACGGTCCCATGCCGAAGCGCAGGCCGAACAGGCCGCTCACGCCATCGTCCGATACGTTCCCGGTCGTTCCATAGACGTTGTGCACGTAGCCGCCGCCCAGCATTACCGCGACCGGCCCCGCGATGGGCCGGGCGTACACCAGACGGGCGTGCAGCGGGATTATTCGGCTGTTCGCGACGAACGGTCCGGTGGTCGGCAGGTAGCCGCCGGTCCCTTCGAGCGCGAGGCCCGGCGCCACGAATACTCCGAGCCGGCCGCCGCCGCCGAACGAATTATCGAGTCCGAGCGTGCGGTCGAACCGGGTGAAGCGGCCGAACGCCCCGAGCTCGAGCGTGCCGGGATCCTGGGCGGTGAGTCCGGCGGAACCGAGTGCGGCCAGGATGACGAGCGCCGCGGGGATGCGAGAGCGCATCGCGGCCTCCTTTCGCAATTGGGGTGAAATCGACTGGCGGGATTACCCCGGATGCGCGCGCAGGAGTCGCCGAAAACACGCGGGCCAAAAGCGCGTGAGGTGGGTCACAAAAAGAAAGGCTGTGAAGGACGGTGACTTCCACCATCCTCCACCGTCTTGGCTAGTTGAGCCGATGCAGCTCCACGCGCCGGTTCCGCGCGCGCCCGGTCTCGGTCGCGTTCGAGGCGACCGCGCTGGTGGGGCCGTACCCACGCGCCGTGAGCTGCAGCGGATCGACGCCCTGCGAGATCAGGTATGCCCGGACCGCGTCGGCCCGCGCCTGCGACAGGCGCCGGTTGGTCGCCAGGCTGCCGCGGCTGTCGGTGTATCCCGCGACCTCGACCCGCAGGGTGGGGTAGGCCTGGAGACTCGCGGCCACCCGGTCAAGCGTGTTATGGGACTGGTCGGTGAGGTTGGCGCTGCCGGTCTCGAAGTTCACCCCCTCCAGCACGAGCGTCCGCTCCGTCCCGACGAACAGGATCTGGCAGCCCGCCGCGTCGACACGCTCGCCCGCGGGGGTTCCCGGGCACTTGTCGACGGAATCGAGAACGCCGTCCTGGTCCGCGTCCTTGGGCAGCGAGCATCCCACGGCATCGACCTGGTCTCCCGTGGGAGTACTGGGGCACTTGTCGGTCGCGTCCGGAACGCCGTCGCGGTCCGTGTCGAGCGGGCACCCGGCGGCATCCACCTGTACGCCTTCGGTGGTGCCCGGACAGCGGTCGTTACCGTCCACTACGCCGTCCCCGTCGGCGTCCGCGGGCAGGGTGCACCCGTCGGCGTCGACGCGCTCGCCGGCGGGAGTGTCGGGACAGCGGTCGCTCGCGTCCACGACGCCGTCGGCGTCGGCGTCCTTGGGCAGGGGGCAGCCACGGCCATCCACGGCCTCCCCGCGCGGGGTGTCGGGGCAGGCATCCACCGCGTCCATCACCCCGTCGCGGTCGCTGTCCCGGACGCCCGGCGCGCCGCCGCCGAGCTGTACGCCGAGGCCGCCCTGAATGGAGAAGTCCCAGTTGTCCTGCACGCCGGCGGTCGTATTGAGCGGCGAGGGGAAGTAATCGGCCACTCCCTCCAGCCGACCGACCAGCCGGTTGCCGAGCTCCACGCGCACCCCCAGCAGGCCGCTGAGGCCGTCCTCCCAGCCGTCGACGCTCTTGCGGTACACCTGGTGCACGTATCCCGCGCCGACCAGCACGGCGGCGCTCGCCGCCACCGGGGCAGCGTACAGCAGTCGGAGCTCGACCGGGACCAGGCCGACATCGGCGCTCCCGGTGGTGGTCGTGGACTGTATGGTGGCGGCCGCTTCGAAGGCCAGGTTGGGCATGAAGAACACATTCAGGCGCCCGCCGCCTCCGATCGTGTTGTCGAAGTTGAGGGACTGGTCGAAGCGCGTGAACCGGGCGAACAAGCCGAGCTCGATGGTTCCGGGCTGTTGTGCCGCCGCGGGAGAGGCAGCGAGGGTGGCGATGGCTGCGAGGCGAATTGCCGCTCTCATGTGGCGACCTCCGGAGCGAGCGTGGGTCCTGGGAGCGGCTGATCGTCGGGCGGCGGCGCCGGCGCCGCGGCCGGCTGCTCCGCCACGATGCGGAACGTTTTCACCGCTCCCTGCAGACGATCGGCGGCTTCGGCGAGCTGATTGGCGGAGGAGGCGATCTCCTCGGTGGAGGCGGATTGCTGCTCGCTCGAGGCGGCGATTTCTTGGGCCGAGGCCAACAACCCGTCGGTTCCCATCGCCACCGCCGCGAGCCGGGCGGCGATCTCGTCCACGAGGTGGCGCACCTCGACGGCCGAGGTGGCGATCTCCTGGCTCCAGGCGTCGTTCGCTTCCGCCTCGCCCGCGACCAGCGCCAATCCCTGGGACGCCGTCTGGGCGGTCTCCCGGACCACCGCCCCGGTCTGGGCCAGACGCTGCAGCCGATCGCGGGTCTCCTGGGCGCGGGTGAGCACACCACGGACGGTGTCGGCGGTCTCGGTAGCGGCGGCCGCTGCGAGGGAGGCCAGCTTGCGGACCTCGTCGGCGACCACCGCGAATCCGCGGCCCTGCGGGCCGGCCCGCGCGGCTTCGATGGCGGCGTTGAGCGCCAGCATGTTCGTCTGCGTGGCCACCGCCTTGGCCTGGCCCACGAACTTCTGGATCTGCGCGGAGGAGGTCGCGAGGGCCTCGGCATCGTCCGCCCCGCGCTCGATCTCTTCGGCGAGGCGCGTCAGCTGAGTGATGCTCTGATCGAGCTGCTCGCGGTGATGGCGCGCCAGGCCCGCGAGCTCGGCGTTGCGGCGCACCGAGTCCTCGGCGCCGGCGGCGAGGGCCGTGGCGATCTGGAGGATCCGCCCGGCGTCGTCGGCGGCCGCCCGCACCAGCTGGGCCTGCTCCGCCGCCCGCTTCGTCAGGTCCTGGGTGGTGGAGGTCATCTCTTCGGTGGAAGCGCTCATCTGCTGCGTGGCCGCGGAGATCTCCGCCGCCATCGCGGCGGATTCGTCGGAGGCCGACCGGATCGCGCCGACCAGCCGGCGCAGCGCCGCCACCATCGTGTGCACCGAGGCCAGCAGGCTGCGCGCCTCGCTCGATTGGCCCGCCCCGGCTTCGAGGTCGACCGTCAGATCGCCGCTCGCCACCCTCCCGGTGACCGCGGCGGCGGCGCGCACCGGCTCCGTCACCCGCTGGTCGAGCCAGCGGCCGAGCAGGAGCAGGACGCCGAGGCTCAGGACGAGAAATCCCACCGCCCCGAACCAGATCCTCCGTTGCGTGCGCCACGCGGTCTCGTAAGCCGACGCAACCGGCTGGCGGTACAGCGCGCGCCAGCGCCCCTCGTTCACCGGCACGGAGACGACGATCTCGTCCCCCCGCGCGCCTCCCCCGCGGACGACCGCGACGCCGGTGCTGTCGCTGGCGGCCGGGCGCTGGCGCTCGGGAAGGCGTTCCAGGGTGGGAGAGGCGAGCAGCCGGCCCTGATCGTCCACCAGCTGGAGCACGGCATTGTTCGCCAGCGGCGCCACCGCGAGCAGGCCGCGCAGCGTATCGAGCCCGAAAGCCGCCTTCAACACGCCCACGGGCCGAGCGACCGGGTTCGGGCGGATGGCGATATCGAACTCCATGGCGGGCGCGCCGGCCGACGAGTCGTACTGCACGTCGCTCTCGTACGATCCATCCCGCATCGCGGCCTGCCACCACTCCTCGTCCTGCTGGACGAGGTCGGACGGACGGTCGGAGCCGAGTACCACGAGGCCGTGAGCCTCGGTGAAGAAGATCTCGACCAGCTCGGAGCGCTCCGGGAATCCCCGGAGAAACGCCTGCAACTCGGGGTCGCCGCCCAGCTGGCGCGGCCCGGCGTAGCGACGCTCGACCTCGGGCATCGGCAGTCGATCCAGCCCGCGGGCCGTCACCTGCTGTGTCGCGTCACGGGCGGCGGCGATGATGGGCGGCAGGGTGGCGAGCAGCTCCGCCTGATGACGGAGCTCGTGCAGGTAGCCGTCCGTCAGGGCGGCGGCGGTGCGGGCGGTCTCGACGGCGTGACGGTTCGCCACCGCTTCGAGCGTTCGGCGCGTACTGCCGCCGACGACCGATCCCAGCAGGATGGTCAGCACGGCGGCGACCGCGACCCCGGAGAGGAGGAAAGTTCTGCTGAGATGCGGAGCGCGTGTCGCCATGGCGGGCCGAGTCGCTAAGGTATGACGCGTGACAGGGGCGGGCAAGGCTGTGTAGCTTCCCGCGATATGCACGATATCCCCACCTACGACCCGGGCGCGGTGGAAGCGGTCTGGCAGGCCCGCTGGGTCGAGCGCCATACCAACGAGCCGGAGCTCGACCGGCCCGCACGGCCGTTCTACAACCTCATGATGTTCCCTTATCCGTCGGCTGAAGGCCTGCACGTGGGGAACATGTTCGCCTTCACGGGTGCCGACATCTACGGGCGCTTCCAGCGGCTGCAGGGCTTCGACGTATTCGAGCCGATCGGGTTCGATGCGTTCGGCATCCACTCGGAGAACTACGCCCTCGCGGTCGGCACGAACCCGGCGCAGCTCATCCCGCGCAACATCGACACGTTCCGGCGCCAGCTGCGCCGCTTCGGCGGGATGTTCGACTGGCGCCACGAGCTCTCGACCACCGATCCGGCCTACTACAAGTGGACCCAGTGGCTCTTCCTGCAGCTCTACAAGGCGAAGCTCGCCTACAAGAAGCGCGCGGCGGTGAACTGGTGCCCGAAGGACAAGACCGTGCTCGCCAACGAGCAGGTCATCAACGGCCGCTGCGAGCGCTGCGATACGCCGGTGGAACAGCGCTCGCTGGACCAGTGGTTCTTTCGCATCACCGATTACGCCGAGCGGCTGCTGCGCAACCTCGACACGCTCGATTGGTCGGAATCCACACTTGCCCTGCAGCGCAATTGGATCGGCCGCAGCGAGGGGGCGGCGCTCGTGTTCACGACGCCCGCCGGCCAGACGATCACGGTCTTCACCACCCGCCCCGACACCGTCTTCGGCGCCACCTACCTGGTGCTCGCGCCGGAGCACCCGCTGGTCGAGGCGCTGACCGCCGGGGAGCAGCGCGCCGCCGTGCGCGCCTACCAGCGCGAGGTGCAATCACGGGACGTCGTGGCGCGCCGCGTGGGCGAAAAAGTGAAGACCGGGGTGTTCCTCGGCTCGTATGCGCGCAATCCGGCCACGGGCGAGGCCATTCCCATCTGGATCGCCGATTACGTCCTGATGGAGTACGGTACTGGCGCCATCATGGCCGTGCCGGCCCACGATGAGCGGGATCACGCGTTCGCGACGCAGTTCGGCCTTCCCATCCGGCAGGTGGTGAAGGTCGAGGGGGAGCACGGCGATGCGCTGCCGTCCGTGACCGAAGACGGCGTGCTCATGAACTCCGGGCGCTTCGACGGCCTGGCGTGCCGGGAGGGCGGCAAGCGGATCGTCGCCTGGCTGGCGGAGCGGCAGGTGGGCACGCCCAGAGTCCAGTACCGGCTCCACGACTGGTGCATCTCGCGCCAGCGCTACTGGGGCCCGCCGATCCCGATCATCTATTGCGATCGTTGTGGACCGGTCCCCGTGCCCGAGCGGGACCTCCCGGTGCTGCTGCCGCCGATCGAGGACTTCCGGCCCGACGACAGCGGGGTCTCTCCGCTGGCGCGGCACACCGAGTGGTACAACGTGCCGTGTCCGCAATGCGGCGCCGCCGGCAGGCGTGAGACGGATGTCTCCGACACCTTCCTCGACTCGTCGTGGTACTTCCTGCGCTACCCGTCCAGCGAGTTCGCCGACCGGCCGTTCGACCCGGCGCGCACGAAGACCTGGCTGCCGGTGACGAGCTACATCGGCGGCAACGAGCACGCCGTGCTGCACCTGCTCTACTCGCGCTTCATCACCATGGTGCTCCAGGAGCAGGGGCACGTCGCGTTCGAGGAGCCGTTCCCGAAGCTCCGCGCGCACGGCCTGATCGTGAAGGACGGCGCGAAGATGTCGAAGTCGCGCGGCAACGTGGTCATTCCCGACGCCTACATCAAACAGTGGGGCGCCGACACGTTCCGCATGTACCTGATGTTCCTCGGGCCGTTCCAGGAAGGCGGCGACTTTCGCGACGAGGGGATCACGGGAATCCGGCGCTTCCTGGAGAAGGTGTGGGCCCTGGCCCACGAAGCCGCCGCGGCCCCCCCCCCGGACGCAGCCACCCCCGTGCCGCCCGAGGTGCTCACGAAGCTGCACCAGACGATCAAGAAGGTGACCGGGGATACCGCGACGCTCAACTACAACACCGCGATCGCGGCGATGATGCAGTACGTGAACGTCGTTCGGGAGCACGAAGCAGGGAGCCGGAGCGCCGTGCGGCCGCTCCTGCTCCTGCTCGCCCCCTACGCCCCGCATCTGGCCGAGGAGCTGTGGTCGCTGCTGGGCGGCGCCGGCCGTTCGGTGTTCGACGAGCGCTGGCCCGCCCACGACGAGCGTCTCGCGCAGGCGGGAGAAGTCGAGATCGCGGTGCAGGTCAACGGGAAGCTGCGGGGGCGCTTGATGCTGGGTCGCGGGACGTCGCAGGAGCAGGTCGTGGCGCTGGCGCTGGAGTTGGACGGCGTCAAGAAGTTCGTCGACGGCAATCCGCTCAAGAAAATCGTCTACGTGCAGGATCGACTGGTGAATCTGGTGGTCTGACGAGGGAAGGGGGAAGTGGGAAGGGGGAAGGGTACCCCTCCCCCGTCCCTCATCCCCCGTCCCTCAAAGCAGCTTCGCGATCACGTCCCCCACCAGGTAGCCGACGCCCGCCACTCCCAGCCCCACCACGAACATGTCGATCCCGGAGCGGAACACGCTGCGGCCGGTGAAGAAGCTGCGGGCGGCCCCGACCGCGAAGTGCGACAGCATCGCCACCGCGAACGCCGTCCACGCCGCCGCCGCTCCCGAGAGGAACAGGAACGGGGCCACGGGGATCAGCGCTCCCACGGCCGTCGCGACGCCGGTCACCCAACCTTCCTTGAGCGGCGTGCTCCGGGCCTCACCGATCTTCAATTCCTCCCGCACGCTTTCCTCGAGGGCGCGCCCGGGGTCGCGCATCACCTGCGCGGCCATCTGACGGGCCCGATCTTCCTCGATGCCTTTCGCCTCGTAGATCAGCGCCAGCTCTTCCGCCTCGACCTCCGGCATCAGGCGGATCTCTTCCCGTTCCATCGCGATCTCGTGGGCGTACACCTCCTGCTCGCTCTTGGCGGCGAGGAATCCGGAGGCGCCCATCGACAGGGCGTCGGCGATCATCCCCGCCACGCCCGAGATCAGCACGACGTGCGGCGTGACGTTGGCGCCGATCACGCCGGCCACGAGTCCGAAGTTGGCGGTGAGCCCGTCGTTGAAGCCGTACACCACGTTGCGCAGGAAACCGCCCGACTCGGTCTGGTGCCACGGCTCGGCGCTGGCGCCGACTAACCCGGCGAGCGTCCCCGCATGCTCGGCCGACTCCTTCGCGAGCGTCAGGGACACGGCCCGGGCCGCTGCGCCCGAGGAATCGCGGTGCAGGTCGATGTACCCCTTCACCTCGCGTCCCTCCTCCCGCAGCAGCAGCGGCAGCAGGTAGGCGGGCCCGAGCCGCCGGCCCAGCCACGCCATCACGCGCGCGGTGCGGGACGGCGGCGCCCCGCCCGCGGGAACCGGATGGCCGTGGTCCGCCAGCAACTTGGCCCACAGCTCGGTGTGACGCCGCTCGACGGCGGCCAGCTTTTCGTAGGTGACCTGCTTGCGGGGATCGGCTTCGACACTCGCCAGGACGCTATAAAGGAAGGCGGCGTCGGATTCGTCCTGGTAGTGATGCAGCCAGGTCTTGAGCTCGGAGTCCGGCATGGGGTGAAGATAGGCAGCCGGCTGCCAACTTACTAGAAAGCAATCGGTTAGGAGCACGGAGCAGGGAGCAGTACGCTCCGGCACAGCATGTACTGCTCTGTGCTCCCTGCTTTGTACTCCCTGCTCCGTCACCTGCGACCATCCACGACCGTACCGCATCTAACTTTACGACCGATGACGATCTCTCTGAGCGTCCCTGACATCCTGGTAGCGCGCGCCAAGGCCGGAGACCTCGAGGCCCTCGAAGGGTTGTATCGCGCCTTCGAGACGC
>DATICZ010000142.1:0-5357 GCA_035456525.1 Gemmatimonadales bacterium
GTGGTCGCGCTGCGCAGCGACGCGAGCACCCGGTCATCCGCCCAGGCGAGATGCGTGACGAGCTTGGAAAGATGTTGCACGGATTCACGTAAGCTCTCCCCGCTTCCGGCGGCGGGCAAGCGGGGGCTCGCGTCGCCCGCCGCCCTCTGGTTATGGTTCCCGGCGCGCGCCCGCTTGAGGGGCGCCAAGCCCAGGGAGGGACGCACGGCCGCTGTCACGCAGACCTCGGATTCCCCGCTGCTCGTTTCGCGCTTGCCCGCGACCGCCTTCCAGGCGGACCTCCCCTCGAGCGAGTTCGGGCTCGCCATGGGGTTCCTGGTCGGCCACTACTTCCTCAATATGCAGGACCTCCACTACGGCTTCTGGCCCGAGGGCCTGCCGGTGGAGCCCCGCAATCTGGCCCAGGCGCAGGCGCACTACACCGAATTCCTGATGCAGCACATCCCGGCCGGGGTGCGCACGGTTCTGGACGTCGGCTGCGGGGCGGGGAACACCGCGCGCAAGCTGCTCGATCGAGGGCTTCAGGTGGACTGCGTGTCGCCCAACGGCGTGCTCTCGGGCGTGGCGCGGGCGGTGCTGTCCGGACGCGCGACGATCTTCGAGTCGCGCTTCCAGGACGTCCAGACCGACCGCCGCTACGACCTGATCCTCTTCAGCGAGAGCCTGCTGTTCATTCCGCTGGAGGAAGCGTTCGCCAAGGCGTTGGCGCTGCTGAACCCCGGCGGTCACGTGCTGATCACGGACATCTTCCGCGTGCCCGCGGAGGGGAAGAGCCCGATCGGCGGCGGCCACGAGCTGCCGCGTTTCCGGGAGACGATCGCCCGGTTTCCGCTCCTCCCGGTGGCCGACGAGGACATGACCGACGGCATCGCGCCGACGTTCGACGTGCTCGACGGCGCGTACCGCGAGGCGATCGAGCCCGCCTATCGCCTGCTGCTCGCCCGGCTCACGCTGCGCCATCCCTGGTTGATGCGGGTCGTGCGCTGGAAATTCCGGAAGTCGATGCGGCGCTACGAGGACAAGCACTTCAGCGGCCGGCGCAACGGGGCCAACTTCAGGAAATACAAGTCCTATCGCCTGCTGCTCTATCGCAGAGCCTAGCGCAGCACCCCGCCGTCGATCGGCACGGCCTGCCCGGTGAGGAACGCCGCTTCGTCGGACAACAAGTACAACACCAGCGCCGCGACCTCCACCGGCTTCCCCATCCGTCCCATCGGCTGGTAGGCCGAGAGCTTCGCGAACATCTCCGCTTCGCGGCCGGGGTAATTGCGCGCGAGGAAGCCGTCCACGAAGGGCGTGTGGATGCGGGACGGGCAGACGCAGTTGCAGCGGATGCCGCGCTTCACGTAGTCCACCGCGACCGACTTGGTCATCGCGAGCACCGCCCCCTTGCTCATCCCGTACGCGAAGCGCTCTTCCTCGCCTACCAGCGAAGCGATCGACCCCATATTCACGATCGCGCCGCCGCCGCCCGCCAGCATGTGCCGGATCGCGGCCTGCAGGCAGAGGAACATCCCGCGCACGTTCACGCGGTACAGCCGATCGAGCGTCTCGGGGGTCGTCGTCTCGACGGTGCCGACGTGCGAGATCCCGGCGTTGTTCACGAGCAGCTGGATGCCGCCATGGTCGGCGGCGATCTGGTCGAACGTCCGGCGCACCTGCGCCTCGTCGGTCACGTCACAGACGAACGCGTGCGCCGCGCCTCCCGCGGCGCGGATCCCGGCCGCCGCCTCCTCGGCGGGGCCGCCGTCCAGGTCGAGCACCATCACCTTGGCGCAGTGCTCCGCCAGCACCCAGGCGATGCTGCGGCCGATGCCGAGGCCGGCACCGGTCACGACCGCCGTCTTGCCTTCGAGACTGAATCGCACCGGTCGCCGGCGCTCCTCGCCGAGCTCGAAGCGTGGCTGTAACACCGGACCGCTCCCGGAGCGGCGTGGAGTTGTCGGCGGCGTGCGAGTAGCGGCGGTATCGGCAGGAGGGGAGTCAGGCATTCGAGGAAATGTGCCTCGGAATCCGTCCAGCGGGAGGGGGGTGTTGCGCGTGCGCGACGCCGGCGCGCGCGCGGTCACGATCGGCTGCCGAGCAGCCCCTGCTCCATGGCGAACCGGGTAAGGCCGGCCACGGTGTGAATGCGCAACTTGCGCATCAGGCTGTCGCGATGCGCCTCGACGGTGCGGACGCTGATCCCGAGCTCGCCGGCCGCTTCGCGGTTGGTGAGACCGCGGGCGATGCGGACCAGTACTTCGCGCTCGCGGCTGGTGAGATCCTCCAGGGCGCCCGGCTGTTCGTCGCCCTGCTGCACCGCCGCCGCCAGGTGCCGTGCGACCGGCGGACTGAAGAACGAGTCCCCGCCGTGCACGGCACGGATCGCCTGCCGGATTTCCGAGGGGCTCGAATCCTTGCGCAGGTATCCGTGGGCGCCGGCCCGCACGCTCTCGAGCACGTATTCCCGGTCATCGTGCACGCTGAGGATGAGGACGCGGGCTTCCGCCACACGCTCGCGCAGCGCGCGGACCACGTCGAGCCCCGTGGCACCCGGCATGGTGAGGTCGAGCAGCACGACGTCGGGCCGCTCGCGCGCCGCCCGCTCCAGGACCTCCCCGCCCGTGGCCGCCTCGGCGACCACCAGGAGGCCCGGATCCTCCTCGAGCACGCGACGGATCCCCTGGCGCACCACCGTGTGATCGTCCGCCACCAGGACCCGGATGGGAGGAGCGCTCGGAGGTCGGGTCATCAGGTGCCTGTCGCGGTGAGGGGGATTTCGAGCCGGACGCGCACGCCGGCCCCGGGTGCCCCGGTGATCTCCGCGCTGCCGCCCAGCGCACCGATCCGCTCGCGCATGCCGGCCAGTCCCAGATGGCCCGCCTGCTCGGCCTGCGCGAGGTCGAAGTCCGCGGGCAGCCCGCGGCCGTCGTCGGCGATCTCGAGCGTCAGGCGCCCGGAGCCGTCGGCGAGGAGGACACGCACGGTCCTGGCGGCCGCGTGCCGGGCGACGTTGGCGAGGGCCTCCTGGGTCGCCCGGAACAGCGCCAGCTCGGTCTCACGGCCGAGCGGCGGCAGCGCCGCCGGCGCGTCGAGCGATACGGCGATTCCCGCGCGCTCCGCGAATGATTCGGCGAGCGAGCGCAGCGCCGGCACCAGGCCGAGGTCGTCGAGCAGGGAGGGACGCAGCTGCTCGGTCACCCGGCGCACGCTGCGCATCCCGGCGTCGATCAACTCGACGGTATGCGCCACGTGTTGCGCCAGTCCCGGCTCGACTCGCTCGGCGAGCAACCCCAGCTGCAGTTTCACCGCGGCCAGCACCTGCGCCGTTTCGTCGTGCAGCTCGAGCGACAGTCGTCGCCGCTCGGCTTCCTGCTGCTCCATGATGCCGGTGGACAGCCGCGCCAGCTCCGCGGTGCGCGCCTCGAGACGCCGGTACAGGTCCGCGTGCTCGAGCGCCGCCCCGATCTGGCTGCCCAGCGCCCGCAGGAAACTCTCGTCGAGCGCGGTAAAGGGATCGCGCGCGTCGCCCACCAGCAGCAACGCGCCGGTGGCGGAACCGCCGCGCCACACCGGCAGCAGCGCGGCGTAGGGGAAGCGGCGGCCTCCACTGCCGGGCCGGGGGTCCGGCCAATCGCGCAGCAACGCGGGCCGTCCGCTACGGATCGCCGCGACGGCCGCCTCGGCGGCACGGCTGGGTAACGGTGCTTCCGCCCATCCGTCGCAGGCGCCCGCCCCGGCGACGCAGCGTGCGCGATCGCCTTCCAGGGCGATCATGGCGCTGCCCCGGACCGTGGGCAGGGCGAGCGGGCGCTGCAGCAACGTGCCGAGCCCGTCGCGCCCGTCGCGGCGCGGCTGCAGGTCACCGGAGAGCGCGGACAGCGCCGCGACGCCCCGGCGCAGCTCGTCCTGCACCAGCATCAGGATTCCCGCTCCAGTGGCGAACAGAAAGAGGATGTCGAGGTAGTACCCCCAGGGGCTCCACGCCCCGCGTGCCCGCAGGAACGGGTAGTCGAGATGATGCACGCCCCAGAGGACCAGGGCGCCGGAAAGTAGCGCGGCTCCGGTCGCCCGTACGCGACGGTAGTAGCGCAGGAAGGTCCAGCCGGTCCACAGCGTCACCAGGCTGAGGAACAGGACGGCGGGACCGGCGGCCAGGAGGAAGTTGTCCAGTCGATAGATGGCGACGTAGGACCAGGCCAGCGGGAACAGCACCAGCAGGCCGTAGCGCCGGCGCCATTCGAGCTGCCAGGAGAAGACGAGGGCCGCCCAGAGCAGCGCGAGCGCCGTCCAGCCGGTCAGCACCTGGTGCCAGTAGAGCCAGGACCACTGGTGGGAGGCGAGGAAGCTCACGATGGCACCGACGCGGAGCAGGTACAGGAACCAGGCGACGGCCAGCCATCCCAGATAGGGTTTGCGATAGCGCCGGTACAGCAGTCCGCAGAGCGCGGCCAGGCCGAACGTGATCGCCGCGAGCAGCACCGCGGCGTGCAGCTCGGTGGTGGGCGGGAAGGGCGTCGATGGCGTCTGGTTCACGATGCAGGATTGTATATTCGTTCGAGTCCTACCACCAACCGAGGGGGCGAGGATGCGACGTGCGGTACTGGTCTCTGCTGCCACGCTGGGGCTCGCATGGGGCGGGCTCCGGCCGCCGGCGGCAGCGGCGCAGCGGTTTCAGGGGACGATCCGCTTCACGGTCCGCGACGAGAGCGGTCGCACCACGGAGATCACGCAGTACGCCAAGCCCGGCAAGTCGAGCTTCATCGCCGCGGAAGCCGGAAAGCCGGGCGGCGGCGTGATCGTGGATTCCACCGCCGGCACGTTGACCATGATCGACGGCGAGCACAAGACCTACACCGTCATCAACCTGGTGGCGATGCAGGCGATGATGCGGGGAATGGCGGGCATGGCCAGAGGGGCGCAGGGGGCGCAGCGTGGCTCCGCCGACGGCACCCCCAAAGGGACGATCACGGCTACGGGACGCTCGGAGGTCGTGGCCGGCGTGACCTGCCAGGTATACGCCTACGACGGGACGAACAACGGCAAGCACGACACGGGCGAGGTCTGTCTCGCCATGGGCGCCGGGTTGATGGCGGGCGGCGACGTCATGGGCATGACGGGGATGATGGGGATGCAGCGCCAGACGATGCAGCAGCGCCTGCAGGCGTGGGGGCCGCTTGGGACGATGCTGGCGCAGGGATACGGCATCCTCAAGGGGACGAACTACGAGGACGGCAAACTCAAGGGCACCCTGGTGGTCACCGCGTTCCAGCGCGGCGCGCCGCCCGATGCCGCCTTCCACGCGCCGGCGGGGTACGCGGAGAAGGCGATGCCCGAGATGATGGGCGGCAGCCGGCGTCCCTAGCCGGCGCGAG
>DATICZ010000143.1:0-20704 GCA_035456525.1 Gemmatimonadales bacterium
GAACGTGCTCGACGAACCTGTGGTGAGCCCCACGGCGGCCGCCGTGAGCGTGTAGCCGACCCCTTCCTTGTCAATGCTCAGATCGCCGAACGTCGCCACTCCACTCGTAGCGGACTTCGTCTTCGTGCCCGACAGCGTGCCGCCCACGGGATTCGCTCCGATGGCGACGGTCACCGCACCGGTGAAACTCGAGGCCAGGTTCCCGAAGGGATCCTGCGCCGAGACGACGACTGCCGGCGCTATCGGCGCCCCGGCCTGCGTCGCCGTCGGCTGTACGCTGAATGCCAGCGCGTTTGCAGCAGCCGGGTTCACCGTGACCGACGCCGTCTGCGTGAGGGACACGCCGCCCGCCACCGCCGACACCGTCTTCGCTTCCGCCACAGTCGAGGAAAGCGTTCCCGTGGCCACGCCGCTGGCGTTGGTCGCGCCCGCCGGCTGAGTCAGGGTATTTCCCGACCCGCTCGCCGCGAACGACACGGCCACGCCCGGTACCGCATTCCCGCCGAGGTCCCGCAGCGTCACCGTGATGGTGGCCGTGCTCGCGCCGCCGCTCGCGGTGATCGCCGCGGGGGAAGCGCTGAGGGTGGAAAGCCCGGGGAAGGCTTGACCCGGTGTCACGACGAACTGACTGGAGATCGTGTCCGGCAGCCCTGACGCGGACGCCCGGAAGCGGTACCCCGTGCCGGCCTTGTCGAGCTGCAAGTCCGCGAACGTGGCCACGCTGTTCACGGCACCGTGGCTCAGGGTGCCCGTGAGCGTCCCGCCGGGTGGATTGGCGTCGAGGGCGATGGTGACGGCACCGGCGAATCCCGTCGCCGTGTTCCCGAACTGGTCCAGCGCCGCGACCAGCACCGGCGGTGTCATCGCCTGACCGGCCGTCACCGTCGCGGGCAGCTGCAGAAAAGCGAGACGTGTAGCCGCGGCTCCGACCACCGAGAAGGACGTGCTGACGGCGTTCGAAAGCGACCCGGAGCTCGCCTGCAGCGTGAAGCCCGTGCCGCTCTTGTCGAGGGCGAGATCCGCGAACGTGGCGACTCCCGCCACCGCCAGGACGGTCTTCGTCCCCGACAGCGTCGCGCCAGCGGGGTTCGAGGCGAGGCCGATCGTGACCGGTCCGGCGAAGCTCGTCGCCGTGTTGCCGCGTGCATCGCGCGCCCGGACGGCGACGGCGGGGCCGATCATCGCGCCCGCGACCGTGCTGCTCGGCGCGACGGCGAACTCGAGGGCGGCAGCCGCCCCCGGGATCACGGTGAGCGTGGCGGACCCGCTCTGACCGTCGCTGGTCGCCGTGATGGTCACGACGCCCGGAGCGGTTCCGCTCACCATGCCGCCCCCATCCACCGACGCCACATTCGGGGCGTTGCTGGACCAGGTGACCGGACGGTTCAGCGCCTTCCCCGATTTGCCGCGCGGAGTCGCCTGGAGGGCGAGGCTCCCCCCGGCTTCCAGGGACGCCACGGCGGGAGACACGTCGACCGAGTCGACCTGCTCCGGACCCACCCCGTCCCCGCAGGCGACGAGCAGCATGACGAGCAGCGCTCGCCGCGACCGAAGCAGTGGTGGCTTGGGCCGGCGTCTATGCATGGAAAACCGATGAATGTGGCACAACCGCAGCACCCCTGTGGCGCACGTGCGTCACGCAAGGGCCCGGCAGGCATAATGCACCCCGAACCCCCACTCCCATCCCACTGCTCAAGCAAGAGATACGCCTGCGAGGCACTCGACCCTGGCCTCCCGAGACGCCAGATTCTCCCGCCAATCCGTCCCGAACGAGTCCGACCGGCGAGGCGCCATTACCAGATTCGTGCCCCGATTCGTGCTGGCCGCCGCGGTGGCGAGCATCCTGGCGGCCACCCTCACGCCTGCGGGGACGCTGCTCGAGCCCGAGTTCACCGGCTGCCTGGTGTGCGGCGCTCGCGGCGTGTCGGACGCCATCGTCAACGTCATCCTGTTCGCCCCATTGGGTATCGCGCTCGCACTCCATGGTCGAGTGGGAAGGCGAGCGGTGCTGCTGGGCGGGATGCTGTCGTGCGGGGTGGAGTTCGCCCAGATCTTCATTCCGGGACGCGATCCGAGCCTCGGCGACGTGGTCGCCAACACCCTCGGCGCCGCGGCAGGACAGGCGATCTTCCAGGTCGCCGGCCGCTGGCTGCTCCCCCCCGCGCGCGTCGCTGCGCGTCTCTCACTGCTGGCGGCCGGGTTGATGCTCGTCGTATTCAGCGCGACTGCCCGCCTGCTCGA
The DNA here is from genome assembly GCA_035456525.1 of Gemmatimonadales bacterium. Taxonomy (GTDB): domain Bacteria; phylum Gemmatimonadota; class Gemmatimonadetes; order Gemmatimonadales; family GWC2-71-9; genus DASTHG01. The sequence continues at coordinate 2,242 of DATICZ010000143.1, forward strand.
GCCGTCGCTGCCTGCCGGCGCGTTGCGCGCGTGGTACACGCCCGATCTGCCCGACCTCGAGTGGTATCGCGGCCGGGTGCTGCGCGCCAAGTTGGGGCCGATCGACGTGCGTCCCGGCCGGCCGCTCGACCCTGACGCGGTGCGTGGCTTGCTGCTCGAGGGAGTCCCGCTCCGAATCGATGTGACGACCGGTGAAGCCGTCGGCGGCCTCGCTCCTCTACTCGCGATCGAGGACGAGGACCACCGGGAGTCCGTCCTCGTCGGCCCCGATCGGGAGGACCTCGTGTTCCGATACCGACCCCGGGCCGCCCGCTGGCGTCTGGATCAGCCCGATCTCCGGCTGCGCCAGGCGTTCACCTCCGTGCGTCCCGGCGACACGGCGCGGATCACGATCCGGCGCCAGGGACGAGGGGTTTGCCTCGCGCTGAATCGGGTGGCCCGGTGCGACGTCGGCAACAGTGTCGGCCGTGGCTGGGCGCTGCTGTATTACCCACGGCATTTGCCGGTCTGGGCCTACACGCTGCTCGAAGCCGGTTGGGTCGCGGGGCTCGCGTTCCCGATCGGGCTCTGGGCCCGGCGCCGGCCCGAGACGGCGTTGGCGCTCGCCTTGCTCGCGGTCGCGCTGTTCGTCCCGTTCACCGGCCTGATCCACACCCCGCCGCACCAGCTCGTGGGCGCGGGCTCGGGCCTGGTACTGGGGCGGATGCTGCAGGCCTGGCGGCGGGCCGTCAGCGCGCGGCACGCGTGACGACGAAGGCGTCGAAGGCGGGACCGGTCCGCGGCGCCGTGCGCAGCACGCGCCCCAGCGGTGCCGGCGGCGCGGTCCCCGTCATTGGAATGCGGATCGGCACTCCCTGGTACTCACCGCTGACGACGGGTGCACCGAACAGGTCCTGCACGTTGCGGACCTCATAGCGATCTCCCGACTGGAGCACGCCGGGGAGATCCACCGCCACCTCTGATTCGCGCCCCCAGTTGTAGACCACCACGTGCGCCCGACCCGGCTCGTACCTATTGGGTCGCACGAAGATCCTGGTGGACGCCGGGAGAGACGGGAGAACGCTGTCGCTGCTCCCCAAGCCGGTCCGCGCCCGCCATTCTCCCCAGCCATACGCCGAGCTGTCGTAGCGCCAGCTCTTGGCCCGCCCGCCTCGCGCCCAGGTGTTGCCGGACCACCGGTAGCGGTCCGCCAGCCCCTGGCCCCCCAGGCTCACGAGGTCCCGGCTTCCCACGATCACGTTGCCCGTCACCGTCGCCTGGCTCCAGGGTTGGTCCATCTCGAGACCGACTCTGCCTCCCACGATGTAGTTGTCCTGCAGGACGAGGCTGTGGTTGTTCTGGGGCGCGTACCGACCGGCCCGGATGTTGATACCGTCGGCGCCGGCGAAGTAGAGCATGTTTTCGATCCCGACCATGCCCTCCGTCGGGACCGGGGCGTTGAAGATGAGGTTCGCGCGAGCCCCGACGACGGTCGAGATCGTTCCATTGTCGAAGGAGACGTTGCCCACGACCCGGATGTTGCGGATCGCGGGGTTCCTGGGGCTGGCGTAGATTTGAATGCCGCGGGCCATGTTGTTGAAGAAGACGTTGTCGACGATCAGCTTGGTGCCTGTTTCGTTGTGGACGTAGGTGCCGTGGTCGAGGTTCTCGTGGGTGCCGTTGTTGTACACGATGCACCCGTACATCTCGGCGTCCACGGCAGGCGTCCAGAAGCTGATTCCCTGGGTCCCGGCGTCATGGACGACGAGGTTGATGAACAGGCCGTGGTCCGTGTTGGCCTGGATCCCGTACGTCGTCGGCACCGATTGCATGACCTCGAAGCCCCAGAAGGCGAGGTACGCCCCGTCGGCCCGCAGCGTGCCGTCGATCGTCGCCCGTTCCCCTGCGGCCTGACGGAAGACGATCCAGCGCCCGGGGGCGCCCTGCAGCTCGGTGCGGAACGTTCCACGGTAGGTCCCTCCGCGCAGCCACACGGTGTCTCCCGGATGGACGCGGCCGCCGGCACCGGCCAACGCCGTCGTCAGGTCCCACGGCTGGTCCGCCGCGCCCGTGCCGGTCGCACTGCCGGTGGGAGACACGAAATGGGTGCAGGGCGAGGGTCCGGTGGCGCCCGCCGTCAGCAGGGCGGTGATGCACAGGATCGAGCCCGTCGGCAGGTTCCGCCGCATCCTGTTAGGGGGTCGGGCCGGTGACGAGGAAGACATCGAAGTCGGGTCCCGTCCTGGGAGCCTGCGCCGGGCTGGTGCGGCCGATGGGCCGAGGCGGCGCCACGCCGCCCATCGGGATGGCCACCGAGGCGCCCGTGTAGGTCCCCGACGTCACCGGCGCGCCATACACATTCTGGACGTTGCGGATTTCGTAGTGCTGTCCCGGAATGAGAATGCCCGAGAGGTCCACGCTCACGGGATCCTGGTGGGCGAAGTTGTAGATCACGACGAACCCGCGGCCGGCTTCGTACGCGTTCGGGCGCACGAAGACCTGCGTCGCTCCGGGATCGCCGGCCGTCGCGGCATCCGAGGCGCCGAGGCCGGTCACGGTCTTCCAGGCGTCGAAGTTGTACCCCGTATCGTTCTGCTCCCACGCCATGGCGGCGGGGTCACGATAGTAGGTGTTCCCACTCCAGTCGTAGATCCCCGGCGTGGGTCCGCCGGTGTGGACGACGCGGGTGGCGCCGTCCCCGATCAGGACATTGTCGCGGACGGTGGCGCTGGCCCATTGGTACCGCATCTCGATGCCCAGGCCTCCACCGACCGCGTAGTTGCGCTCGAGGTCGATGTCCTTGTTGTAGAGCGCGCTGTCGCTCGTGTCGTAGTTGCCGAGCCGGAACTGCGTGCCTTCGGTGCCGGCCGAGTAGTACAGCAGGTTGTCGGTCGCCACCATCCCGGTGATCACGGTCGGACCGCTGATCAGGACGTTGACCCGGCCGGAGCCGGTGGCGATGGTCCCGTTGTTGAAGGCGATGTTGCCTGCCACACTCACATGCTGCAGCGCCGTCCCTGCGTCGTCGTAGACCTGGATGCCGCGCGCGAAGTTGTTGAACAGGACGTTGCCGGTGATGTACTTCGTCCCGGCCGTCGCGTTGTGCGCGTAGATCCCGTGATCGATGTTGTCCCGGAAGCCGTTGTTGTAGATGATGCTGCCGTACAGCTCCACCCCGGCGCCCTTGTCGGCCCCCATGCTCACGCCGGAAAACCCGGCGTCGTGCAGGATCAGGTTGATGAACTTGCCGTTCGCCGTGTTCGCCTCGAGCACCCGGTCCACCACGGCCGTCGGACGCGACTGCATGATCTCGAATCCCCAGAACACCAGGTAGGACCCGCCCGCCGCCAGGGAGCCGTCGATCGTGGCGCGCTCGCCGGGATACTGCCGGAAGTAGATCGGCGCCGACGCCGTGCCGTTGAGGGAGGTGCGGAAGCTGCCGGCGTAGGTGCCCCCGCCACGAATCCACACGGTGTCGCCCGGCTGGATGCGGCCGTGGCCGCCGGCGAGGGCGGTGGCGAGATCCCAGGGGGAATCGGTCGTGCCCGTGCCCCCGCTCGTTCCGTATGGCGGATAGACGACGTAGTAGCCGATGTGCGTGCCGGGCGGCGGTGGGGGGGGCGGCGGCGGAGCGGTACGATCTCCTGCCGCGCACGCGACCAGCGTCATCGCGGCAAGCGTCGCCATCAGGATCCCGGCGTACCGGCGGAGCGTCATCCCGTCCCCTTGGCTTTCCCAGACACAAGCGCCCCGTGGCGGCGATCCCGAAGGATCGCCGGCCGGGGCCGCGTCGACACGCGACTACTCGCCTTCTAAGCTAGTAGAAGGGAGGAGCGCGGAACAACCATCTGCATGTTCGAGCCGGCCATCATCGGGCGGCGGTGACGCGCCGCACACTGGACAGCACGCCGCAGGCTCGGGCTGTGGAGTTCACGCCACATCATGGATCACGCACCACAATCCGGAGCCCCTGCGCTGTCAGTATTCGTAAACCCCCGCATCGGGACCTGCGCCGCGCGGCCGGCATACGCCGCCGAGGTCGAACGGCAAGGCGTAGGCCGTGGAGGCGAAGTCGATCGCCGGGCTGCCGCTGCGGACGTGATAGTCGTTCGCGTAGCCCTGGTGGGTCGACGAAGGGATCGAGCTCGCGGGATTCACGAGGCGCGGATCGGCCACGACGTTGTTGATGATCGTGGCGTCCGTATCCCAGTTACTGGTTCCTGATACTCCGTTGCTCCAGAGCACGTTGTTGATCTCGACGTTACTCGTTCCGCCACTCGAGCCGCTGGTGTGAATCCCGACACCATCGTTCACGTTGCCGTTGTAGGCGACGATGTTGTTCGCAAAGATCCAGTCGTGCGTGTTCTCCGTGATGTCCATGCCCGACCGGCCGTTCCCTACCACCGTGTTGTTGGCCACGATGATGTGGTTGGCGCTGTAGCGGGCCGACAACCCCTTGGCCCGGTTGTGCTCCAGGATGTTGTTGGCAACCACGCCCCGCGTGCCGTCGTGGTAGTAGATCCCGTGCGAGGTGTTGTACTGATCCGGGTCGTTGAATCCGCCGTTGTCGTGGATGTAGTTGTTGAGGATCCAGATATCGTCGCCCCCCGCAGCGATGCCGGCGTGCCAGCCGCCGTGATAGACCTCCGAGTTGGACACCTCGACGTGGTGCGTGGTCCCGGGGACCATGAGCACCAGATTCTCACCCTGCTGCGTCGAAGCGCCCCACGTTCCGCAACTCGGACCCTCGACGACGACGTGTGCCAGGCGGAAATAGGACCCTTCCAGGCGGATTTGGCCGTGCAGGACCGCGCGCTCGCCGGGATAGCCCCGCACGGTGATGGGAGCCGAGGCGGTACCGGCCCGAGTGAACCGGGACGCTGTGCAGAAGGCCCCGTACGTGCCTTCCCGCAGGTAGGCGATCTGGCCCGGTTGCAGAGCGTCGAAGGCCTTCTGGAGGGTCCTCCAGGGGGCGGTGATGGTGCCGGGGTTGGCGTCGGACCCCGACGAAGAGGAAACGTAGAAGGCCTGCCCATTGGAGAGCGGCAGGCGCGGGTACACGGCCGACGGCCAGGAGCCGGGGCACTCGCTCGAGGGCGCCGTCACCGTGATCGTGGCGGTGCCGCTCTTGCCCTCGCACAGCGCGGTGATGGTCGCCGCCCCGGCGTCTATCGCCAGGACCGCTCCTCCCGCGCTGACCGTCGCAGCCGCCGTGTTGCTGCTGGCCCACGTGACCGTCCGGCCGCTGAGTGTCGTCCCGTTCGCGTCCTTGAGGATGACCTGCAGCTGCACTCCCGTCCCGGTCGCCAGCGTCGCGTCGCTCGGGGTGACCTGGACGGACGCGACCGGACTGGAGGTGATCAGAACGCTCGACGTATCAGCGAGGGTGCCGCCGGCCTGCACGGCGATGACGGAGTAGCCACCCGCTGTCTGGCCGGCGGTGTATAGGCCGTCGCCGGTGATCGTCCCGCCGCTCGCGATGTAGGTCACGCTGACGGCGCCGCTGTCCCCGTTGCTCAGCCGGGAGTAGGCGGTGAACTGTTGCGTCCCGCCCGCGGTCAACGTCGCCGACGCCGGGACGAGCACGACGGACGTCACTGTCGGGCTGCCGGTGACGATGGTGACCGTGGAGGTGTCCGCCAGCGCCCCGCCGCTCTCCGTCGCGACCACGCGGTAGCTCCCTGTCGTCTCCCCGGCTGCATAGAGCCCGCTGGCCGTGACCGTGCCGCCCGTGGACGTGTAGGTCACGCCTACCGCGACGCTATCGCCGTTGCTGAGGCGGCCGTAGGCCGTGAACTGCTGAGTCCCGCCAGCGACAACGGTCGCCTGAGGCGGCTCGAGGACGACGCGGGTGAGCGTTGGAGGCGCGTTGCTGCTGATGGCGATCGTTGCGGTGTCGGCGAGCGTCCTGTTGCCGGACCCCGCGATCGCCATCAACTGGTACGTCCCTTCGCTCTGCCCCGCCGTGTAGAGGCCGTAGTCCGTGACGGACCCGTAGGTGGCGGCATAGGTGACGCTGACAGGCACAACGTCGCCGTTGGCCAATGTGCCGGAAGCAGTGAACTGAGCCTGGCCGCCAGGAGGGACGTTTGCAGACGGCGGGTTGAGAACGACCTGCTTCAGAGAGCCGCGATTCTTGACACCCGCTCCGGCGACCAGGTTCGGGCGATCGAGGACGGCCCGGACTTCGAAGTGGCCCGGGTGGTCATCGGCGACGTATATGCCGTTATCGTCGATCCTCCCGCCGCCGGTGGCCATCCACCGGACGCCGACGGGCTCGGTGGCACCGGTCGTCGTGAGGCCGACGGCCCGGAATTGCAGCGCCTGACCGGGATCGACGGTCACACTCTCGGGGAGCACGAGGACCTGGGACACGGTGCCGGGACCGATCAGGGTCTGATCTGGCACCGTGCATCCGGCCATCAGGAATCCGGCAATGCCGTGCAGCAGCGCCTGCCGTGCCGAGAGTTTGTGCAGATGAGGCATCCGGCCCCCCTCCAGTACGGGTGGAACGACACGGGCCCCCACCACCGACCCGTGTTGGAGCGCTAACGGCCCTCCCACCCACTCCCTCCGTCGAAGGAGTGGTATGCGCGCGCATCAGTGGCATGAGCCACTTCCGTTGTCGGTGAACGACTGCCCGGCGACCGGCACGAATTCCCAGGAGTAGGTCCCCGACCCGAGCGTCAGCTTCAGCACCCCGTAGGTGTCACCGTTGCGCACCTCGCTGTTGGCAATGGGCGTCCCGAAGCCGTAATGGCTCCTCCCGCCAGTGCCCACCACGAACTCACGGATCCCATCGGCCGGGGCCGCCTGGCCGCTCGGCGTTTGGGGTGCGAATCGCTCGTAGTTGTGCTCGTGTCCCGCCAGCACGATTTCCGCGTGGAAGTCGTACAGCGCCTGCCACAGCGGCTCAGCCGAGCTCAGACTGCCGTGGCTGGAGCCGCTCGAGAAGCGCGGCTTGTGCCAGTAAGCGAGGGTGCAGTGTTTCGTGCTTGCGGCGAGATCGGCGCGCAGCCACGTCTCCTGCGCCGACCCGGCGCTCATCGAGACCTCGCTGTTCAGCGAGATGATGTGCCAGTCGCCGAGATCGAAGCTGTAGTAGCCCCACCCCGAGGGTCCGGCGTTCGAGCCGAAGTAGGCGTAATACGGCGCGGCCCCCGAGGTGTTGTAATCATGGTTTCCGGGCGCGGGCCGGGTCCGTGCCTTGTGTCGCCCCCAGGTGGGGTCGTAGCACTGGCTGAACTCCGTCGCCGTGCCGCTGGAATAGACGTTGTCCCCGGTGGTGAATACCGTCCCCGCGATGTTGTCGAGCAGCTGGGCCGTCGCCTCGTCGTTGTTGTTGCCGCAGTCGGAGATATCGCCCGCACCGACGAACACGACGCCGGCGCCGGGCGTCCCGGCCGTGACCGTGATTGCCGACGTGGCGCTCTGGCCCTCCGAGCTCGCGGTCACCATCGCCGATCCGGCCGCCACACCGGAAACGAGCCCGCTCGTGCTTACGGTGGCGATACCGGCATTACTGGTCGTCCAGGTGATCGTCCGGCCGCCGAGCGGAGTGCCATTGGCGTCCTTGGCTGTCGCCGTCAGCTGCACGGTCGCGTTCACCACGATGCTGGCCGAGGCCGGCACCACTTCCACCGAAGCCACGGGCACGGCAGACCCGCTCCCGACCGCGACCTGGGCGGTGTCGGCGACCGTTTGCCCGTTCCGCTTCACCACGGCGGTCGCGATCACCCGGGCGGTGCCGTCGGAGCCGGGAGCGGTGTACAGCCCACTCGGGCTGATGGTCCCACTCGTCGCGGTAAACGTCGGGGAGACATCGACGCTGTCGCCGTTGGCGGTCACCCCGTAGGTCTGGAATTGCAGGGTGCCCGATGTCCCGAGCGTCGCATCGGCCGGCACCAGGACCACCTGTCTCAGCGAACCGCGCACGTGGATCTTGGCCGACGCGGTGAGGTGCGGATTGTCGAGCGTGGCCGTCACATCGAAGTCCCCGACGGTCGTATCAGCTGTGTAGCGGCCGTTCGCGTCGATCGCGCCCCCGGTGGCGCTCCAACTCACCTGGACGCTGCGCACGCCGCCCCCCGTCGTATGGCCCTCGGCCCGCAACTGTACAGACTGGCTCGTCGCGAGGGCGACAGAGCTGGGCGTGATCATGAGATCGGTGACATCCGAATTCGGGCCCGTCCGGTCGGACAGCGTGCAGGCCGCGACCAGCGCACTGCCCAACAGCGCATGTCGGCGCCACCTCGGGAGACCGGAGAATCTGCGCATGCTGGCCATGTCCCACGCTCCTGCAGGCATGAACGGCAACGGGCCGCCAACGTCGACCCGAGGTCGATGCGCTGGCGGCCCGGCCGGCCTGGCGGATCTCTCCGCGGTAGCCCCGTGACTCTGCGTCGCCGTCTTTCGACGGCTTTGCTCTGAGCAGCGGATTATGTGGTCACAAGATCGACAGCGCCGATGCACGGCCCTCTGCGACAGCCGTCACCTCCACGACTGTCGAGAAGACCGGCATCGGGCCGCCAGTACCCTCGGCAAGTATCGGCGTTCCCTGCGCGACGTGTCGGCCAGATTCAGGTGAGGTGCATCACGCATCGGGCGGTCCGATGCGTGTGCGCGGGCTTATGGGTGGGCGACGATCCGGTAGAGGTTGCCGGACAGCGTCGTGAGATACACGTCTCCCCTGGGATCCTCGCCGAACGAGCTGAGACCTCCGCTCACGGCGAGCGCGGGCCATTCTCGCGGCTCGGTCGCCCGGCCGCCCGCGTAGCGGAAGGAGCGCACCCAGCCGCCGCAGAAATCGCCGTAGAGATAGAGCCCCTGGAGTGAGGTCACGCGGGTGCCGCGATAGACGTAACCGCCCGTCACCGAGCAGCCGTCGCTGTGACTGTACTCGCTGATCGGCGGCACGAGTCCCGTGCGGTCGCAGCTCGACGTCGCGTAGCAGTGATCCCCTTCCATCACGTTCCACCCCAAGTTCTGCCCACCCGGGCTGCCCGAGGGCAGGAAGTCCACTTCCTCCCAGGCACCTTGCCCCACGTCCGCGATGTACACGTTCGCGGTGGTGCGGTCGAAGGAGAAACGCCACGGATTGCGCAGGCCGTACAGCCAGATTTCGCCTCGGGCGCCGGCCGTTCCGACGAAGGGGTTGTCGGGGGGGACGTAGGGCACCGGCAGGTCCACGTCGAGCCGCAGGATCTTCCCGAGCACCGTGCCGAGGTCCTGCCCGTTGCCGAGGGGATCGCCTCCCGACCCTCCGTCTCCCAGCCCCACGTAGAGCTTGTCGTCCGGCCCGAACAGCAGCAGCCCCCCGTTGTGATTGGAGAACGGCTGTGGGGTGGCGAGAATCGTATCCCCCGACGTGGAATCGGCGATATCCGGATCGGCGCTCACCCGATAGCGCACGACGCGTGTGTCCCCGTGCTTGTCGGTGAAGTAGACAAAGAAGCGGCCGTTCTGCGCATAGGCCGGATGGAAGGCGAGGCTGAGCAATCCCTGCTCACCGCCCGAGACGATGTGCCCCGACACGTCGAGGAACGGCGTGGCCAGCAACGAGTCGTGGTGCAACACGCGGATGCGGCCGCCCTGCTCCACCACGAACAGGCGGTTCGTATCGCCCGGCGGCGCCGTGACGAACACGGGCGCCGTGAGGTCGCCGCTCACGAGCTGCAGGGCCGCGGAGTCGCTCGGCCCGGGTCCCGGTCCGGGCCCCGGGCCGCTCATCTGCGCCGCCGAGCAGGCGACGCCCCACACGATCCAGCACCACCGGGCCTTCACTCGCCTGCGCGCTCCTCCCCGCCGCGCAGCGCCTCGCCGAGCAGCACCTCGACGCCCTCGCGGCGCAGCTTACCTAGCATCCGCGCCTCGACCCGAGCGGTGACCTCCACCACGCCGTCGGTGTGCGTTTCCCGTAAGACCTCGGTTTCCCGATGCAGCTCGGCCAGCAAGCGGCCGTCGGCCAGGGGTACGCGCACGCGCGCCAGCGGCCGGAGCGCCTGCGCCGACGTCCGCAACGCGTCCCGCAGTGCCGCGACGCCGGGGGGCCGGCCCTCGAGGCCGGCGCTCGTCAAGACGGCGTGCGGAAACCGCTCCCGCACCTGGGCGAGGAATGCCGCGGCGTCGGAGAGCAGGTCGGCCTTGTTGAAGACGTGGATGACGCGCTTGCGCTGCTCCGCGTACAGGCCCATCTCCTCCAGCACTCCTTCGACCACTTCGACCTGCTCCTCCCACATCGGATGCGATGCATCGATGACGTGCAGCAGCAGGTCGGCGGCGCGCGCCTCCTCGAGGGTGGCGCGGAACGAGGCCACGAGATGGTGGGGCCGTTTGCGGATGAACCCCACCGTGTCGCTGAGGCGAAACCGGTAGCCTTCGCCGACATCGACCTCGCGGGTCAGCGTATCGAGCGTGGCGAACAGGCGGTCCTCGACGAACACGTCCGTGCCCGACAGCACCCGCAACAGGCTGGACTTTCCGGCATTGGTGTAGCCCAGCAGCACCGCCTGAGGGATGTCGCGCCGCCCCTGCCGCTGATTGGCGCGATGCTCGGCCACATCCTCGAGCCGCCGCCGCAGCACGGAGATCTTGCGGCGAATCGCCCGCCGGTCGGTCTCGAGCTGGGTTTCTCCCGGGCCGCGCAATCCAATGCCGCCGCGGATGCGCGACAAATGGGTCCACATGCGCATGAGCCGGGGCAGCAGATACTCGAGCTGCGCCAGCTCCACCTGCATCTTCGCCTCCGCGCTGCGGGCCCGCGTGGCGAAGATGTCGAGAATCACCTCGGCGCGGTCCATCACCCGCACGCCGGTGGCCTTCTCCAGGTTGACCCCCTGTACCGGCGAAAGCGGCTCGTCGAACATGAGCAGCGTCGCGCCACTCTGGGCCATCAGCGCTTTCAACTCCTCGACCTTCCCGGGCCCCAGATACAGGTTGGGAGTGGGCGCATCGATGCGTTGCACCAGCCGTCCCACGACCTCCGCGCCCGCCGTGTCGGCGAGCCGGGCGAGCTCGTTCAGATGTTCGTCCACGTGCGTCACGTCGGCGGAGCCCTTGCGCGGCGCCCCGACCAGGTAGACACGCTCCTGCGGCGGCTGGATCTCGATCAGCTGGCGGATGGGCACCCCCTTGGGCCGATCATCGCAGCAGTGCCTTCAGCGGCACCTCACCCGTGCCGTGCACCTGCACGCGGCGGTCGCCGACCGGCGTGCCGAGGCTGGCCACGCCCGTGAGGCCGAAACGGATCGCCTGACGCGACAGGAGCGCGCGCGCCCCGGCGCCGACGCCGGCCCATTCGAACTGCACCGGCACGATGACGAGGCTGTGCTGTTGCGACGGCAACTCGAGCGGCGTCTCGAGCAAGGCATCGCCGAAGTGCACGTCCTCGAGATCGATCCCCAGCTCCAGCCGGGTGGTCCGCAGACGGTAGTCGTTGGGGTTGAAGACGTCGAGCGCCAGGTCGAGCGTTCCGCCCGTCAACCCCAGGCCCGTCACGCGGATCTCCTGCAGCCTGATGTCCGGCTCCTGGAACCGCAGCGCCTGCCCCAGGGTGGCGCATCCAGCGGCTAGCAGGGTGACGGGGAGCCACCGCGTCCACCGGCTCATTGTGCCCCCCCGCTCTCGCCGCTCCCGCTGGGTCCCTCGGCGGCTTGCCGTTTGCGACGCTCCCACCATTCGACACGCTCCTTTATCGTCACTTCGTACCCGCTGTCGGTCGGCTCGTACCAGCGTGCCCCCCGCAGCGCCTCCGGCAGGTACTCCTGTGCCGTGTACGCGCCGTCGTAATCGTGCGCGTAGCGATACCCCTCACCATACCCCAATTCATGCATCAGCTTCGTTGGCGCATTACGGATGTGCAGCGGCACCGGCTCGGCGGGATGCGCCGCGGCGGCCGAGGAGGCTGCGCCGAAGGCTTTGTACACGCGATTCGACTTGGGCGCGGTGGCCAGGTACACCGTCGCCTCGGCCAGGGCGAGCTCGCCCTCCGGGCTCCCCAGGAAGTGGTACGCGTCCTTCGCGGCGAGCGTCACCGTGAGCGCACGGGGGTCCGCCAGCCCGACGTCCTCGCACGCGATGCGCACCAGCCGGCGCGCCAAGTAGAGCGGATCCTCGCCACCCGCCAGCATCCGCGCCAGCCAGTACAGGGCGCCCTCCACGTCGCTGCCGCGCACGGCCTTGTGCAGGGCCGAAATGAGGTTGAAGTGCTCCTCGCCCCCCTTGTCGTATTTCGCGAAGCGCTTCTGCAGCGCGTCGGCGACGACCGTCGCGGTGAGCACCCTCGTCCCCCGTCCCCCCTCCCCCGTCCCTGTCACGTATTCCGCCCCCGCCTCCAACGCCTGCAGCGCACGCCGGGCGTCGCCGTCCGCCTCGCGCGTCAACAGGGCCAGCGCATCATCGTCGATCGCGAGTCCGAGCCGCCCCAGTCCCCGGTCGCTGTCGGTCAGGGCGCGCCGCACCAGCGTCGCCAGCTCCTCGGCGAGGAGCGGCTGCAGCACGAAGACGCGGCAGCGCGACAGCAACGCGCCGGTCAGCTCGAAGCTCGGGTTCTCGGTCGTCGCCCCGATCAGCGTGATGATGCCGTTCTCCACCCAGGGGAGGAAGGCATCCTGCTGCGCCCGGTTGAAGCGGTGGATCTCGTCGCAGAAGAGAATCGTTCCCTGACCCTGGTACTTGAGCCGCTCTTCGGCTTCGCGAATGATCTCACGCACCCGGCCCACGCCCTCGGTCACCGCGGAGAACGGCTCGAAGTGACGGTCGGTGTAGTTCGCGATGATGCGGGCGAGCGTGGTCTTCCCCGACCCCGGCGGTCCCCAGAAGATGCAGGAGCCGACGTCGCCGCGGCGGATCAGGTCCCCCAGCGCCTTCCCGGGACCCAACAGGTGGTCCTGGCTGAGGAAATCCTCCAGCGTCCGTGGACGCATCCGCGCGGCGAGCGGCTCGGACGAGCCCTGAAACAGCGTCGGCTCGCTCACGCGAACCGCTCCACCAGCGCACGGGTCGCATAGAACAGCGCGGCCCCGGTGAAGAACGCGGCCGGCAGGGACCACCCGCGCTTGCCCTGGAACTCCGGCACCAGGTTCGATGCCGCCACGTAGAGCGTGACGCCGCCCGAGAGGGCGAGCCCGTGCCGCACCAGCACGCCCAGCGAATCGGTGAGGAGCACGCCGAGCAGCGTGGCGAGCCCGAGCAGCGCGGCGGCGCGCACCGCGGTCGCGGGGCTCCGCCCGCCGGCCAGCATGAGGCTCGCGATGGTCACGCCCTCGGGGAGCTTGTGGAGCAGGATCGCAACGAACACCATGACGCCGAGCGTCGGCCGGACGAGGAACGCGCTCGCGATGGCGACTCCGTCGAAGCAGGTGTGCAGCAGCAGCCCCACCAGCGCCGACGTGCCCGCACGCGCATTGACCGCGTGCGTCTCCTCACCGAAATGGAAGTGCGGCGTAACCGTATGCTGGGTCAGATGCACCGCCAGGTAGCCGAGAAGCACCAGCAAGGGTCCCGACGGACCGCTGCGCGCCAGCGCCTCCGGCACGATCTCCGTGAGGCACACGGCCAGCATGAACCCCGCTCCGAACGCGACGAAGTGGTCGATCACCCGCAGGCTGCCCGCGGCGTGGCGCACGACCGCCACGGCGCCGATCACGTTGCCCGTGGCCGCCACGGCCGCGTACAGGAGCGCCGCCCCACCGCCGTTCATGCGGGTTGCAGCCAGTCCCGCACGCGGGCCAGCAGGTGGTGGCGGGTGTTCCGCCCGGGATCCTCCAGCACGTCGTCCAGCAGTCGCGCCAGCATTTCGCCGACCTCCGGGCCCGGCCGCACACCCGCCGCGATGAGGTCCTCCCCGTGCACCACCAGGTCCTTGAGCGACAGGGGATCGCGCGCCTCCCGCACCGCCGCCACCACCTTGGGGAGTGGGGAGCGGGGAGTGGTCGCCACCAGCAGCGCGAGGAGGTCGTCGGCCGCGGGGCCGGTTTGGAACAGCCAGCGCCGCACGGCGGGCAGATGCTTCGGATCCGGGTACTTGTCGCGCCAATCCCGGATCGCGCGCCCGCGCTCGATGTCCCGGTTGGCGCACCTGAGACGGGTCAGCAGGGATGCCGGATCCGAGGAGAGGTACGACGAGATCAGCACAGGATCGCGCGGCAACTTGTCCACCACTCCCCGCCGGCGTCCTTCAGGGTCCCCACTCCCCGCCTTTCGCAGCTCCGGCAGCCAGATGCGGACGGCGCCGATCTCCCGCCACAGCGCGACCAGCCGGCTCACGCGCCGCGCGGTCTCGATCCCCTTGAACCACTCGTCGCGCACCCGCTCGGCCGAGAGCTGGGCCAGCCCCTGCACGTTGGCCCGCGCGGCCTCCCGGGTCGCCGCGTGGATGCGGAACTCGAAGCGCGCGCTGAAGCGCAGCGCCCGCAGGATGCGCAGGTAATCTTCCTGAAAGCGCCAGTTCGGGTCGCCCACGGCCCGGATCACCTTGCGCTCGAGATCGGCCGCCCCGTTGAACGGATCGCGCCATTCGTGGCGCAGCGGGTGATACGCGATCGCGTTGATGGTGAAGTCGCGGCGCGCCAGGTCGTCGGTGAGCGAGACTCCGAACTCGACGCGCGCGTGGCGGCCGTCGGTCTGCACGTCCCGGCGGAACGTGGTCACCTCGTGCGGCCGGTTGTGACTGTCCAGCACGGCCACCGTGCCGTGCTCGATGCCGACCGGGACGGTACGCCGGAACAGCCGTTGTACGACCTCCGGCACCGCCGCCGTGGTGAGATCGAAATCGTGATTCTCGAGACCCAGCAAGGTGTCGCGCACCGCGCCCCCCACGCACCAGGTCTCGTACCCCTCCTCTTCGAGACGGCGGGCGATGCGCAGGACCTCCTGCGGGATGTGGAGCGCCTCGGGGAAACTCATCGGGGAGCGGGGAGCGGGGAGCGATCGGCTCCGCCACAATGCGTCGACCGTGCCACCGGCTGCGACCGCTCCCCGCTCCCCGCTCCCGGAGTCAGCCACACAGCACGCTCCCACCGTTCACATTGAGGATCTCGCCGGTGATGTGGCGGGCCAGCGGGGAGCAAAGGAACACGATCGGCCCCGCGACGTCCTCGGCGCTGGCCACCCGCCCCAGCGGGATGCCGCGCTCGATCTCGCGCCGCCCCTGCCCGCCGTTTCGCGCGTACGGGACCGCGGCCATCTCGGTATCGACCCATCCCGGGGCGACGCAGTTGACGGTGATGCGTGGGGCGAGCTCGACGGCGAGCGACTTGGTGAGCGCGATGACGGCCCCCTTGGTCGCCCCGTAGTCGGCGTGGAACGCCTCCCCGCGCTGCCCGGCGGTCGAGGAAACCAGGACGACCTGCCCTCCGTCGGACATCCGGGGGATCGCGGCGCGGCAGACGTATACCACGCTGTCGAGGTTGGCCCGTCGGGTCTCCTCCCACTGCGCGTCGCTCATCTCCGCCAGCGGCACGTCCTCGGGAGGCCAGATCCCATGATTGACGACGAGGACGTCGATCCCGCCCAGCGCCGCCGCCGCCTCGTCCACGACGCGTCGCGCCGCGGCCGGCTCGCCCAGATCGCCGCCGACGGCCGTCGCCTCTCCACCCGCGTCTCGGATCGCGCGCACGGTCGCGGCGGCCTCCGCCGCCCGCGCGCGGTAGGCCACCACGACGCGGGCGCCGGCCCGGGCGAGCAGCAAGGCCGTCGCGCTCCCGATGCCGCGTCCGCCACCGGTCACGATCGCGCGACGGCCGCTGAGGTCGATCACCCCGCGAGGCGCTCCTCGATCCACTCGCAGATCAGGTGCTCGATGGCAAGGTGCAGCTCCTGAATGCGCGCGGTATCGTCGCCCGGAACGACCAGCGCCAGATCGGCGAGGCCCCGGACCGCACCGCCCGACTTGCCGAGCAGGGCGACGACGCCCATGCCGCGCGCCCGAGCGGCCTGTGCCGCGCGGATCACGTTGGGGCTCTCGCCGCTGGTCGAGTGAAGCACCAACAGATCGCCCGCCCGGCCCAATGCCTCGACCTGCCGGGCGAACACTTCGTCGAACCCCATGTCGTTGGCCGCGGCGGTCAGGAGGGAGGTGTCGGTGGTGAGCGCCACCGCGCGCAGCGCCGGCCGCTGGGTGCGGTAGCGCACGACGTACTCGGTGGCCAGATGCTGGGCGTCGGCCGCGCTCCCGCCGTTGCCGGCGAAGAACAGCGTTCCGCCCGCCCGCAACGTGGCCTCGTAGCGCGCGGCGATCGCGGCGATCGTGTCGGCCTGCCCCGCGGCCACCTCCCCGGCGAGCGTGGCCAGCTGCTGCAGCCCGTCCCGCACGCGCTCCGGCGTCATGCGCGACCCTCTCCCTGCCGCACGGCCGCCACGAACGGCTCGAGTGTCCGTTCCGCGCTCCCCCCGCGCTCCAGGATGGTGCCGATCACGATGTAATCCGCCCCCGCCGCCCGCGCCGCACCCGCCTCGGCCGGTGTCCGGATGCCGCCACCCACGAACAACAGGGCCGCCGGATCCGCCAGCGCGCTCCGGCAGGCGGCGATCACCGGGGGCGGAACCGGCCGCTCCGCGCCGCTTCCGGAGTCGAGATACACCGCCTGCATTCCGATCAACCGCGCCGCCCGGGCGTGCGCCGCCGCGAGCTCGGGCTTGTCCGCCGGCAGCGGACGCGTCTGGCTCACGGCCTCGACGCTCGTCACCCTGCCGCCGTCGATCAGGATGTACCCCGTCGAGAGCGTCGGCACGGGATGGCGCTGCAGGAACGGTACGGCTCGCACCTGTTCCTCGATCAGGTATTGCGGGTTCCGTCCCGACACGAGGGAAAGGAAGAGAATGACGTCGACCTGATCGGAGAGCTGCATCGCGGAGCCGGGAAACAGGAGCAGCGGCAGCCCGGGCGCGGCGTCCCGCACCGCGGCGGCGACGCGGCTCGTCTCCTGCGTGCCGTCGAACGAGCCGCCGACCAGGACGCCTGCCGCTCCCGCCGCCCGCGCGGACCGCGCGAGCGCCCCGGCTTGCCCGGCATCGGTGCGTCCGGGATCGATCAGCACGAGGATTCCCGGGCGGTTGCGGTGCAGGTCGATCAGGGCTCGCCTCCCGCGATGCGCCGCGCCAGCTCGACGAGGCGGCCCGGGTCCTCCTCGGCTTGTGCCTCGAACGCGTAGGTGACCAGCGCGTCCGCCGCCAGCAGGTCGAGCGCCAGCTCGCGACCGGCCGCCGGGCGCGACAGCACGCGATCCAACAGGTCACGCCCCGCGGCGGCAAGGTGATCGGGGAGGGCCCCGTCCCCGCCGCCTGCCGGTGCGGGCGACACGCGCCGGTCCAAGTGCGCCCGCAACGTCGGCGGTGGGGCTGGGCGGCGCGAATCGAGCCAGACCGGCAGCGTCATGCTTTCAGGAATCTCCGGACGATGGTGGGCGTCTGGGCACGGGCGGCCCCGAGCAGCGCCGTATCCCCGACGCCCGCCGAGGCGAAATGGGGACGGCCGCCTCCTTTTCCCCCGGTGCTGGCCGCCAGCTCTTTCACAATGTCCCCGGCCTTCACCCCCTGGGCCACGAGGTCCTCGGTCACCGCGACGTGGATCCCGGGCCGCTCCCCCTTCGTGTACAGCACGCGGATGGCCCGCCGCTTCTTGTCCCGGAACGCGTCCATGGTCAGGGCGATCTGCCCGCGGTCGTCCAGGTCCGACTCATCGATATGCAGCTCGACGTCGCCGATGCGTTCCACGGCCCCCGTCGCCGCCAGGCCACCACCGCCGCGCAGCAGTTCCTCTACCCGCTTCTCCAGACGCCGATTCTCCTCCAGCAGCGTTTCGATGCGCCGGCTCAGGTGCTCCGGCTGCGTCTTGAGCAGCCCCGACGCCTCCCCCATCCGGCGCTCGAGATCGCGCGCCAGACGATAGGCCGCCGGCCCGGTGATCGCCTCGATGCGGCGCACGCCGGCCTGCGACCCCGTCTCGTGCGTGAAGCGGAACAGCGCGATCTCCCCCGTCTTGTCCACGTGCGTCCCGCCGCACAACTCGAGCGACACGCCCGGCACCTCCACCAGGCGGACCACGTCGCCGTACTTTTCCGTGAAGAATGCCATCGCGCCCGCCGCGATCGCGTCCTTGTAGGGCATTTCCCGGGTCGCGACGGGGAGGTTCTGCCAGATATGCTCGTTGACCTCCTCCTCGATCCGGGCGAGCGTCGCCTCATCGAGTGGCCCATGGTGTGTGAAGTCGAAGCGCAGGCGGTCGGGAGCCACGACCGATCCCGCTTGCCGCACGTGCGTCCCGAGGATCCGGCGGAGCGCCGCATGCACCAGGTGCGTCGCCGTGTGATTGCGGGCGACGTTGTGGCGGCGTGACTCGTTGACGAGCGCCTCCGCGGGCGTCGGCTCGAACGGCTCGGCGAAATGTCCGACCACCGCGCTGCGCCCGTTCACCTTCTCGACGTCCTCGACCGTGAGCTCCCATCCCGCGCCGCGCACGACGCCGGTATCGCTCACCTGGCCACCC
>DATICZ010000144.1:0-2909 GCA_035456525.1 Gemmatimonadales bacterium
CCCAGCTGTCGTAGACAAGAACGGCTGACGAGGGCCGCTCCTAGCCACAAGGAGGCCTGTGGCACGCCGGCCATGTGGGGCACGACGGCCATTCTCTCGCTTGCTGCAACATCGGGCACCGCAGCACCCCGCCAGACTTTACGACGCGACCCGCACCGAGTGACGGGAATACAGGGCTTAGGCTCCAAGACCACCCAGGCGAAAGCGCATGGCGCGCTGGCGCGGCTTTTGCGGGCGGCAATCATTACGAATCCGCCTCCCGCGCCACGATGGGCGCAACGGATCGTAGGTCTGGGACGGAAAGACGGCGCTGCCGCGCTGCTGGACCCTCAGAGCGGAGTTACGCCGTCCGAGCCGGGCAGGTCAGGCTAAGGTGCCTGCGCAGTGCAGGGCCAATCTTCGGCTTCTTGGAGAGGCGACGGCGAGGTACCGATGAGGCGAGCGCGAAAGCATCTCAACGTGATTCCTGCAACGAGAGGGGACCGTTTGGCGCTCAACCTTAGAGGCAAGCCTATGCCAGTGGTTATCAACTTTTAAGCTCGAATATCGGCAAAAATAGTGTATTAGAACTATCGCGGCGCGGCGATGGCCGAGTTCATGCGCACGCTAAACCGAACTTTACCCGCTGAAGGCTTGTAAGTCTTTGGCGGGGCATGGATTTATCGGCGCGCGCGGGCAATGTGTAGCCATGTATTGATGTGATATTTGCCTTGACGCAAGAGGCGTAGAGTGATTCTAATTTGCCATGTACATCGACATCGTACCGAACCGCGGCTCGCCGCCGGCGGTGCTGCTGCGCGAGAGCTACCGCGAGGGCGGCCGGATCCGCAAACGCACGCTCGCCAATCTGAGCAAGCTGCCGTTGGCACAACTCGAGCTGCTGCGGGCGGTGCTGCGCGGCGAGCGTTTGGTGCCGGCGGCCGAGGGGCCGGAGATCGAACGCGCGCTGCCGGACGGCCACGTGCAGGCGGTGCTCGGCACCCTGCGGCGCCTCGGGCTCGACCGGCTGCTGCCGCGTGGACCGGAGCGGCGGCGCAACCTGGCTCTGGGGCTGATCGTGGCGCGGCTTTTGGAGCCGGCGGCGAAGCTGGCCACGGCGCGGGTGCTGGATGCCCAGACAGCGGGCCATTCGCTGGGCGTGCGCCTTGGGCTTGGTCAGGTGCGGGCCAAGGAGGTCTATGCCGCGCTGGACTGGCTCGGCGCCGCGCAGCCGGCGATCGAGGCGGCGTTGGCGCGGCGGCACCTGGGCGACGGGACCCTGGTGCTGTACGACGTGACCTCCAGCTATCTGGAGGGTCGCTGCTGCGCGCTGGCCCGCTTCGGCTACAGCCGCGACGGCCGGCGCGAGCGGCCGCAGATCGTGATCGGCCTGCTCTGCGCCGCCGACGGTTGCCCGGTGGCGGTGGAGGTGTTCGAGGGCGATGTCGCCGACCCGGTCACCCTGGGGGCGCAGATCGCCAAGCTCAAGCAGCGGTTCCGGCTCCGGCGGGTGGTGCTGGTCGGCGACCGCGGGCTGGTGACCAGGGCGCGCATCGAGGCCGAGCTGAGGCCTGCCGGGCTGGACTGGATCACCAGCCTGCGCGCCCCCGCGATCCGCCGGCTGGTCGAGGATGGCCCGCTGCAGCTTGCCCTGTTCGACGAGCGGGATTTGGCCGAGATCGACAGTCCCGACTATCCCGGCGAGCGGCTGATCGTGTGCCGCAATCCGGCGCTGGCGGCGGAGCGCGGGCGCAAGCGCGACGAGCTGCTCGACCTCACCGCGCGCGATCTGCAAACCATCCAGGCGCGGGTACGGCGCGCCCGCCAGCCGCTGCGCGGCGCCGCCGCGATCGGCCAGGCGGTCGGCGCTGTGCTCGGCCGGCGCAAGGTCGGCAAGCACTTCCGGATCACCATCACCGAGGACGATCTGCGGTTCGCCCGCGACACGCAGGCGATCGCCGCGGAGGCGGCGCTCGACGGTCTCTACGTGCTGCGCACCAGCCTGCCGGCCGCCGCCATGCCCGCCGCCGACGCGGTGCGTGCCTACAAGAGCCTGGCCCGGGTCGAGCACGCCTTCCGCTCCCTCAAGACCGTCGACCTCGAGGTCCGCCCGATCTTCCACTGGACGGCGCCACGGGTGCGCGCCCACGTCCTGCTGTGCCTGCTCGCCTACCACGTGGAATGGCACATGCGCCAAGCGCTGGCGCCGCTCTTGTTCGACGACCACGACCGCGCCGCCGCCGAGCAGCAGCGCCCCTCGCCCGTGGCCAAGGCCAAACCCTCCCCCGCTGCCCGCCGCAAGGCAGCGACCAAGCGCACCGACGACGGCCTGCCCGTGCATAGCTTCCGCTCGCTGCTCGCCGACCTCGCTACCTTGACCCGCAATACCGTCCGCTTCGGTCGCGACATCACGACCGAGCTGCTCGCAAGGCCAACACCGGTGCAAAGCCGCGCCTTCGACCTGCTCGCGCTCAAACCCGCCCTGTAGCCAGCGCTCAGGAAAATATCCGTGCACTCTCAATCACTTCCTCCAAAATCGGGGTAAAGTTCGGTCTAGCGAAGGTGCCTCTCCGGCGACTTGTCGAGGCAGGTTTGTTCCCCATATGTGGTACGAAAATGACCGAGGATCTGCGATGGCCAAGTCCGAGACGATCCGAGCGCGCGTCGAGCCCGAGCTCAAGCGCGAGGCGGAGGCGGTGCTCAAGTCGCTGGGCCTCAACGCCAGCGAGGCGATCACCCTGTTCTATCGCCAGGTGGCGCTCAGACGTGGGCTGCCGTTCGAGATCAAGCTCCCCAATCAGACGACCCATGCCGCCATACGCGACGCCCTCGATGGCAAGGACCTGACGGAGTGGTCGGACCTCGATGAGCTGAAGGCGGCGCATGGTTGATGCGCGCGCTGCGGACCACCAGGCAGTTCGACCGGGATC
>DATICZ010000145.1:0-7047 GCA_035456525.1 Gemmatimonadales bacterium
TCATCAAGTGGCTCACCGACTGGGTGCGCCGCTTCGGGTTCGACGGGTACCGGATCGATACCGCCAAGCACTTCGGGGAGACCGTCTCGGGCGAGCTGAAGGTGGAGGCCGAGCAGGCGTTCGCGGACTGGAAGCGGGCGCATCCCGCCCAGGTCCTGGACGCCCTTCCCTTCTACATGATGGGGGAGGTCTACGGCTGGGATCCGAGCCAGGGACGGGCGTACAACTTCGGCGACCGCGCCGTCGACTATTTCGCGCACGGCTACGACGGTCTCATCAACTTCGCGTTCAAGCGTGACGCCGCCGGACTTCCGGATTCGGCCTTCGCGCGCTACGCCGCGGCACTCCGGGGCCCGCTGCGCGGCGCCGCGATCCTCAACTACCTCGGCTCTCACGACGACGGCTCGCCCTACGATCCCGACCGCGACAAGCCGTTCGACGCCGGGACGCGGCTGCTGCTCGCGCCGGGCGGCGCCCAGATCTACTACGGAGACGAGCTGGCCCGCCCGCTGCGGGTGGCGGGCACCGCCGGCGACGCCAACCTGCGCTCCCTCATGAGCTGGCAGGATCTGGCGGGCGGAGGCATCACCGCGGATATCCTGCGACACTGGCGGACGCTGGGCCGGTTCCGCCGGGCCCACCCGGCCGTGGGGGCGGGTGCGCATCACCTGCTCCAGGCGGCACCCTACATCTTCAGCCGCACGCTCGACGCCGACGGCGTCGACGATCGTGTGATCGTGGCGCTGGGCCAGCCCCGAGGCTCCAAGACCATCCCTGTCTTCGGAGTGTTTCCCGACGGCACCCGGCTGGTGGATGCATATTCCGGGGAGCGAGGGACGGTGTCGGACGGGAGGGTTTCCCTCACGACCGGATTCGACCTCGTGCTCCTGAGCGAAGGGCGGTAGGACCGTGCGACGCGGATCGTGGTGCTTCATGGCCGGGCTGCTCCTGGTCGGCGCGTCCTGCGCGCATCGCCGCGGCACGGCCTCCGACGCCGACGCGCAGGGGTCGAGAACCCCGTGCGCGTGAACGTCATCAACCACTATACGCTCCCCGTGGACATTTTCGTCGTCGCCTCCGGGGCGACGCATCGCATGGGGACGGTACATCCGGGAGTCCCGAGCCATTTCCTATTGCGCCAGGCGTTGGTCATCAACGGTCCCGTAGAGCTCGTGGCCCTGGAGCTGTGTGAACGAAGCCATATGTCTACATGAAGGGATCACCTCAAGTCTCACCCGAACCGCGTCGTCCGCCACAGCGCGACGCCGCCCGCGACGAGAAAGCCGAAGAGCGCGAGCGTGAGCGCCGCGGCCCATCCCCTGCCGATCTGGAGCGCGGGGACGCGGGCGAGCGCGGCGGCCCCCACGAACACCGCGGTCGCGACGAGGACGAGCAGCCAGTCGAGCGGCCTGCGACGGGCGCCCGTGGATGCGTCGTCACCGGCCATCCGGGCCGCCACATAGAAGGGATCCACACCGTACCGGGCGCTCTCCCGCGCGCCCGCCTCCTGCCAACGGCGGTACTCGCGACCGGGCGCCGAGGCGAGCGCGATCGCGCCTGCCCCCGCGGCCATCAGGAGCGAGCCCGCGATCACGGCACCGCGGCCTCCGCCGGCCAGCTCGCCGAACACGAGCACTCCCCACAGCAGTCCCCACAGCTGATTGGTGTTCGAGAGCGGGATGCCGCGGCTGATGCCGACGTACTTCGCCGCGTACTGCTGGAACAGATCGCCCACCACCCACACGAAGCCGGCGACGAGCAGCCAGACGAGAATCTCCCGGCTGCCGGCGAGCTCGTGCCACAGCGCGCCCGGTCCCCCGAGGAACGTGAGGGCCAGCACCGTCATCATGGTGAGCTCACCGATTGTGAAGAAGGCGACGAACGAGAGCGGATGCATGCCGGTCAGGTATGCCTTGCGGTAGGGGATGTACATCGTGCCCCACAGGGCACCGGCCGTGAGCGCGGCCACGATGCCGCGGACCGCATGGCCTCCCGGCGCATGAGCGGACGACGTCACGGCCAGCACCGTGGCCCCGGCGAACATGACGAGCGCGCCGCCCAGCACGCCGACCCAGCGCGCTCGTCCCGCGTCCCGCAGCTCGTTGAACAGCAGCGTGCCCCAGAGGATGCCGAGCAGGCTGTTCGAGTTCCACAGCGGGAACGCGATGGCGAGGCCGATGTCCTTGATCGCGAAGATCGTAAGGGTGTTGGCCACGGCCCAGAGGCATCCCCCGAGCGCCGCCCAGACCAGCAAGTGGGGAGCCTGCCGAACGTCGTCCTTGAGAGCGGCGGTGCCGCGCACCAGCGCCGGGAGGCTCCAGCGCGCAAGGAACACGCCCAGTACCATCACGAACGAGATCACCACCGGCGAGATACCGAGGGTGACGAGCTTCGTGGGCGCTTCGGCCGCGCCCAGCCAGGCCCCCGCGGCGAACCCCGAGAGGGTGCCGACGCGCTGCAGTTGGCGCAGTCGCGCCGGGTCGATCTCGCTCAGGCGATCCACCAGAGTACGAGGAGCCCGAGCACCAGGACGGCCACGGGAATCCAGAAGTGGACGTCGCCCACGAGGGCGCGCCAGCGGGAGCGAGGTGTGGGAGACACGGGATGAAAACAATGGCGGCGAAACGAAGCGCTCGCCAGGGCTCGATGCCCTACTCGGCGCTGGCGGGAGCTCTGCGCGGCGCGTATGATGGCCAATCCCGAACGCGGTAGGAGCTCCTATGAAACGGAAGAGTGTTTCGCGCCGTGAGTTTCTAGGTGTCGGCGCCGCCGCTGCCGGCGCGTCGCTCGCGGGGAAGGCGATCCTGCCGACCGCTCAGCTCCTCGAGGGCCTGCCGCGAACCGTGCCTGCCAGTGACCGCGTCCGCTTCGGCATCATCGGCGTCGGCATGCAGGGATCGGGGCTGCTGGGCACTGCCATTACGCTGCCGGGAGTCGAATGCGCCGCCGCCTGCGACCTCTACGACGGGCGACACACGCTGGCCCGAGAGATCGTGCGGCCCGATCTCCCCGTCACGCGCCGCTACCAGGACCTGCTGAACAACAAAGACATCGATTGCATCGTGGCGGCGGTTCCCGATCATTGGCATATGCAGGTCGTGGTCGACGCGGTCAGCGCGGGCAAGGACATCTACTGCGAGAAGCCGATGTCGCACAGCCCCGCAGACGGCTCAGCCATGGTCGGCGCCGCGCAGCGCAGCGGCCGTATCGTGCAAATCGGCTCGCAGCGCGTCAGCTCCCGGATTTGCGCCAAAGCCAGGGAAATGGTGTCGCAGGGATTGCTGGGCGACCTGATGCTGGTGGAAGGCTGGCTGGGGCGCAACGATCCCACCGGGGCCTGGCAATACCCACCGCCACCGGATCTCTCCCCTCGCAACCTGGACTGGGACACCTGGCAGGGGCGGGTCCCGAAACGCGCGTTCGATCCGCTGGTGTTCGCCCGGTGGCGCTGCTGGAAGGAATACGGCACCGGGGTCGCCGGCGATCTGCTGGTCCATCTGGTCAGCGGCATGATGTTCATCCTGGGCATCAACGCGCCGCCGGCGCGGGCGATGGCGGTCGGCGGCATCCGGCGCTGGAAAGACGGCCGCAACATGCCCGACGTTCATGCCGTGCTCTACTCGTACGGTGAGCTTCCCGTGTATATGCGGCTCAATCTCGGCACGGATATGCCGGAGACGTATCGCTTTCAGGGGTCGAAAGGCATCCTGGAGGTGACCGGTTCCAGCATCACCTACAGCCCGCAAAGCGGGCAGGATTCCTACCCCAGCTACTACACCGGGAGCTACCCCCACGCGATGCGCGAGGCGTACCTCGCCCAATGGCACAAGGACAATGATGCCCGGCTGAGCCAGAACGCGATGTCCGAGACGATCACCTTGCACGGGCCCGACTTCGACGAGCTCGCGCCGCATCTCTCGACCTACTTCGAGGCGGTGCGGACGCGCAAACCCGTGGTAGAGGATGTCGTGTTCGGTCACCATGCAGCGCTGGCCTGCCACATGGCCAACGAGTCCTACTTTCGCGGCACGGCGGTGAGCTGGGACGCGGCAGCGAATAGCATGAAGGGCTGACGAGCTTCGGCATGGCGGCCATCGGCGTCGGGCTCATCGGGTCGCAGTTCATCTCCACGATCCACGCCGAGGCCCTGCAATCCGTCGCCGGCGCGGAGATCCTGGCGGTCTCCTCGCCGACCGGCGGACACGCCCGGGATCTCGCCGCCAGATACCACATACCCAATCACTTCACGTCCCTCGAACCGCTGCTGGCCATGGACGACATCGACATGGTCGTCATCGGCGCGCCCAACTTCCTCCATTGTGACCTCACGCTCCAGGCCGCGCAGGCCGGCAAGCACGTGGTGGTCGAGAAGCCGCTGTGCATGAATCTGGCCGAGGCGGACCGCATGATCGCGGCGTGCAAACGGGCGAAGGTCAAACTGATGTATGCCGAGGAACTGTGCTTCACGCCCAAGTACGTCCGGTTGAAGGGGCTGTTGGATGAAGGGGCGCTGGGCAAGCCGGTCCTGCTGAAGCAGTCCGAAAAACACGACGGGCCGCATGCCGAACACTTCTGGGACGTAGACCGATCAGGTGGTGGAGTCACCATGGATATGGGGTGCCACGCCATTGAGTTCTTTCGTTGGCTCAATGGCAGAGCCCCCATCACGTCGGTGTATGCACAGATGAACACCAGTGTCCATACGACCAGGACGAAAGGTGACGACAATGCCATCATCATCCTCGAATTCGCGAATGGCGTGATCGCGGTCTCCGAGGAGAGCTGGACGAAGCTGGGCGGCATGGAGGACCGCGCCGAGATCCACGGCTCGGAGGGCGTCGCCTATGCGGACGTGCTGCAGGGCAATTCGATTCAGACCTACAGCACGCGTGGGGTTGGATACGCAGTGGAGAAGGCCGGCATCACCAAGGGGTGGAGCTTCACGATGTACGAGGAGATCTGGAACTACGGTTTCCCGCGGGAGTTCGAGCATTTCGTCGATTGCGTGAAACACGACAAGCCACCGCTGG
This sequence comes from Gemmatimonadales bacterium, assembly GCA_035456525.1. Lineage (GTDB taxonomy): Bacteria > Gemmatimonadota > Gemmatimonadetes > Gemmatimonadales > GWC2-71-9 > DASTHG01. The sequence goes on from DATICZ010000145.1 coordinate 5,031, forward strand.
TGACCGGTGAAGATGGAAGAGCGGTGCTCGAAGTCATCTTCGCGGCGTACGAATCCGCTGGGACAGGAAGGAAAGTGCGGTTGCCTTTTGTGACCGATGTCGACAAGCCGTACAAGCTGTGGAAGAAGTGAGCTGGAGTGAAGATTCTCTACTGCGAGGATTATGAAAGCCTGAGCCTTCAGGCGGCCTCGCTCGTCATCTCCGAAATCACGCAGCAAAAAGACCTGTTGTTGTGCGCCGCGACCGGCCGCTCGCCGATCGGGTTGTACGAGGCACTGGTCCGGAAAGCGCAAACCGACGGCGCGCTGTTCGACGCGCTCCGGATCATCCAGCTGGACGAGTGGGGCGGTCTCTCCGAGAACGCACCCGACTCCTGCGAGCGTTACCTGAGAACGCGATTGCTGGACCCGCTGGGGATCTCACCGGCCCGCTACATCGGCTTTGCGTCCGCAGCCCCGGAACCGGAGGAGGAATGCCTGCGCATCCGGTCCGCGCTGGCCCGACACGGGCCGATTGACGTGTGCGTATTGGGCCTCGGCATCAACGGCCACATCGGATTCAACGAGCCTGGGCCGGTGTTGCTCCCCCATTGTCACGTGGCGCGCCTGTCGAACGACTCACGTCGCCATGCCATGGTCGGGGCCATGAACGAGCCCCCGCGCTTCGGGCTGACGCTCGGCCTGCAGGAGATCTTGGCAGCCCGCAGAATCCTGCTGCTGGTGACCGGTGAGGGGAAGCGGCAAGCCCGCACCGGGTTGTTGTCAGGAGAGGTGTCGACAGCATTGCCAGCCTCATTCCTGTGGCTACATGGAAACACCGACTGCCTGATCGACCAAGGCACCTGAGAGTCGCCCCCGCACTGTATCCCACTCTTGCAATCCGCTTCACGAAACCTTTAGGAACTCGGCGATAGGCTGGCTCGTCACCCTGCGCTTGGGGGAAGATGCCGTCAGGCCCCATCGCCGCCCTGTCCGGCCTGGGCTTCCAGCTCGTACAGCCGTCCGCGAGCGAGACGTCAGTGGAGTGCGTCGGCCGCGACGGCTTCCGCGTCCAATCCCGCCGCCCCGCAATGAGCACGCTCGCCAGCGTGACGGTGATCCACGAGTCCGCCGCCCTTGGCGAAGACGCGATCGGCCGGGCCTTCGACGAAATGGACCGGTTGATCGCGATCTTCAGCCGTTACGACGAAGCCTCGGCGCTCTCGGTGCTCAACGCCGAGGGACGCCTCGAGGGTCCGCCGCCGGAGCTGGCACTGGTGCTCTCCGCAGCCCTCTCCTACCACCGGCTGAGCGACGGGGCCTTCGACCCGACGGTGGCCCCGCTCGTGGATCTGTTTCGTGCCTGCCTCACGGGGCCCGTGCCGCGTGAGCCGACCGCGGCGGAGCTCGCGCAGGCGCGCGATCTCGTCGGCGCCGGTGCGATCACCGCGTCGCGGCGGCGCCTGAGACTTGCGCGGCGCGGTACGACCCTCACGCTGGACGGCATCGCCAAGGGATTCATCGTGGACCGGATGGCGGCGACGCTCGAGCGCGCCGGCATCGACCGCTACCTCGTCGAAGCGGGCGGCGACCTCCGCACCGGTGGGAACAAGGAAGGCGGGCTTCCCTGGACCGTAGCCGTCCGTGATCCCGAGAGTGCGGGACGGCTGCCCGGGACCATTCTCCTGGCGGGCGCAGCGGTCGCCACCTCGGGATCCTACGAGCGCTACTACGACCCGGAGCGCCGGTTCCACCACATCGTCGACGCGGCGCGCGGATCCTCGCCGCGCGCCTGCACCAGTGCCACCGTGGTGGCGCCCTCGGCGACGGCCGCCGACGCGCTCGCCACCGCCGTCCTCGTGCGGGGATCGCGCGCCGGCGTGGCGTTCGTGGAACGCCTCCCCGGCTGCGCCTGCCTCATCGTTTGCTCCGACGGAAGCGTCACCCACTCGTTGGGCTGGAAGGAGTCGCCGCAATGACCCGACCCCAGGTCGCTGCCCTCGTGACCTTACGCCTGTTCATCGGATGGCATTTCCTCT
>DATICZ010000146.1:0-13667 GCA_035456525.1 Gemmatimonadales bacterium
AGCGCCAATCCCCAGTGCGCCATCGCGCAGGTCGAGTCCGCCTCGGCCACACCCTTAAAGGCGCGCTCGGCTTCTCCCCACCAGAACGAATGGAGCAGCGCCATGGCGCGCTCGAACACCTGGCGGGCCTGGGCGTTGCAGGAAACGGGGAACACGACGTGCCCCAGCCGTTCTGCGCCGGGGTGCACGTGCTCCTGCGCCGCGAGCGGCGCGGGGAGCAGGAGGAGCGGGACGATGGCGAGGCGACGAGCAGGGCGGCGCATGGAGCAGCTCACGGAAGTTGGCAGTCGGAAGTGTGGGAGACTCCAATAGAATACTCGAGGACGGGGCTGCGGTCTGCCCCCCCCGTACACCGGTAGCCGCCCAGCCCTGAGCCGGCCGTTTCCTCTGTAGTTCATGCCCGCTTCAGAGTCATCGCGATAAGAACACAGTAGAGCCACCGGGAGGATCGTGGTCCGCCGGTTCGGAATCTGCCACATCGCGTTGCTCGGGCTGTGCGTCAACGCCCTTCGCGGCCAGGACACATTGCCCCCCACGCAGGGTGGGTACGTCCACTCCCTCGGCCTGCCGGCGATCCACAAACCGTTCCTCGGAATAGGGCTCGGCCTCTCGCGCAACCATACATCCCACCTCGCGGCGCAGTTCCGGGCCGGCGTGTTCAAGGACATCGGCAGCCCAGTCACCGAGCTCGCCGGCTGGAGTGTCGAAGGGTTCGCCGGCGTGCGTGACCTGGACGCCGACTACGGTGCCCGCGCGTTCCTGCTGAGCCACCTGTTCGGTCTCGGAGCCGGTGTGGAATACGACGTGCACGATGGCCGCGGATCTCCGCTCCTCCTCCTAGTGGCACCGATGCGGCGCGGCGGTCTGCTCGGGTCCGGGAGCGACCTTCGCCTCGAGTGGCTGTCCGCTCGCGGCCCGTCCTTCAACGTGGCCGTGAGTTTCCCGGTGGGTCAGCCGCACCGGGGGCGCACCCGTCCCATGCGCGACTTCGTGCACCTGACCGCCGAGCGGCCACGCCCGCTCGCGTTCCTGCCGGCCGACTCCGCGCTGCGCGATGCGCTGACAGCCCTGCGCGAGCACGCGCTCTGGATCAATCGGTTTACGGTGCCGGACCTGGGTGGCCTGTCGTCGGACCCAGCGCGGGCGGCGACGGACGCCGTGGCCCCGCTCAAGACGCACCTCGCCACGGGGAGCGTGGATGCGGAGATCCGCGGGTATCGCCACGAGCTGGTCCGCGCGTTTTCCATCGCCGCGGCGGGAACGCCGGTGTCACCGGGCGACTCGACGTCCCTGGGCGCCGCGGCGGCGGCGAGCGCCACCGCGATTCTCCTGGACCGTGTGATCTTCCCGTACAACCGGCTCATCGGACAACCGAAGAAGCGCGACAGCACCCGGGAATTCGGGAGTCACGCCCGTGGCGTGTTTGCGCGCTGGCTGACCATGTCGTCCAGGGTGGCCCCGGAGCGCGACGAAGCGTGTCTGTACGTGTTCCAGCACCTGCTGGACGTCGTGGAAGAGATCCGGGCGGTCAATCGCCGCACGTGGGGCAACTCCGCCCTGGTGTGGCTCCCGTTGCAGCTCGCGCTCGTGCCGGAGGAATACGACGAGCAGACGGAGCTCGACTCGATCATCAGCCGGGCTGTGGGACACTCCGTCACGCACGGCAACCGGATCTGGTACGTGCTGAACGACCGGTTCCAGCGCGAGCTCGAGAAGTCGATCGCGAACGCCGAGGACTACCACATCCTCTGGATCCACGATTTCCGGGGCCTGAACGATGCGGGCAAGCCCGACCGGCTGTCACTGCTCACGGCGACCCAGGCCTACCTCGCGGCGATGTGCCACCGCCTGGGGACCTACGATTCCACGGGGCGGCTGCCGGTCTACATGATCTTCCTCGACCAGCACTATTTCGAGAAGCACAAGAGCCGCGGCCTGCTGCGCTTTCTCGAAGATCCTCTGGGGCGGCGCCCGGGACTGCCGGCGGGCTTCGACTCGCTGGCGCACGAGCTGGCCGCGGCGCAACAACATCTGTGGGAGGCCGTCAACGCCTCCCGCCTGCTCACGGCGGAGCGGGCCCAGTATGGGGAGTCGTGGCTGCACCGCCTGGTGAAAGTGCACGTCAGCGTCACCAACCCGGCGGACCCCGCGTTCCGCAGCCGGCAGATGCTCCCGCTGGTCGGCATCCCCGACGACATGATGCGCGATCATCGCAAGGCCGTCCTGTACGACGTCAGCGAAGCGGATCCCTACCGCGGCATGGCGATGTACGCCGGCATGGGCGTGGGCGAGCACTACGTGGGACCCACCTGGGAGGACCGGGCGATCATGCTGCAGGGACCGGTCGCTCTGACGCTGCGCGACGAAGCCCGCGCGCTGCTCGCATCGCAGGGCATTCGCGGCGGCGACGTGCCCCACGTGCTGCGCCCGAGCCGCCGAGCTCCCGACTACGACCGCCTGGTGCAGGCGGTGATCGACAGCATGGACGCCTGGGGCGGCGTGGCGACCCGGGCGATCGAGCTGGAAAACGAAACCGGATTCGGTCGCAAGGAGATCAGCGTCGCCGATGCGACGCTGTTCAGCCTCCTGGCGCCGGGCTCGGTCATGAAGATCCCGGACTCGCTATGGCTCAACGAGCTGCTCGCCTCGCTGTTCGTCGGAAGCGCGCTGCGCGGCGCGCGCGTGCTGATCATCGCCCCATCGCTGGCGTCGGCGCCGGGCAAGGGATGGCCCACGCTGGCCTTGATGCACGACCTGATGTCGCGCCTCGTGGCGCTGCAACACGCCCTCGCGCCGGAGTACGCCCGGGTGGGAGGATTCGTGCGGGCCGGTCTCTACGATCCCAAGGCCGGCGTACACGATCTGTTCGAGCGGGTGAACGCGCTGCGCGACAACCTCATCGCCACCCCGTTTCTGCGCGAGCTGTACTCGTTCGATCCCACCGTGCTCCAGGTGCTGAGCGACTCGACCCTGACGGCGAAGGATTCCACACGGCGGGCGCCCGTCACGACGGTGCAACCGTTGCTGCACATGAAGGGCTTTCTCTACATCTCGCGCGAGGCCTGGGCGCGATTGATCAGCGGTCCACCGATGGCGTACGGGCTGCGGGAGTATCTGAAGGAACGGCAAAAGCAGCTGGAGGGGGGCGAGGGCGTCGGCGAGGAACCCATGGCGGACGCGCTGCAGCTCATTGGATCGAAAATCATCAACACGGTGCTCGACAGCCTCCCCGACTCCGCGCGGGCCTGTCCGCGGCCGCAGCACTGTCCCGGATTGCGCTGGGTGTTCTATCTGCAGATCGGGTCGCCCAACCAGGACTACCGCAGCATGGTGATGGACGGCGAGGCGGCGACCCTCGTGACGAGCTGGACGGCGCTGTACGGGATGCCGGATTTCGTGCTCCTCACCGGACTCGCGGCATGGCCCGAGACGCAAGCGCAGCTCGATCGGCTGCTCCCGCCCCCGGATAGTCGCTTACTGGCCGCTGCGTGGTGGATTCGAATGAGTCTGTGAGCGCGAGGCGTCGACACACTTCCGCAAGCGCAGCCCCCCTCCCGGCCGCTGATTCCACCGCCTCAGAGGAGTTTCCAGACGGGCGGAAAAGTCAGCAGCACGCCCAAACCGATCAGCAGCAGCGTGACGGCGAGCACCCGCCGCGACTCGATGCGGCGGTCCTTCCAGCGGCGGTGCAGCACCGCCCACCCGATCAACCAGATCACCGCGGCCCCCGTCGTGCGACCCGATACGCCGCCGGCGGGCGCGTACAGCGCCGGCGCGGCGAAGAGCCCGGCCTCGTTGAGGATTACGAGAACGCCCATGGCGAAGGCGCCGATTCCGGCGCCCAGGAACGCGGCCAGCGCTGCGCCGTTTGCCACTGCTCCGTCTCTGCCTTCACCGACGGCCATTGCTGAGCCCTTTCCTTGAGCTACTCGAGTGGTGCGACCTTGTTGATGAACACGCCCAGGAGCGCCACGCCGGAGACCAGGAGGAAGCAGATCGCCAGCAGCCCCGTGGTCAGGCGCCGCAGCTGTCCATCGCTCAGCACGGTCGACCGGTAGCGGGCGCAGACGAACGCGACCGCCGTCGCCAGCATGGCGGCGATCCAGGGGACGTGCTCCTTGATCTCCATGGCGAATGCGTGCAACCACACAGTGCCAGGGTTCGATAGAATCAGCGATCTGGGATACTGACTGAGGTCGCTGAGGCCGGCCGGCGGCGTGGCACGGTACGGCGGGAAGTTGACATAGGTCCCCACCAGCACGGTCAGCCACAGGACGACGGCGATGAACAGCGTCAGCGATGCCAGGGAACGCGCCTGATGCTGCGCAGCGACCGCGGCACCGTCGGCCGGACGCATGGCCCGCAATGAGAACAGGGCCGCAGCCAGCCCCATCAGGGCACCTCCACCCAAGCCTATGCCATGGACCATGGTCCAGATGCTGCGATCGGTGAACAGCAGGGTTTCCACGGCGAGTCCTCGTTCGCGACGGCTGCGGCTAGCTCCTGTCGAATAGGAGTGCCGGCTGCATACCCACCGACGCCAAGATACCCCAACCCTGGACTTCCTCAACGGCGCGGCGTGTCGCTGAAACCCGGCCGCGCTGTGCTACCCGTGCAGCGGCGTCACCCGGTCGTCCGTGAAGCTCATCGCGCGCGCCGTGATGTCGTAACGCGTCCGCAGCACGGCGCGCGTCGCGGTGTCCACCCAGATCGTCGCCGGCGCCCCGGGCACCCCCACGGTCACGACCCACACCTCGCGCTCCCCAAGCAGGGGGAACGACACCAGCGCCCGCTCCCGCACCGCGACCGGCATCGGCACCCGGCCACCACGCTCATAGATGAAGAAGGGGAGCTCGGCGCTGAACTGCGCGTCGAGCGGCAGCGCCGCCACGACCAGCTCGATCACGTTGGAATCGAAGATCGGGCCACCCAGCTCCTGGCGCACCGCGCCGCTGTCGCTTAGGGACCCCTCGGCAGCACCCCCCACGAACTCGAAACGCATGGTGCGCCTCGGCTGATGGGAACGATGGGCCACCGCGCGCAGCGTGCCCAGATCGGCCAGCGCCGTGTCCACGATCTCGCCGCCCCCGCCGGGGAAGCGCTGCTCCACTTCGAGCAGCCGAGCACCACCCTGCCCAGTCACGACGCGCGACACGACGGTGCGGGTCCCGGTGATCGAGTCGACGCCGCCGCGGGTGATAGAACGACGAAAGACGACCGTGTCGGGCCCGGGCGCGGCATCCATGTGAACGACGATGCCCGGCACTACCGTCGCGGCCTGCTGCGCGCGCAGCTGCCCGGGACCGCTTACGAGCGCCAGCACCGCCCCCGCCACAACCCACTTCCATGACTGCACGCGGATTCCGGAAATCACGAGCATGGATACCCCCTGGAGGCTGATGTCCTGAACGGCCGCAGTCTAGCCTCACAGGGAGACTCCATGCACTGAGGTAATGTCAGAAGCCGTTCAGGAACCCTCCGTCAGGGAATCAGGTTCGGCAGATTCCGCGACCGCAGGAACTGCCGGAACGCCGCCACGTCTCCCGTCATGAGCCGGTCGAGGCGCGCCCGGCTCTCCCGCACCTGGCCGCCCAGCAGCTGCTGCACCTCCCGCTGCGGGCCGGTAGGCGCGAAGTCGGAGCCACCGAGCGACTGCGCGAGATACATGAGCTGCTCGGCCAGCTTCATCGGCCAGCGCAGGATGTCCTGCCCCCGCCCCGTCACCCGCACCTGGAACAGGTCCTCCTCGAGCCCCTGCAGCGTGCGGTCGAGCGAGTCGGCTTGCGCCCGCACGTCGGCCGCGCTCGAGTCCCCGGCGAGACTGGCGCGCAGCGACGCGAGCTGCCCGCGCAGCACCTCGACGCGATTGATCATCGCCACCGTGCTGTCGAGATCCGCCATCACCTGGGCCACCGCCGTGGCCTGCGCGCGCACGTCCTCGTCGCTGGCGCCGGTGTTGGGATCCTTGAGCACGACGAGCGGCTGCTCGTAGGTTTGGCCGCGGACCGTGAGTCGCACCGTGTACCGTCCCGGCGAAGCGAGCGGGGAGAATCGCCCGATCCCCGGCGCCGGCGTGCCCTCGGGCTTCACCGCCACCCAGGCCGCGTACCGCGGGCTGGTGCGCAGCCGCGCCTCCTGCGACGGCTCGAGCTGCAGGTCCCACCAAATCCGGTTGATCCCGGCCTTCGGCATCTGCTTCAGCGTGCGCACCACCTTCCCGCCCGCGTCGAGAATCTGGATCGCCTGGCTGTCCGCCTTGGTGCTGTCGGGAGCGGTGCGCAGCCAGTAATGGAGCGACGCCCCGTAGGGCGGATTGGCGCCGGCCACCGGATCGTCCACCCCCTCGAACGGGCCCTCGATCCCGCGGAAGCGGTACGCCTGGCGCGGCGCGAACAGGAAGGCGTCGGCGCCCGTGACCGCCGCTGTCAGCGCGCGCAGCGGGGTGATGTCGTCCAGGATCCAGAAGCCGCGCCCGTAGGTGGCCAGGACCAGGTCGTGGGCCTGCTCCGCCACCGCGATGCCGTACACCGGCGCGTGCGGCAGGTTGTTCTGCAGCGGCTGCCAGTGCGCGCCGTCGTCGAACGAGACGTACAGCCCGTTCTCCGCGCCCGCATAGAGGAGGCCGCGCCGCACCGGGTCCTCCTTCACGATGTGCACGTAGCTCAACGGACTCTTCGGAATGCCGGTGGTGATCGGGGTCCAGCTCGCCCCGTAGTCGGTGGTCCTGTAGATCCACGGATCGCGGCTGTTCACCTGGTGGCCGTCCACCGCGATGTACGCGGTGCCGCTGTCGTAGCGCGACGCCTCGATGCTCGAGATCGTTCCCCAGTCGAGCAACCCCTTGATGTTGCCGGTGACGTCGGTCCAGTGGCCGCCACCGTCGCGCGTGAGCTGGACCTTGCCGTCGTTGGTCCCCGCCCAGATGAGCCCGCGCTGCAGCGGCGACTCGGCGATGGCGAACACCACACCCGCATACTCGACGCCGATGTTGTCGGGCGTGAGCCCGCCAGAGGGGACTTGCCGGCGCTTGTCGTTGCGCGTCAGATCGGGACTGATCTCCTTCCACGTGGCACCGCCGTCGGACGTGGCGTGCACGTGCTGGCTGCCGACGTACACCGTGTTGTGGTCGTGCGGCGAGATGGTGAGCGGGAAGGTCCACACGAAGCGGTACTTGAGCTCCCCGGCGGGCCAGCCGATGGTCGCCTGCGGCCAGACCTCGCTGTAGCGCGCGATCCCGGTGCGGACGTCGTAGCGCGAGACGATGCCGCCGACGCTGCCGAAGCCCGACGCGCTGGACCACACGATATCGGGATCCACGGGGTCGGGCGTCGCCCACCCGCTCTCCCCGCCCCCTACCGTGCCCCACATGCCGCGCGCGATGTCAGAGGTGCGGCTGTTGCTGGGCCCGCGCGCCGAGGGACCGTCCTGCCGGTTGCCGTATACGTAGTAGGGGACGCGATTGTCCACCGTGACGTGATACACCTGCGCGATCGGGAGCTGCACGCGGTGCCAGCTCCTGCCGCGGTTGGTCGTGATCGCCACGCCGCCGTCGTAGCTCACGACCATGCGGTGGCCGTTGGCCGGATCGATCCAGATGTCGTGGTGGTCGAAGCCGGCCTGCTCCGCGGCGGGCGGATCGATGATCGTCTTCCCCCCGTCCAGCGTCTTGGCCCAGGCCGAGGTGAGGAAGTACGCTTCGTTCTCGTTGTCGGGCGTCGCCGCCATGCGGTTGTAGTAGTGCGTGCGCCCGGCGACCTGCCGGTCCTGGCTGACGAGCTGCCAGGTGGTGCCGCCGTCGTCGGAGCGGAACAGCCGCCCGGTATCCGGCTGTGCCACGTTCACGGCCGGCACGCCGTCCCCGGTTTCGATCAGCGCGTAGATGCGATTCGAGTTCGCCCGGGTCATGGCGAGTCCGATCTTCCCCACGAGCTTCGTCGGCAGGCCGCTCCCCGTGACGCGCGTCCAGGTCGTGCCGCCGTCGCGCGAGGTCCAGATGCCGCTCCCGGCGCCCCCGCTCGAGCGGATCCAGGTGTGCAGCTCGACCTGCCAGAACCCGGCGAAGAGGATCCGCGGGTTGTTGGGATCCATCACGAGGTCCGACGCGCCCGTGCTGTCGTTCACGAACAGCACCCGCTCCCAGGTCTTGCCGCCGTCGGTGGTGCGATAGATGCCGCGCTCGGGCTGCGGCCCGTACAGATGGCCCAGCGCCGCGACGTAGACGATGTCCGGATTGGTGGGATGGACCACGATGCGCGAGATGCGTCCGGTGCTGTCGAGCCCCATCTTCGCCCAGTGCTTCCCGGCGTCGGTGGACTTGTAGACGCCCCAGCCGACCGAAACGTTCGACCGGATGAAGGGCTCGCCCGTCCCGGCCCAGACCACGTTGGGATCGGAGGGCGCCACGGCCAGCGCGCCGATGGACGACACGGGCTGGTCGTCGAACACCGGCTCCCAGTGGATCCCGCCGTCCGCGCTTTTCCAGATCCCGCCCGAAGCCGCCCCAGCGTAGTAGATGCCGGGGTCGCCCGCCACACCCGTCACGGAGCTGACCCGGTTGCCCTCCGGGCCGATGTGCCGGAAGCGCAGCTGCGTGTAGCGTGCCGTGTCGATCGCGGCGGCGCCCCCCGGCGGTGGCGCGGCGCGCCGCTGCGCCGGCAGCGTGACGGCCGGGCCGGTGACGAGAAGGAGTGCGAGAACGGGAACGCGGGCGGCGAAGGGCCGCGGACGGCGGTGGCGCACGGCTGCTCCTCACGAAGGGGGATCGTGGGAACTACCGCAGTCTCCCTTCCTCGTCCAGCCGGCCGAAGTACCGCTCGATCTTGCGCAGGTAGTACAGCGTCTGCACCTGGCGCCAGCGCCATACGCGCCGCGCGATCTTGCGGATGCTCTCCCATTGCGTCGGGTCGAGCTGGTGGCGGCGCGCCACGCGCTGTGCCCGGGCGATGGTGCGGCTCCCCGCGTTGTAGCTCGCGAACATGAAGCGGCGGCGGTCGAGCGGCGTCGCCGCCCGCTCCCAGATCACCCACAGCGCGCGGTCGTGCCGGATCCCCGCCGCGATGTTCAGCTCCGGATCGTCGATCGAGACGAGGTCGGGGGCGCTCGACTGGATCGCCTCCATGGTGGACGGCATGAGCTGCATGATGCCCCGCGCCCCGTCGCGGCTGCGCGCCTTTTCGTCGAGCCCGCTCTCGGCCAGCCCCTGGGCCTTGAAGTGCCGCCAGTCGAACGCCGGCCCGAAATACCGCTTGGTGTATTTGCGGAAGATGTGATCGTAGCGGTCGGCGGCCGCAACACCGCGACGCTGGCCGCAGAGGCCCCCGGCGCCGGCCAGCGCCAGGACGAGCGCGAGGGCGACGCGCCGCGTCAGTTGAGCGCTCCGCCGATGATGATCGCGATCGCCACGAACAGCGCCCCGATGAAGATCGCGACCGCGACGTTGCCCTTCTTCAGCTCCGCCGGGAAGTCCACGCGCGGCGTGAGGACGTCGAACAGCCGGTACGCCACGTACATGAGCAGCACGCCCAGACCGGCGTACAGGAAGTTGAGCCCGACGATGTGCCACTCCATGCGGCCTCCCTTGACGCCCCGCGCTCCCGGGCGTAAGTCCTCGCACGTGATGAGACACGCGATCTTCTTCGCTGCGGCGTTTCCCGCGACGCTCGCCGCCCAGGTGCGCGACACCGTGAGCGACACCGTGGCCCTTCCCCCGGTCACGGTCACCGCAACGCGTCGCACGGAATCGCTCTTTTCCGTTCCGCTTGCGGTGACCCGTATCACGCGGGGCGCATGGCAGGGGTCGCGGGCCATGGGACTGGACGACGCCCTGGCGCTCGTCCCGGGGGTCCTCGCCCAGTCGCGCTATGGTTCGGGCGACGTTCGCCTCGTGATCCGCGGCTTCGGCGCCCGCGGCGCGGGCGACCGCTCCAACGCGGGCACGTCGCGCGGCGTGCGCGTGCTGCTCGACGGCTTCCCCGAAACCGAGCCCGACGGTCGCACCTCGTTCGACGGCATCGACCTCGCCTCGGCGCACGGCATCGAAGTCCTGCGCTCCAACGCCTCGAGTCTCTGGGGCAACGCGGCCGGCGGCGTCGTGAGCATCACCACCGTCCCGGACTTCGAGCACTCGCTCCTCTCGGCCGAAACGGCGGCGGGCGGGTTCGGCCTGCGCCGGCTGTCTTTCACCGCGGGTGGCACCGCCGGCGGCACCGCGGGCCCGAGTCGCCTGGCGGCGACCGTGAGCCACGCCACGTTCGAGGGCTGGCGCGCCCACTCCGACAGCCGCCGCACCCTCGTCAACACGTCGCTCCTGGCAAGCTTGAGCGAGCGCACCCGGCTCGGCGTCTACGCGCTCGGCACCGACAACTTCTTCCGGATCCCGGGGCCGCTCACCGCCGCGCAGGTGGCGGCCGGCCCCCGCCAGGCGAATCTCACCTACGCGCAGCGCGACGAGCGCCGCCACAACCGGCTCGGCCGCCTGGGCGTCCGCCTGGACCACGATCTCGGGGTCGCGACCACCGCCGACTTCGGCCTGTTCGTGAGTCCCAAGTACCTGCAGCGCTCCGAACGCGGCACGTTCCGCGACTTCACCCGCTACCACGTGGGCGGCAACGCCACCCTCGAGACCCGCGCCCTGGGCGGCACGCTGGTGACCGGGATCGACGCCGCATACCAGGATGGAGCCATCCTCTTCTATTCGCTCGGCCCCGCCGGCACCCGCGGCGATACGCTGCGCGACGACAAACGGGAAGGCGCTCTCAACCTGGGCGGTTTCGCGCAGCAGGAGCTCATCTTCGGCGCGCACTGGAGCGTGGTGCTCGGGGCGCGCTACGACGTGATCTCCTACTACTCGCAGAACTTCCTCACGCCCGCCCTCGACGCCGACAAGTCGTTCCGCGGCGTGACCCCCAAGCTGGGGGTGACCTGGCGCCGCACCCCCACGCACAGCGTGTACGCCAGCGTCGGCGGCGGGGTCGAGGCCCCCGCCGGCAACGAGACCGATCCCGCTTCGACCTTCGGCCAGGACACGGTCACCGCCATCAACCCGCTGCTCGAGCCGATCCGCTCGACCACGTGGGAGGTCGGCACGCGGCAACTGACGACGATGGAGCGCGGCGTCCTGCGGGGCCTGACCTACGACGTCGCCCTGTACGACACACGCGTCACGAACGAGATCGTGCCCTACCGCGGCGGCCGGTTTTACTACACGGCGGCAGGCGCGCGCCGGCGCGGCGTGGAGCTGGGCCTGACGCTGCTCGCGGCCGGCGGGGCGTCGCTGCAGACCGCCATCGCGTACCAGCGCCATCGCTACAGCGACTACGTCGTGGACTCGGTGCACTACGGCGTGCCCGGCGCCTTCGCCGACTACAGCGGGAACCAGGTGGTGGGCGTGCCCCGGCTGACGTACGCGGCGAGCCTCGTCTGGGCCCCGGCGCCGCTCGCGCCGCTGCAGCTGCGCGTCGGCGTCCAGGGCGCCTCGTCCTACTTCACCGACGACGCCAATCAGGTGGAGGTGCCGGCCTACCGGATCGCGAGCCTCACCGCCGCGACCGCCCGCCCGCTCACCCTCAGCCCCGGCCTCGGGCTGCACGGCTTCGTCGCGGTCAACAACCTCTTCGACCGCGCCTACGTCGCCTCGGCGTTCCTCAATCCGGACGTCGTCGCCGGGGAGCCCGTGGCGTTCGAGCCGGGGCTGCCGCGCAACCTGGTCGTCGGGATCTCGCTGGTGCGCCGGCCGTAGCCCGATGCCCTTCTTCGATACCAGCCGGCAGCGCGCCGCACTCGTGGTCCTCGCCCTGGGGATCGGGCTGCTCGTCGCGCTCTCGCCGTTCGCCACCGGCATCGTCGGGATCCCGGTGCTCTACGTCGTGTTCCAGCCGGTGCACGTCTGGCTGATGCGGCGCACCGGTGCGCGCACCTCCGCCGCCATCGTCGTGACCCTGGCGCTGTTCCTCATCGTCGTTCCCGGGGTGTCGTTCGCGGGCCTGATCGTGGCCCAGGCGCAGGAGATCGCCAGCGGCGTCGTCCAGAGCCCGCTGCTCGACCGGCTCGCCCAATTGCACATCCGCGGCATCTCGATCGGCTCGCAGCTCGCCGACCTCGGCTCGAAGCTCGTCAGCTGGATCGGCAGCTCGGCGTTCGGCTTGATCGGCACGGCGACGCGGCTCGCGTTGAATCTCGTGATCTCGCTGTTCGGACTCTACTATCTGCTGCTGCGCCCGAGCGAGACCTGGAGCGCGGTGCGCCCCTACATCCCGTTCTCGCCGCAGAACACCGAAATCCTGCGGCAGCGCTTCCGGAACGTGACGGTCTCCACCATCATCGGCACCGGCCTGGTCGCCGCCTTGCAGGGGGCGATGGTGGGACTCGCCTTCTGGGTTTCGGGGCTCTCCAACGCGCTGTTCTGGGGCGTGGTGACGATGGTGCTCGCGATCCTGCCGGTGGTGGGCAGCGGGCTGGTGTTCGGACCGGGAGCCATCGCGCTCGCGCTGGGCGGCCACTGGGGCTGGGCGATCGCCATGGCGCTGTGGGGCCTGCTCATCGTCGGCAACGTGGACTACGTGGTCCGCCCGATCATCTTCCGCCGCTGGGCGAACATCCACCCGTTGATCACGCTGATCGGCGCGCTCGCCGGCGTGCCGCATTTCGGACTGCTGGGGCTGCTCATCGGACCGCTGGCGCTGAGCTACTTCTTCGAGCTGATCCGGATGTACCGCGAGGAGTACCTCGAAGGGCAGACGGCCGGCGTCGCCTAGCGTCCGCCGCCGTCCGCCCGCGGCGAGCTAGCGCCTGGGGCCCCACACGCGCGGCGCGAGCTGCCCGGTCCGCAGCGCCGAGACGCGCTGCCGATACGGCGCCAGCGTCCCGGTCCCGCCCACCTTCAGATGGCCGTCCTCGGGGATGATGTCGGTCGGCTCCGCACTGGTGCCGACGATGGCCGCCGCGTTCAGAAACGCATCATCGTTGCCGAGCCGTGACCGGGGGACCCGGATGGTGACGCGCGTTCCACTGTAGGTCGCGGTGACCTGACCGGTGGTTCCCCCCACAGTATCGTACACCACCCCGGGGTCCGACGTGAAGTCGACCAGGTAATCCGAGCCCATTCCGGTCGTGCCACCGTCCGCATGGAAGAAGTCCACAACCGTCGTGAGCCCCGTCGTGGAATCCTGGTCCACGTCGAGGTCGATGAACCCGATCATCGCCGTCGTTTCACCGCCCGCGGGCGAGATGACGGTGCTCGAGAAGTCGAGCAGGATGGTGACCCCGCCGGTGTCCCGCGTGATCGTCATGGCGGTGAGGTCCCATTGGACGGGATTGGCGCCGAAGGCGTCGCCCGCGGGGTCGGTCACCTTGACCGTCGTCACCCCGGGAGCGGGACCGGGACCGGAGGAATCCCCGCCGCATGCCCAAAGAGCACCTACCGCCAGGACACTCACTGCGAACCGCGCGCGCTTCATGGTTTGAGCCTCAGAGTGGAAGGGTGCCAGGTAAACCCCTACCCCGGCGCGGGGCCATGAACCGGGTCACTGCGGCGTCCGGCCCAGCTCCAGGTGCCCGCTTTCGGGAATGATGTCGCTCGGCGCACCGGTGGCCCCGACGATCCCGGCGGCGTTGAGGAAACCGTCGTCGCCGCCCAGGAGGGCCTTGGGGATCCGGACCGTGACCCGGTT
>DATICZ010000147.1:0-3015 GCA_035456525.1 Gemmatimonadales bacterium
CGAGGTGGCCAGCGAGATCGCGAACAGCTGGCCGTCACCCGCGGCGACGCGATCCTGGCCGCGGAGCCGCGCCGCGTGATCGGCAAGGAGCGCGGACGCGGCCAGGACGGTGAGCGAGAGACCGAGCTGCAGGGCGGGAACGACGAGCTCCAGCGCCCGGCCGCTGCGCGTGGCGAGCGGCCGTCGGCGGCGCATCGAACCCAATGGCAGGAGCACAGCGAGCAGCACGAGCGAAACGACGACCGCCAGCACTACGATGGCGGGCCTCACAGTGCCGGACCGCAGCGTCCCGGGCCACGCCCCGACGGCGGCGTGCGTCCCCACCGCGCCGCCCACCCCACCCCATGCCAGCGCCGCGGCGGCGATGACGCCGCCCTCGATCAGCGCCGCCACGAGAATCAGCCGCCGCGAGGCGCCGACCGCGCGCCGCACCGCCAGCTCGGTGACGCGCGAGCCCCCTCGCGCGAACGCCACCGCCAGGAGGGACAGCGCGGCGACGCACAGCACGCCCACCGCCACGAGCAGGAGGAGGTGGAACAGGTCGGCAGTGGCGGCTGCGCGTAACTCGTTCGGTCCGGTGGCCAGGCTGCTGCGTCCCAGCCCCAGATCCGCGACGCGGAGCAACGGCGCGCGGAGCCGCCCCACGAGCGCCGTCACGGGCAGTGTCGCCACCAGGCCGATGCCCGCGGCGGCCGCCAGCAGCACCGCCGTTCCCCAGTGCGTCCGAAGGGCCCAGCCGGCCGGTGCCGACGCGCGCCGCAGCAGACCGCTCAGGGACGCACTCACCGTTCGACCTCCCGGCCAGGCGGAGCGCTGGAAGAAGAGACTGGGGCGGGAGGATTCGAACCTCCAACCTCCCGGTTAACAGCCGGGCGCTCCGCCAGTTGAGCTACACCCCACACAGCGCAGGGAGCACAGCGCAGTCACATCCTGCTCCCTGCTCCGTGCTCACTGCTCGTACGTATCGATCTGCGCTCGCTGCAGCTGCCCCGAGTAGTCCACGTAGCAGACCTTGGTCTCCGAATAGAACTCGTAGACCTCCCACCCGCCCTCGCGGTGGCCGTTGCCGGTCTGCTTCACCCCTCCGAACGGCAAATGCGCCTCCGCGCCGATGGTCGGCGCGTTGATGTAGGTGATGCCGTTGTCGAGGTCCTGCATCGCGCGGAACGCGGCATTCACGTCACGCGTGTAGAGCGAGCTGGACAGTCCGTATTGCACGTCGTTGTTGACGCGGACCGCCTCATCCAACGAGCCCACCTTGATGACCGACAGCACCGGCCCGAAAATCTCCTCCTGCTCGACGCGCATCCCCGGTTTCACCCCGGCAAGCACGGTCGGCTGGTAAAACCACCCCGCTTCGAGCTTCCCTCCGCCCGCCCGCGCGCCCCCGACCGCGACCGAGGCGCCTTCCCGCTTCCCGATGCCGACGTACTCGTCCACCTTCTGCAGCGCTTCCTCGTGGATCATGGGACCGACCTCGGTGCAGTCGTCCAGTCCGGGCCCGAGCCGGAGTTTTCCAGCGCGGTCCACCAGCATCTGGAGAAAGCGGTCATGCACCTTCTCGTGCAGGACGAGCCGGCTCGTCGCGGTGCAGCGCTGCCCCGTGGTCCCGAACGCGCCCCACAACACCCCATCCAGCGCCAGGTCGAGATCCGCATCGTCCATCACGATCATCGCGTTCTTTCCACCCATTTCGAGCGACAACCGCTTGTGCATGCGCCCGCAGACCGCGCCGATGACCGACCCGGTTTCGGTCGATCCGGTGAACGAGATCACCGGCACATCGGGGTGCTCGATGATCCCCTTGCCGACCACCGAGCCCTGCCCGTGCACCAGCTGGACGACCTCCGGGGGGAGGCCGGCCTCCAGCAGCACCTCGACGAGCAGGTGCCCCGTGTACGGCACGTCTTCCGCGGGCTTGAAGATCACGGCGTTGCCGCACAGCAGGGCCGGAAACGTTTTCCAGGTAGGGATGGCGAGCGGGAAATTGAACGGCGTGATGATGCCGGCGACGCCGATCGGGCGCCGGTAGCTCATCGCCCATTTGTTGCGCAGCTCCGAAGGCACCACGTGACCGAACAGCCGGCGCCCTTCGCTGGCCGCGTAGAATGCGGTGTCGATTCCCTCCTGCACGTCGCCCCGCGTCTCCGCCAGCACCTTTCCCATCTCTCGCGTCATCGCCCGCGCGATCTCTTCCTTTCGGCGCACCAGCAGATCGCCGACGCGCTGCAGCACCTGTCCGCGCAGCGGGGCGGGCGTCTTCGACCACTGCGCGAATCCGCGGCGCGCCGACACGACGGCGCGTTGCACGTCGTCGGACCCCGAGCGCGGAAAGCAGCCGATCAGATCGGTGCGATCGGCGGGATTGCGGTTCTCGAAGTAGGCGCCCGTGCTGGGCGCCACCCACTCACCGCCGATGAAGTTCTTGAAGTTCTCGGGCATTGGAATCTCGCTATCGGCTATCGGTCATCGGCTATCGGCTGGGAGCTGGCCGATAGCCGTGAGCCGATAGCCGCATTTCAGGGACAGAACCACGTGGCGGCGTCCACCGCATATCCCACGCGGGGCAGCACCACCGCCGCAGCCAGGACGAGCCCCCAGATCACCAGCAGCTGCGAGAGCAGATGCGCCAGCCCCATGCGGCGCTTCCACGACGACAGGCCGCTCCACACGCCGGCCACGACCACCGCCAGCACGCCGACCATATAGAAGAGGAGCGTGAACCCGCAGCCGTGACTGTAGGGCCAGAAGGGCATCCCGATACCAACGAGCAGGCCGAGCCCCACTCGGGCCCAGGTGCCGAGCCGGGAGCCGCTCTCCGGCGGGGCGCCGCCGGCCGGGGCGACCGGCGCCCGCTTCGGGGACGCGGCCGCCGCCATCTGCTCCTCACGGTGGGTCGGCAGCTGGTTCAACAGCCGATCCACTTCCTTGAGCTCCCTGTCCCAATCCCGTTCCTGATCCTTCTTGGCCACTAGTTCTCCCGTGCGAGGCGATAGCGTTCGATCTTCTTGTAGA
>DATICZ010000148.1:0-2222 GCA_035456525.1 Gemmatimonadales bacterium
CGCCCTTGTGCGTCGTGACCGACGCGGCGGTGCTGGGCGCGCGGGCCGACGGCGTGCTGATGGTGGCGCGCATGGGCGCCACGCACGGCGACGCGCTGCAGCGCTCGGTCCAGGAGATGCGCGGCCTCGGCGCGCGCGTCGTGGGCACGGTGCTCACCGACGTGAGCCAGCGCGAGGACCGCTACGGCTACCGCTACGGGTACTACCACTACTACGACGAAGACGGCGCGCACGGGAACGGGAGTGGGAACGGCAATGGGACCGGGAAGCGGCGTGGGCGGAAATAGTCCATTGCGGATTGCGGATTGCGGATTGTGGATTGAAAATGGGAGGTCGTGCCGCACGACGCTCACGTTGCCAAACCGCAATCCACAATCCGCAATCCGGAATCGTTTTCCAATCCGCAATCCGCAATCCACAATCCGCAATCTTCTGCTCGCCGCCGCGATCGCCGCGTGCGGGACTGCCGCTCCGGTTGCGCAAGGTCCCGCCCCCGCAGCCACAGGCATCCGCCCGGGCGACGTCGTGAAGGTGGACGTGTGGCGCGAGCCGGACTACACGCGCGAGTACATCGTGGACGCGCGCGGGACGGTCAACCTCCCGCAGCTCGGCCTGTTGCGGGTCGCCGGCCGCACGCCCGACTGGCTCTCCGACTCGATCACCGCCGGCTACCGCAGAGTCCTCGCCAACCCCACGATCACGGTGACCGTCGGGTTGCGCGTCACCGTGTCCGGCGAGGTGGGCCGTCCCGGGCTGCTCACGGTGGACCCCACCACCACGGTCGGCGACCTGCTCGCCCTCGCGGGCGGGCCGACGCAACTCGGCAACCGCAACAAGATCCAGCTGGTGCGCAACGGCCGCGTGATCGTCACGTCGCTCGACGCCGGCACGGTGCTGCAGCGCTCCCCGGTCCAGTCGGGTGACCAGCTGTTCGTGCCGCGGCGCGGCTGGATGGCCCGCAATGGCCAGTACTTCATCAACGGGGCGATCAGCGTGGCGTCGGCGGTGACAGTCGCCCTTCTGGTGAGGCGGTGAGATAGAGCGAGGGCGGTGGAGGGCGGTGGAGGCTGGTGGAGGTTGGTGGAGGTGGGCTGATGGATTTCCGAAACCCCATCCTTGCCGGGATCCTGCTCGGCGCGATCAGCGGCGCGCTCGCCGCGGTTCTGACGGTGCTGATCGTGCGCGGCCGGCCGCGTGCCGGGAAATACCGCATCCTCATCTTCGCCGGCCTGTTCATCGCCCTGTACGCCGTCAGCCAGGCGACGCTCGGGACGGGGCTGCGCGGCGGGAGCGTGCGGTCGCAGGCCGAGACGCTCATCGACACCACGCCGGCGCTGCGGCTCATGGCCCAGGTGGACAGCGGCTTTCGCGGCCGGTTCGTGGACTTCCTGGTCCAGCTCGACGAGGAAGGTGTGTCGCGCCAGGAAGCGCTCGACCGGGCCGCGGAATGGGGCCGGCAGATGATCACGCCGCAGGTGATGCGCTTCCTGCCGCAGGCCTCCGATTCGGCCGCGCTGGCGTTCGCTCGAGCCTTCACGGGGATCGTCGGAACCATGCGGGCGGACGATCCCGTCGCCTGCGCCCAGTTCCTGTTCGGGCCGGCTCCGGGCACCACCGCCCACGCGCCGCAGCTGTCGCTCGCGCAGCAGACCGCCATCAGCGACGCGTTCGTCGCCATCCTCACCACCGCGACGACCGCGCCGACCCCGCCGCCGGACTCCGGCGTGGGGGCGCAGCTGCTCCAGGAGCTGTTCGCCCGCATCCAGCAGGTTCACGGAGAAGCGGCCCTGGGCGACGTGGCCGCGCTGGCCGACCCCACCCGCGGGGATCCCGCCCGCGTCTGCAACGCCACCTACATCGTGTATTCGACGGCGCTCGAGCTGCCGCCGGAGCAAGGAGGGCCGCTGCTGCGGTTCCTGTTCGCGGGGGCGAGCGAGTCAGGGGTGACACCCTAAAGGGGTGAGCCCCGCCTCGGGACAACACCCTGAAGGGTGCGCCCCGCTTCGGGACGACACCCTGAAAGGGTGCGCCCCACACATCACTGCGCCAAGGCGCACCCACATCCCCTTCTGGCTGCGCCTCCGGCGCAGCGTAGTGCGGGGCTCACGCCTTGGCGTGTCGCCCCGGGGGTGGGCACTAGCACCTGTCCTCTCGAGTCCGATGTGGATCCGGACAAATGAGCCCCACCTCGGGGCGACACCCTGAAGGGTGAGCCCCACAAG
>DATICZ010000149.1:0-15310 GCA_035456525.1 Gemmatimonadales bacterium
CCGTCCAGCGGGCCAGGCCGGGACGCAGGATCGCCACCGGTCCCGCGATCCGCAGCGGCTCGCGGTCGGACAGCAGGCCGCGCAACGGCCCAAGGGTCTCGGGGGGACTGAGCCGCGTATCGAGCCGCGCCTGCACCGCCAGCACTCCCTCCCCCAATTCCACGCGCAGCGAGTCGAACGAGCGCCGCACGGACCAGTCGATCCCGCTGCCCACGAGCGACGCCATTTCATTGGGCGTCAGCACCACCGAATCGGGTCCGCGGGCGCGACCCAGATCCAGCAGCTTGCTCCGCGCCGATCCGAGCGCCGCGGGCGTCGGCGCGCCGATCCCCGAATCCGGCGACACCGCCGGTAAGGGCGTGGGACGCCGTCCCAGAACCCGCTCCACGGCGCGCCCCAGCGGAGCGCGATACCACCACGCCGCCGCCACTCCCACGAGAAGAAGGAGGAAGACGAAGAGCCGGGTGACCCCTCTAAGACAGCCGTTCACGATGCACCGTGTGATACACCGACCCTTCCGGACCGGGTGTGCTCCGCAACAGGTCCACCGTTTCGAGCACGGCTTCGGCCGCGACGACCACTCCCTCCAGCATTCGATCCATGCCGGCGAAATCCCGGGGCCGGGCGTTGCGCCTGGCGCGCCCCACCGTCAGATGCGGTCGAAACGGACGCCCCTCGGTCGGAAACCCGAGCGGAGCGAAGCCGCGCTCTACGCGGTCCGCCAGCAGCTCGAGCGCGGGATCCGGCTCAACGCCGGCCCAGAAGACCCGCGGCCGCTCCGGGACGGGAAACACACCGGCCCCGCGCACCGCCAGCGCGATCGGGCGCATTCCCGCCGCCGCCGTTCCCAGTGCCGCCACCAGTTCGTCCCGGCGCTCGTCGCCGACCTCACCCAGGAACTTCAGGGTGAGGTGCACCCCTTCGGGCGACACCCATTTCACCGGAAGGTCACGCGCGCGCAGCGGACGGAACGCTTCCCACACCGTGCGCTGCACCTCCGGCGGCGGTGAAAGCGCGATGAACAGCCTCACCGGTCGCGGGCGTCGAGCAGCAGGCTGCCCCGCCGGTAGCCGCGCGGATCGATCTCTACCGCCTCGAACCCCACGTCGCGCAGCCGGGCGGCGATCTCGCCCTCCCGCGCCTTGACCCAGGGAATCCAAGCCGGCTCCACCTCGATGCGCCCCACTGCCCCTTCGTGGCGCACCCGGAGGTCCCCGCTCACACCCAGCCGGCGCAGCACGGCTTCTCCAGCCTCGACTTGCCGCAGCCGGCGAGGCGTGATCTGCAGGCCGTAGCGCACGCGGCTCGCGAGGCAGGGCGCGGCGGGCGCGCTCCAGTTGGGGAGACCGAGCGCCCGCGCCGCAGCCCGAACATCGGCCTTGGTGAAGCCCGTCTCGGCGAGCGGCGAGCGAACCCCAGCCCGAAGCCCGGCCGCCGCGCCGGGACGGTGCTCTCCCAGATCATCCGCGTTCGTGCCGTCGCACAGGACGGCGAGCCCACGCTGCCGCGCCAGCTCCCCCAACCGCGCCCACAGCTCGGTCTTGCAGAAGAAACAGCGGTTGGTCGGGTTGGCGCTGTAGCGCGGATCCTCGAGCTCGTGGGTCGAAACCTCCACGAGCGGTACGTCGAAGCGTGAGGCCAGGGTCAGGGCGGCTTCCCATTGATCCCCGGCCACCGCCGGGCTCCGTCCGACCGCCGCGAGCATCCGCACCGGCCCCAGCTCCTGGCGCAGCACCACCGCGAGCAACGCCGAGTCCACGCCACCGGAGAAACCCACCAGGGCGGACTCGAACTGGCGCACCGTCGCCCGCAGCCTGTCCAGCCGCTCACTCATGGGCCAAACGTAGCGAGGGGCGGTGTCCTATCTCAAGGACAGCTCGGAATTTGATGACAAGAACCGGATGGTTCGTCTGCGGGAACCGAGTATTCTGGTCTTGCGTTAGTATGGACGGCGATTTTATCTACGAATCGTCCGACATATTTAAGCCGAGGCTACGGAATGTCCGTCAAACCTGGCCTAGACGCGACCGATCGCCGCATCCTGCGCCTGCTCGCCGCCGACGCCCGCTCCAGCTACCAAGCCATCGCCGACGAAGTCGGACTCTCCCGTCCGGCCGTGATGGAGCGCGTCAAGCGCCTCGAAGAGGCGGGCTACATCACGGGGTACGGCGCCCACCTGGATCGCGGCAAGCTGGGCTTCCCCGTCACCGCGTTCGTCGCGGTCCGTTACGGCAACACGAGCTACGTCGGCGACGAGCCGCGGATGCGGGAGATGATCAAGCATCCCGGCATCCTGGAGTGCCATCACGTCGCCGGCGAAGACTGCTACATCCTGAAGGTCGTGGCCCCCGATCTCGAAGGCGTCCAACAGGTGTTACGGACGCTCTCCACGGGGCAGCGGTCGTTCAACACGCGCACGACCATCGTCTTGTCCACGGTGTTCGAGAAGCCCGGGCTCATGGTGGAGGACCTCGACTGATGGCGGGTTTACGAGGCAAGGCCCTGGTCGCGTGGCTGCTGGTCTGCGTCTTCTGGGGATCGACGTACCTGGCGATCAGGATCGGCGTGGGCGTGTTGCCCCCGTTCCTGTTCGCGGGACTGCGGTTCGTCGCCGCCGGCGCGCTGCTCGGCGCGGGCGCGCTGGCGTTCGGCGATCACCTCCCGCGGCGCGCCGCGGATTGGCAGCGGGCCGCCATCGCGGGCGTCCTGCTGCTCGCGGGCGGCAACGCCTTCGTGGTCTGGGCGGAGCAGTACACGCCGTCCGGCGTGACGAGCGTCTTCGTCGTGACCGTCGCCCTGTGGATGGCCTTCTTCGACTCGGTGATCCCCGGCGGCTCGGGATCGCTGGGGTGGCGCGTCATCGTCGGATTGCTCACCGGCTTCCTGGGCACCGCGCTCCTGGTCGGCGCCAATCCGCGGGAGATCCTCGCCGCGGACTTGCGCGGGCCGATCGCGCTGACGAGCGCCAGCGTCTTCTGGTCGCTCGGCTCGATCTACGCCAAGCGGCATCGCACGGAGGCGAGCCCTTACATGACCGCGGCGATTCAGATGCTGGCGGGCGGGACCGTCGTGACGCTCGTGGGGACGGGGCTGGGCGAGTGGACCCACTGGCACATGAGCGGGCGCGGCGCGCTCGCCTTCGGATACCTCGTCGTGTTCGGCTCGATCGTGGGATACAGCGCCTATGCCTACGCCCTGCGGCACGCCTCCGCGACCATCGTGGGGACCTACGCGTACGTCAATCCGGTGATCGCCGTGCTGCTGGGCTGGCTGTTGCTGGACGAGCGCGTAACGGGGCGCATGGCGGTGGCGATCGGCTTGATTCTCGCCGCGGTCGTCTGGATTCAGTTCTCTCATAAGACGTCCCCGGTGGTCGGCCCTCGGTCGGCGGGAGTCACACCGACGACCGAGGACCGGCGACCGATGACGTCCGTACGCCACACGGAGGCCGCGTGACCGAAACGACTCTCGATCCCCAGAACTGGGACGAGCTGCGCACCCTCGGCCATCGCATGATGGACGACATGTTCGACTACCTGCGCGGGGTGCGCGAGCGCCCCGTCTGGCAGCCGTTCCCGGAAGAGGTGAAGACCCGTCTCGCGGAGCCCGTGCCGCATCGCGGCCGCCCGGCGGACGCCGTGTACGAGCAGTTCGTGCGCGATGTGCTTCCCTACCCGCCCGGCAACATCCATCCGCGCTTCTGGGGGTGGGTGATCGGCACGGGGACGCCGCTGGCGATGCTCGCCGACCTGCTCGCGTCCGGAATGAATCCGCAATCCGCGGGCATCCAGGAAGGCGCGCGCTACGTCGAGGAACGCGTGATCGCCTGGCTCGCCGAGCTGATGGGGTTCCCCCAGGGGTCGAGCGGCCTGCTCGTCTCGGGAGGCTCGATGGCGAACCTCGTCGGGCTGGCGGTAGCGCGCCAGGCAAAGGCGGGGTTCGATGTCCGCGAGGCGGGCATGGGCGACGGCGCTCCGGCCCTGGTGGTCTATGCCTCGACCGAAGTGCACAGCTCGGTTCGCAAGGCGGTCGAGCTCATGGGCCTGGGACGGCGCAACCTGCGGCTCGTGCCCGTGGACGGCGAGTACCGCATCGACGTGGAGCAGCTGCGCGCGGCGATCACCCGCGACCGCGCCGAGGGCCGCCGCCCGATCTGTGTGGTCGGCAACACCGGCACCGTGAACACCGGTGCGACCGACGATCTCCGTGCGCTGGCGGCACTGTGCCGCGAGGAGCAGCTCTGGTTTCACGTGGACGGCGCGTTCGGGGCGCTGGTGCGGCTCTCGCCCGGGCTCGCCCCCATGGTGGCGGGGCTCGAGGCGGCCGACTCCGTCGCCTTCGACCTGCACAAGTGGGGCTATCTGCCGTTCGAGGTCGGCTGTGCGCTGGTGCGGGATCCGGAGGCTCACCGGGCCACGTTCGCCGTGGCGCCGAGCTACCTGGGCGCTACGCCCCGGGGCCCCGCGGCCGGGGGGGTGCTGTTCGCCGATCTCGGCCTGCAGCTCTCGCGCGGGTTCCGCGCCCTCAAGGTGTGGATGTCGTTCAAGACGCACGGCGTGGATCTCATCGGCCGCGTCATCGCCCAGAACGTGGAGCACATCCGTTATCTGACGGAATTGGTGGACCGGCATCCGCAGCTCGAGCGGCTCGCGCCGGCGCCGTTGAACATCTGCTGCTTCCGCTTCGTGGCGCCGGGCCTCGATGCCGAGGCGCTCAACGCGCTGAACCAGGAGATCCTGTGGCGGTTGCAGGAGAGCGGCATCGCCCTGCCCTCGCACACCATGCTCGGCGGGGCCTTCGCGATCCGCGTAGCCAACACCAACCAGCGCAGCCGGCGGGACGATTTCGACATCCTGGTGCGCGCCGTCGTGGATATCGGCCGGGAAGTGTTGGCGGGCCGACCGGCCCGGACGATCGCCCTGGAGGTGCCATGACCCCGCTGGCCAAGAACGCGGTCCTGCTGGTCGTGGATGTGCAACGGGGCTTCGACGGCTACAACGAGTCCCTGCACCGCAACAATCAGGACCTCGAGCGGAACATCGCGCGGCTGCTGGACGCCTGGCGCCGGACGAAGCGCCCCGTCATCTATGTGCAGCACCTGTCGCGGCTCACGGGCTCGCCGCTCGCTCCCGGACAGCCGGGCGTCGAGATCAAGGATGAGGTAGGTCCCCAACCCGGAGAGCCGGTCGTCCGCAAGTCGGTCAACAGTGCATTCATCGGCACGAGTCTCGAGGCGGATCTGCGCGCGGCGGGCCAGTCGGTGCTGGTGGTGACCGGGCTACAGACCAACATGTGCGTCTCCACCACGGCGCGGATGGCCGGCAATCTCGGCTTCGAGACCTACGTCGTGTCCGACGCCACGGCGACCTTCGATAACACCGGCCCCGATGGACGTGTGTGGCCGGCGCAGGTGCTCCACGACGTGGCGCTGGCGGATCTGCACGGGGAGTTCGCGACTGTGCTCGACACCGGCTCCCTGCTGGAGCGGTTGGAGGGCGCGTGATCGCCCGCGTGTGGCGGGGCGTCGTCCCGGCCGGACGAGGTGATGCCTACGCGGCCTACCTCGACAGGACCGGCGTCCGGGACTGCCGCGCCACGCCCGGGAACCGGGGCGTGCTCGTGCTGCGGCACGACGCGCCCGACCGGACCGAATTCGTCTTCCTGTCCCTGTGGGAATCGATGGACGTCATTCGCGGCTTCGCGGGTGAGGACGTCGAGCGGGCCCGCTACTACCCCGAGGACCGCGACTTCCTGTTATCGCAGGAGCCCACCGTCCGGCACTACGAGACGAACGTCGCACTCCCGGCGGACCCCGGGGTATGAAGGCTCAATGCTTCTCGCGCACCACCTGGCGGGTCGTCGGATAGGCGAAGTCGATGTCGGGCTCGACCGCGAACGCGTCGAGCACGTCCTGCCAGATCGCGTTTTCGCTGCCGCGCCGGAAGCGCGAGCGGATGAGGTAGCGCAGGGTGAGGCGGATGCCGTGGTCGGCCACGCGCACGTAGACGATCGGCGTGAGCTTCGTGTAGGCGATGAGGTAGCGCCGTGAGGCTTCCAGCAGGTCCTTCTCGACCTGTTCGGTCAGCTGCTCCGCGTGGCGCCCGGCGATGCTCTCCAGGATCCCCTTCGCCTTCTTCCAGTTGCTCTCGAACGTGATGGTGACTGGAATCTCGCTCCAGATATAGCGGAACCCCTTGTCGTAGTTGGCGACCGGCTGCGACAGCACGGTGCCGTTGGGCACGTGAACGATGCGGCCCGAGCTCTGGTCGGCGTCGACCCAATTCCCGATCTCGTTGAGGGTGAACTGGAACAGGTGCAGGTCGATCACATCTCCCGCGTGCGCGCCGACCTGGATGCGATCGCCGACGTCGAAGGGCCGGCTCCAGACGATGAACGCCCACCCTGCGAGGTTGGCCACGATGTCCTTCAGGGCGACGGCGAGTCCGGCGGCGAACAAGCCGAGGAACGTGGCCAGCGACCCGACGCCCGCGACCCAGATCCGCCCGATCAGCACCAGACCGACGAGCATCGTCAGGTAATTGACAGATTTTCGCCAGCGATAGCGCAGCCACGGATCCTGGGCACGTCGGTAGGCCAGCGCGAGGATGATCCGCTGGATCAGCCAGAGGCCGCCGACGATGAGCAG
Source organism: Gemmatimonadales bacterium (assembly GCA_035456525.1). Classification (GTDB taxonomy): domain Bacteria; phylum Gemmatimonadota; class Gemmatimonadetes; order Gemmatimonadales; family GWC2-71-9; genus DASTHG01. Next base: position 6,647 of record DATICZ010000149.1, read on the forward strand.
CGTAGCGAGCAGACGGCTTTGCAGGGCAGGGCTCAGGCCTACTTCCTGCTCCAACCACGTCCGCATGCGGGAAGGAACTCCGGGAGTGTTGCAGCCAAGCTACGATTTGGCATAGGCCTCCGCCAGCGGGCATATTTGTTGATGCTCGAGCGTCACTAGCGTGTCCACGACCCCATCGCTCACCTGCACCCGCTGCGGCGCGGTCATCGCGCCCGGGGCGCATTTCTGCGCCAGCTGCGGCCTCGACATCTCGTCGTCGCAGGGCGGAGTCGCGACCATCCGCGTGGACTCCCCGCTGGTCGCCGTGCGCGCCGACGCGCTGCTGCAAGCGCTGCGCGATGCAACGCTCGGCGAGTACGAGGTGGTGGGCGAGCTGGGGCGTGGTGGCATGGCCACGGTGTATCTGGCGCACGACATCGCGCTCGACCGCAAGGTGGCGATCAAGGTCATGTCCCCGACGCTGATGGCGGGAGAAGGCATGGCCGAGCGGTTCAAGCGGGAAGCACGCACCGCGGGGCAGCTCAGCCATCCGCACATCATCCCGATTTACGCAGTGCGGGAGCACGGCGATCTGCTGTACTTCGTGATGAAGTTCATCGCCGGTCGCTCGCTCGATTCCATCATCCGCGAAGTCGGGCCGATGCCGGTCCCGATGGTGCAGACCATTCTGCAGCAGGTGGGCTCGGCGCTGGGTTACGCCCATCGCCGCGGGGTGATCCATCGCGACATCAAACCCGCGAACGTGATGCTCGATTCCGAGGGCTGGGCCGTCGTCACCGATTTCGGGATCGCGAAGGTCTCCGAAACACAGGGGCTGACGCTGACGGGGGCGACGGTGGGCACGCCCTCCTACATGAGCCCCGAGCAGTGTGCCGCCAAGGAGCTCAGCGGCGCCTCCGACCAGTACTCGCTCGGCGTAGTCGCCTACGAAATGCTGTCGGGCAAGTTGCCGTTCGTCGCCGAGTCGGTGATGGCGGTGATGTACGCCCATTTCAACGAGCCGCCGCCCCCGATCACCCTGACGCGGGCCGACTGCCCGCCCGGGCTCGCCGAGGCGGTGATGCGGATGCTCGAGAAGGATCCGGCGCATCGCTTCCCGAGCATGGAGGCGGCCACCGCCGCCGTCGGCGCGGCGCCGCTCGCGCCCGACGACCCGATCCGCACGCAGATGATCACGCTCGCGGCGCAGGGCGAGCACGTGAAGCTGCTGGACCGCGTCAGCACGCCGGTCAGTCAGCCCTCCCTCGTGTACGGCGTCGGGACCTCCGGCGGCCGCCCGCAGCTCGCCACGCTGATGATCGCGCCGGCCCGGGTCACCGTCGCCACCGGCGAGGCGGTGCAGTTGCGCGCGACGGCGAAATCCCGGACCGGGAAGACGATCGGAAGCCTGCCGGTGACGTGGGCCTCGACCAATAGCGACATCGCCCAGGTAGGGCCGAACGGCCTGGTGAACGCGGTCGCCCCCGGCACCGTCACGATCACCGCCTCGAGCGGCAACACGAGCGCCACCGCGGTGGTCACGGTCGTCGCGGCGCGCCGCCCCGCGCGGCGGCTCGTCTTGCTGGGCGGCGGGGTCGGTCTGGCGGCGATCGCGGGCGCCGTGCTCCTCTTTCGTCCGTTCAGCGGGCCGAGATCGGCTGGTGGCGCTACCGATAGCCTCGCCCAGGGCACGCCCGACACCACCCCGCAGGTGGCCGTCGCGCCAAACCCTGCACCGGCGCCCGTCGACACCCCGGCGCGACGCCAGCCGGTCGATTCACAGCCGGGTCGTCCGCGCGACGCTGGGAGTCCGCCCGCGGCGGCCCGCGACAGCAGTGAGTCCACCGTGGCCACGGCGCTCGCGAGCGCGCAATCGGCGCGCGACGCAGCCGTCGCTGCCGGCGCCCGGGGCACGGATCTGACAGGGGGAGATGCCGAGGTGCAGCTGGCGTCGAATCTGCGGCGGCAGGGTCGCCGTGCCCAGGCATTCGAGCATCTGCGCACGGCCACGTCGCTCTTCGCGGCGGCCGAGAGCACCGCGACCGCGCGCCGCCGCCCGCCGCCGGAAACGGCCGTGGCGCCGGTCACTCCGCCGCCGCCGCAGCCTCCGCCGCCCCCCGATCCGGCGCCGATCCGCGGCCTGATCGCGTCCTATGGCCGCGCCCTGGAGCGCCGGGACCTGGCAGCGCTGCGGCAGGTGTATCCGGGAATCCCGTCGCAGAAGGTCCAGCAGTGGCAGGACTTCTTCAAGATCGCGCGCGACGTCCGCGCCACGATCGAGCCGGGTCAGATCGTCTTCGATTCGGCGGGCGACCGCGCGACCGCCAGCGTGCAATGCACGCTCCGCTTTCAGAACACGACGATGGGTCGCCGGGACACGCAGCCCTGCGACTTCCGCGCGCGTGTCGGACGGCAGGGGACGACGTGGGTGATCGAGGCCATCCAGTAGCTCAGAAGCTGTATTCCAGCCCCCCCGTCCAGATCACGCCGGGTTGCAGACCGGAATTGCGCAGCGGGAACAGCGTGTTCACCACGATCTGGATGCCCCGCTGGGTCCGGAACTTGAACCCCGTCGCGATCCCCAGATAGTCGTCCCGCTGAGGCGGGATATTGGTGAGCGCCATGTCGCGCTCCGCCGGGAGGGTGTAGTGCACGGGCTGCGGGATCGTCAACTTCGACGCCCCCGTCTGCCACGAGCTCAGGACGTCGAACGCCATGGTCGCCCACGGCGCGAGCAGCGCGTCGTAGCCGAGGTTGACGTCGACCGAGTTGTTCTGCTTCGGCGCGTCGCGCACCGTGAAGCCGAAGTTCAGATGCGGGTTGAACGTGCCGAAGCGGGCCGAGAGCACGGCCAGGCCGCGCCCCGAGAAGCGGCCGGCGCCCAGCAGATTCTCCTCGTCACCGGTGGGAAACCGGAAATTGCCGAGCACGGCGACCCCGAAATGGTCGGTCTGGGCGACGTTGAACTTGATGCGGCCCTCGATGTCCCCCAGACCGCTGGAGGCGCCCGACATGGACGAGCTCGAGGTCAGAACGGTGTCGCCGGTGGGAGTGATCTCGAAGTAGTGGACGATGGAGTCTTCGCCGGGAATGATCTGGGCGAAGCTCGATCCGGAGACGGATGTGCGGACGAACGGGACCGTGACGCCGACATCCACGCCGTCGGCGAGCCCATACGACATCGAGAGCGCCGCCACCGTGAGATTCGCCTGCAGGTTCACGTCCACCTGCACGATGTCGCCCTCGAAGGCCGGGCTGCCGAGCGTGTCGTTGGGATTCCGGCTGCCGGGCGAGACGTCGGAGTGCTGGAAGTTGAAGCGCAGCCGGTCGAGCGGCACGCCCCGCAGCCGCGAGAAGCTCATCTGGGTGAGTTCCACCCCCATGAACCAGCGGCCCCGGCCCAGCGTCTGGGCGCGCTCGGCGAAGACCGGACCCGCCGAGGTGGCGGTCCGCACCGGCACCCCGCCTTCGAAACGGAAGGTGGTGCCGGAAGACGCAGAGGTGATCGGCGTGTTGGAAACGCTGATGCCGATCGCCGACCCCAGAAACGACACCAGCGTCGCCCCACTCGAGTCCGCTGCCGGAATGAAGTGAAACCCGTGACCCTGGCCCAGGGTGGCCGTGTCGAGGCACACCAGTCGCGAGCAGGACCCGAAATGAAACAACTCCGTCAGGTGCTCCCGCAGTCCCTGCGCGCGGCCCGGGCGGCCGAGGACACAGAGAGCCGCGAGCGCCACGACCACACGACGCATCATCTGGCTCCGGGGAAGGACGCGGCGAATCTAAGGGTCAGCGCGCTGGTTCCGCCAGCGCCTTGACGAAACGATAACTGAACTCCGCTCCCGCATAGTAATCGCTCACGCGGATCCGCTCGTCCCGGCCGTGGGCGCGAATGTCGTCGGCGTCGAGGAACACCGAGGACACCCCGTACACGGGCATCCCCGCGTTGCGCAGGTACAGCCCGTCCGTCGCCCCGGTCTCCATGTTCGGGATGATGGGCACGCCCGGCCAGAGCGCGTGCGTCACCCGCTCGAGCGGTCCGAACACCTCCGGCACGAGCGGGGACGGCGGCGAAGGGATGGCGGTGTCGATCGGGACGACGGCGACTGCCGAATCCGCCACGACGGCGCGCAGCGTCGCCTCCACCCGCTCCACGGGATCCTGCGGCAGCATCCGGCAGTTGACCACGGCGCGCGCCGTCTGCGGCAGGGCGTTGTTGGCGTGCCCGGCGTCGAGCCGGGTCGCCACGCACGTCGTCCGCAGGATCGAGTTGAAGAGCGGCGAGCGAGCGGACAAGCGGGCGGCCGCCGCCGTGTCCATCGGCACACGCGCCACCGCCCGCATGTCGGCCGCCACATCGGGCGGCTGGGTGGCGGCCATGCGCTCGAAGTACGCCCGCGTGACGTCGTTGAGGCTCACCGGAAACCGGAACGCGGCGAGGCGCTCGAGCGCCGCCGCGAGGCGATAGATGGCGTTGTCCGCCACCGGGAGCGAGCTGTGGCCGCCCGGGTTGTGCACCTCGAGGCGCAGATCGTGGTAGACCTTCTCGCTCGCCTCCACCACCCGGGCCACCCGCCGTCCGTCGCGCTCCAGCGGATCGCCGGCGTCGCCGTTGATGCAGTACTGCGCGTCGATCAGATCGCGCCGGTTGGCGAGCAGCCAGCGCACGCCGTTGTCCACGCCAGTCTCTTCCCCCGCGGTCAAGGCGAGGATGATGTCGCGGTCGGGGACGAAGCCCTCGCGCTTGAGGCGGAGCAGCGTGGCGACGAAGATCGCCGCCATGTCCTTGATGTCGCTCGTGCCGCGCCCGTAGAAGTAGCCGTCGCGCTCGGTCAGCGTAAATGGATCGAGCGACCAGTCCGCAGGCAGCGCCTCCACCACGTCGAGATGCGCGAGCAGCAGGATCGGCCGCCGCCGGCCCGTGCCGCGCAGGCGGGCGACCAGGTTGCGGTTCGTCTCGCCTGCCCCCACCACGACGACATCCGAATCCGGGAATCCGCCCGCCCGGAGCCGGGCGGCCATCGCCAGGGCGGCGGGGGTCGTGTTGCCGTGCTCGAGGGTGGTATTGATGCCGACCAGCTCGGCGAGCAGCGCTCGGGCGAGCCGCTGGTCGCGGTCTCCCGTCTGCTGCGCCCGTGCGGGCACCGCGACGGCGAGTGCTCCCAGCGCCAGGACGCTGAGGCGGACCGATGCATGCGGTTGTGGCACGACGCTCTCCTCACCCAGGAAGTCGGGGGGAATATATTGAAACCATGACCGCCCCCACGCCCTCCTGCCCGCACTGCGGAACGCTCGTCCCGGCGGGCGCCCGGGCCTGCAGCAACTGTGGAGCCGACGTCTCGGGACAGCAGGGCCAGGTGGCCACGGCGTTCGCCGCGCCGGGTACCGCGATGCGGATGGGGATCACCCAGGGAAGCCTGCAGGACGCCCTGCAACGCGCCACCGTGGGAGAATACGAGGTGCGCGGGGAGCTGGGGCACGGCGGCATGGCGTCGGTGTTCCTGGCCAAGGACCTTGCGCTCGACCGCAAGGTGGCCATCAAGGTCATGTCGCCGGCGCTGTTCAGCACGGCGGGCATGGTGGAGCGCTTCAAGCGCGAAGCGCGCACCGCGGCCTCGCTCAGTCATCCCCATATCATTCCGATCTTCGCGGTGCGCGAGAGCCAGGAGATCGTGTACTTCGTCATGAAGTACGTCGAGGGCCGCTCGCTCGAGTCCATCGGCCACCAGCTGGGCCAGATGCCGCTCCCGCTGGTGCAGGCGATCCTGTATCAGGTCGGCTCCGCCCTGGGCTCTGCGCATCGACGCGGCGTGGTGCACCGCGACGTAAAGCCGGCCAACATCATGATCGACGCCGACGGCTGGGCGGTCGTCACCGATTTCGGCATCGCCAAGGTCGCGGAGACGCAGGGACTCACCCAGACGGGCGCCACCATCGGCACGCCGAGCTACATGAGTCCCGAGCAGTGCGCCGCCAAGCAGCAGCTCACCGGCGCCTCCGATCAGTACTCGCTCGGCATCGTCGCCTACGAGATGCTGGCCGGACGACTGCCCTTCCAGGCGGAAACGACCGTGGGATTGCTGTTCGCCCACGTGCACGAGACGCCGCCGCCAATCGACGACCTGAGACCCGACGTGCCCGGGCCGATCGCCGCGGCGGTGATGCGCATGCTCGCCAAGGAACCCGACGAGCGCTGGCCCGACATCGAGACCGCGGTGCGCGCCCTGGGCGGCGCGCCCATCGGCCACGACGATCCGATTCGCGCCCAGCTGGTGGAGCTCGCCGGCGGCCGGGCCCAGAGCCCGGCCGAGACGATCCGCACGCCGATCAGCCCGCTCCCCGTCAATCGCGCCGCCGCACCACCGGCCACCCGGACGGCCACGCCCCAGGAACGACGCCCCGCGACGCGGACCGGCACGACGCCTCCACCGGCGCGCCCGGCGCCGGTGAGGGGGCGGCGATCCCCGTTGCTGTTCGTGCTCCCGATCGTCGCCGTCGCGGGAATCGCCGCTTGGTGGTTCCTCGGACGTGGACCGGCGTTGCCGCAGACGACGGTGACGACCGCCGTCCCAACCTCCCCTGTCGAAACGGTCAAGGTCGTCCAACCGGAGACCGTGCGCCTCGGCGCCGCCACTCCTGCCCCCGTCCCGGCGCCGGCGGGCGACAGCGTCACCCCGCGGCCCGCCGGCTCGCCGGCGGCGCGCGGCGGCAGCGCGATCCCCCCGACGCGAACCCCTCCACGGGTCGATCGGGTGGCCGAAAACGCCTATCGCCTCACCGAGGCGAAGGCGGCCGCCCGGCGCATCGGCGCGGCAGCCGCCGGGGCGACGGCGGCGGAGCTCGCGGCCGGTGACGCGGACGCGCGCGCCGCGGAAGCCCTGGCGCGCGACGGGCGGTACGCCGAGGCAAGCGCCCGGCTCGCGGCCGCCATTGCTTCCTGGACCACCGCCCAGATCGGGGCGCAGGGGCGGCCGCGGCGCGACGGACGCGTCGCCGCCCGGAACGATCTGGAGCAGCTGGCGGCCGAATTCGCGACCGCGTTCAGCGCCAAGAGCCTGCCGCGGCTGCGCGTGGTGTACCCGCGGATGACCGAAGCGCAGTCCCAGGAATGGGGGCAGTTGTTCCTGCAGGCGCGCGACATCACCATGGTGCTCAACGTCGGCAACGTGAATCGCCTCGGCCCGGCGGAGGTCGAGGCGACGCTGTCGGGCTCCTACGAGTACACCGAGATGCGGGGCGGCAGCGCCGAGAGCCGCACGGTGAGCTGGCAGGCCACCATGCGGCTGACTCCCATGGGCTGGCGCATTACGACGCTGCGCTGAGCGAGGCGTATGGCACTGAGGTCACGGAGCCTGACGGTGGCCCTCACGGCACTGGCGATTTCGAGTGGACTCGGAGCCCAGGACCAGGTGCACGGCGTCGCGTACGACAGCCTGCTCGGCCGGCCGCTCGCCGGCGCCTCAGTCTGGCTCCGCGACCTCAACCGGAGCACCCTCACCGATTCGTCCGGCCGCTTCGTCCTGGACAGCGTCCCCCCCGGTCGCCACGTATTCCTGCTCGCCCATCCCGACCTCGACAGTGCCGGATTGGGGATGGTTGCCGCCGCCGTGACCGTGGCGACCGGGACGGACGTCGCGCTCGCCGTTCCCTCTATCGAAACCGTGTGGCACCGGCTGTGCGGCCGCGACAGCATCGGCGCCGACAGCGCCGTCGTGTTCGGCGCGGTCCGGGACGCCGACTCCCGGGCGCTGCTCTCGGACGTCACCGTGACCGCCGTGTGGCCCCACCTCACGCCGGCCGCGCTCCGGCAGGAGGGCGTGGAGACGCGCGCCGACAGTGCGATGACCGACAGCACGGGGACCTACCGGGTGTGCGGTGTGGCGACCGGACTGAACGTCCGGGCCCAGGCGCGGACGGGGCCGTTCGCCACCGGCATCGTGCAGCTCAGGGCGAGCGAGCGACCCGTCGCGCGGCAGGATTTCTTCCTGAGCCGGATACCGGCCGATGATTCCGGTCGGGGTGGCAGTACGTTGACCGGCCGGGCACGCACCAGCACCGGGCTTCCCGTCACGGGAGCGCTCGTCGTGCTCGAGGGTGTCGATTCGGCGGTGAGCGATGCAGAGGGCCGGTTCACGCTGGACCGGTTGCCGGGCGGAACCCAGTGGCTCCGGGCGCGGGCGGTCGGCTTCGCCCCGAGGGAAACGAGCGTCGATCTGCCGAGCCGCGGGGCGGACACGCTGGATCTGGAGCTGCGCGCGGTCACGCAACTCGACACCATCACGGTGGTGGCGACCGCACGCACGCGGCGCGTACTGCGGGAAGTGGACGAGCGGCGCAAGCTCGGCCTGGGCTATGTGCTGGGACCGGACGAGATTCGGCGGCGCGTGACGCTGCGATCCGTGCTGCAGGGCTTCCCTTCCGTCACCGTCCAGGGGACGATGAACGCCTTCACCGTCTTCATGCACAGCGGCAGCATGGCGAGCGCCTACTGCGTCGCCGACTTGCGCATCGACGGCATCCCGTCGACGTGGGATCTGCTCTCGTCGTACGAGCCCAAGGACATCGCGGCGGTCGAGGTGTATCCGCGGCCGTCCACCGTCCCCCTCCGGTACCGGAACGTCGCCAGCACGTGCGGCATGGTACTGGTGTGGACGACGTACCTGCGGTAGTGGGGGCGGACGCAGT
>DATICZ010000150.1:0-8509 GCA_035456525.1 Gemmatimonadales bacterium
GTACATGGCCGACGACTGGACGATCGTCGGCCCCGACGGGAGCACGAGCGACAAGGCCACCTTCCTGGGATTGGTGCGATCCGGGACGCTGACGCACGATGTGATGGAGTCCGCGGATTTCCAGGTCCGGGTGTACGGCGACACCGCCATCGTCATGGCGCGTGGAGTGTCCGGCGGGACCTATGAGGGGCGTGCGTTCCGCGAGGTGGAGTTGTCGACCAACGTCTTCATCCGGAAGCATGGAACATGGCGATGCGTGCTCACGCACCTCTCGCGACTCGCGCGGACGGATGATCCATGACCGATACGGCGTTTCGGAAGTCGCGCTACGCAGAGCACTCTCGTGCGGTGCTACGCGCTGGCGTCACGACGGCGATCGTCGACGGGCTCTTCTCGAGCGTGATCCCGGCGGCCCGTTTCGAGACGGGCCTGAGCCCTTCGCGCTCGTTCCTGCGCCTTTTTCTCGGCAGAACCATCCGAGGGAAGGGACGATGGACAATTGGACAGGGGCCCGGGTCATCCTGGGCATGCTGGGAGCAGTCAACGTGCCCCTGGCGGCGCAGTCAGCGCAGACGGCTCCCCGCGTTCGGGGAGTGAGTTTCGCGTATGCGGGTTACAGGGCAGGCGGATCGCTGTCTCTCTACCTGGCGCAACGGATCGGCTCCGGCATGGTGCTGACCGGCGCCGTGGGGAACCCCGAGACGGGATATCGAGCGTTCATCCTCGGCGGCGGAACACACTTGCGCCTTTCCGCAAGCGCCGGCCTGACAGCCTTGGTCGCGGGCGCCAGCACGACCGATGGGCCGTCCGCCCGTCTGTATTTGCTGCCCAAAGTCACGGCAGGTCGTTTCGTCGTGTCCGCCACGGCCGCGGCCAATCAACCGCTGGGCGGCGAGTCGCGGCGCTGGGCCGCGGTCGATCCGCTGACTGCCGCCGTCAGGCTGACCTCGCGCGTAAGCGTGGGGCCGGTGGCGACAATCGAGGCAGCAGAAGGGCACGCCCTGCGCGCCGGGGTCGGGCCGGGTGTCCAGCTGAGGCTGCCTGGCGGCACGCTGTCGATCGAAGCGGTCGCCGAACGGCCGCCGTCCCGGGTGAAATTTCGTGGGTCCTTCAGCGGAGCGCTCTGAACGCGCCTCGCGTGACGCTGCTGCTCGGCGGTGCCGGCGTCCTGCTCGCACTCGCAGCTCCCCGAGCACATCTTAGGGCCCAATGGAATCGTTAGCCGACCGTCCCTGGGCGCGCGCCGCGGCCATCGCCGGTATCGTCGCGCTGGTCTGCTACGCACTGCTCCTCGTCGTCCCGGCACCCCTGCCGGGCGCGCCGGCGTGAGCGATACCCGCTCGTGCCGCGGCGGGGGGGAGCACCGTTCCGGCTGGGTGTTGGCGCTCGTGGCAGTCGCAGCATTGGCACTCGCGATCTTCCCATCGTGGACGAGAGCACGGGACATCGCGCAGGGCGAGCGCGCCGTGGCGTATACGTTCGACGACCTTCCCGCCTCGCGGTTCACGTCTCTCGACGACGCCCGGTCCATCACAGCGCGGCTGCTCGCTCATATCCGGGCGCTCGGTCTCCCCGCCATCGGTTTCGTCAACGAGGGCAAGCTGCACAGCCAGCCCGGAGAGGAGGACGCGCGCGCTGCGCTGCTCGATGCCTGGCTCGACGCCGGCCTCGACCTCGGCAACCACACCTACTCACACCTGCGGCTGTACGATGCGACGCTCGCCGATTTCCAGGCTGACGTGCTGCGCGGCGAACGGGTGACCCGGCGGTTGATGGCGGCACGGGGCCGCCACCCCCGGTATTTCCGGCATCCCACGCTCAACACGGGCCGGGATCTCGCGACCAAGCGAGCGCTCGAGCGGTTCCTGGCCGACAACGGCTACGCCGTGGCTCCGGTGACCATCGACAGCGACGAGTACCTCTACGCCCTCGCCTACGATCGCGCGCGGGCCCGGGGCGACCGCGTGATGATGGATCGCCTGGGCCGCGATTACCTCCGCTACATGCGGGAGATCTTCGGATTCTACGAGCAGCTTTCACGGTCCCTCCTGGGGCGCGAGCCCGCCCAGGTCCTGTTGCTGCACGCCAACGCGCTCAACGCCGACTGGCTGGACGAGCTGGCGGCGATGATCGCCGGCCGAGGATACCGCGCGGTCGCGCTGGACGATGCGCTCGCCGATCCGGCCTACGCCTTGCCGGACGAGTACGTCGGCCCCCGGGGCCCTTCGTGGCTCGAGCGATGGGCACGCACGCAGGGCCAGGAGGCCGGCGCCCCGCCCCCTCTGCCCCGCTGGGTACGGGAGGCCGGACGATAGGGTGTACCGCGCGCTCGACGTCAGGTAGCGTAGAAGGTCGTGCTTCGGCGCTCGAGGCACGGTGGTGCCCCCACGACACGGGAAGGTCCGCATGCGCCCACAGTCGATTGCCGGATTGCTGCTCTTGGTCGCGGGCTTGTTCGTGGCCCTGCGCGGGGTCAGTTACCGCTCCAGCCGGAGCGACATCCGCGTGGGCGATTTCCAGGCCTCGCTCGAAGAACGCCGCACGATCCCTCCATGGGTCGGGTGGGCGGGCGCCGGCCTCGGGCTGGTGCTCGTCGTGGGTGGCCTTCGCTCGCGCCGGGGTTCCTGAGCGCCGGTTTACGCGTCGAGCAGCGCCCGCAGATCCCGGCCGGCGTAGCGGCTGGAAATGAGCTTGGTGCCGTCCCGTAGATAGACGACGTAACTGCCTTTTCCGTACTGCTCGAGCGCCCGGATGGCGCGCACATTGACGAGCGCCGAGCGGCGGATGCGCACGAACCGCTCGCCCAGCCGCATCGCGAGGCTCGCGAGGGTACGCCGCAGACCGTACGCGGCCGGGCCGGCGTGCAGTGTGACGTAGTTCCCGGCCGCCTCGATCCAGTCGACCGTCTCCACTGCCACGAACACCAGCCGCCCCTTGTCCTTTACGACGAAGCGGTCGAGCGGCGCCGGTGCGGCGCCCGCGACGAGCTTCTCGAGGCGGGAGGCGTGCTCCCCCCCGTCGCGCTCCACGCGTTGCGCGGCTCGCTGATACGCCTCGCGGAAGCGGTCGGGATCGATCGGCTTGAGCAAGTAGTCCACCGCATGGGCCTCGAACGCCCGCACGGCGTAGCGGTCGTAGGCGGTCACGAACACGACGGCCGGGACGGCGTCCGCGCCCACGCGCTCGAGCACGTCGAAGCCACTCAGGCCGGGCATCTGGACGTCGAGCAGCAGGAGATCGGGCGCGTGGCGCACGATGGCCTCGACCGCCGCCGCGCCGTTCTCGCATTCGGCGACGATCTCGGCGTCCGGCATGGCCGCGAGCTGCTCGCGCAGGGCGAGCCGGCCAGGCGGCTCGTCGTCGACGATCACCACGCGCACGCTACGCTCCCTCCGCTGTCCGCAACGGGATCTCGATCGCGACCGTGGTCCCGGCCGCGCCGGCCGGGCTCAGCTCAAAGCGATGCGCGGAGCCATACAGCCGCGCGAGCCGCTCGCGCGTATTGGCGAGTCCGATGCCGTCGTCGCGGCCCGCGGCCGGAGGCCCGGGGCCGTCGTCGGTGATTTCGAGCCGCAACCGCTCTCCGGCAGGCAGCGCGTGGAGACGTACCGTGGCGCTCCCCGGCTGGCGGCGTACGCCGTGTTCCACCGCGTTCTCCACCAGGGGCTGCAGCAGCAGGGTCGGGACGAGCGCCGTGCGCGCCGCCGCGGGGATGTCCACCTCCACGTGCAGCCGCTCGCCGAAACGGATGCGTTGAATCTCGAGGTAGGGGGCGAGCAGATCGAGCTCGCGCGCCAGGGGTACTTCGGCCGCCGTGCCGCTGTCGAGCGTGCGACGCAGCAGCTCACCCAGCCGGGCGATCATTCGCCGCGCCCGGTCCGGCTCCGGGCCGACGAACGCCGCGATCGCGTTGAGCGTGTTGAACAAAAAGTGCGGGTGCAGCTGCAGCCGTAACGCCTCGAGTTGCGCCTGGGCCAGCCGGCCCTCGAGCTCGGCCGTGGCGATGCGCTGCGCCTGGTACATCCGCTGGTAGACGAAGGCGGCGTGCACGCCGAGGATCAGCCAATAATAGAGGAACGCCGTGAGCGTGCCCCAGACGATGCCGCCTCCGAGGCCGCCGAGCCACGCACCGAGTGTGACGGCGGGCCGCAGGCCGATGACCGCCAGCAGCAGGTAGTGCGCGGTGTAAGCGATGACGATCTGCGTCGGCGCGAGCAGCGCCATCACGCCCAGGTGGGGGGCGACGACTCGAGGCAACGCGCCCGGGCCCAGCGGCCAACGGCGTCCGGCGCGGAGGATGATCGGCGTGAACGCGGCCCACACGAGCCAGTAGACGAGCTCGTGGAAGATGTCCCACTGCCAGTCGAAGGGGCGGTGTCGCGCGGCGCCGACGAGGATGTTCTCCGCGCTGAAGAACACGGCGACCGCGAGCCATACCGCCACGATCCTGATGCCGGTCGATCGCGCCAATTGCATGACGCAATCTTCGCCGCGCGGCTCGTCCCGGGCAACGGCCGGCTCGGGGCTGGACCACTCGTCTCGCTTCCGGCCGCATTCGTCACTACCCGGGCCGCGGCGGCCCCCTCGTCCTTGCAGCTGCGTGCCGCTGTTCCCAACTTGCGGCCTCACCCAGACACTCGAGGACCGCGTGAAAGTCTCGCTCGCCCTGCTGCTCGTCACCGGACTCGCCACGGCGGCCCGCGCCCAGAGCGCCGCCGATTCCGCGGCGATTCGCGCCACCGCGCTCGACTACATCGACGGCTGGTACACCAACGACGCCGCCCGCATGGAGCGGGCGCTGCACACGCACCTCGCCAAGCGGCTCGTGTACACCGATTCAGGTGGCCGCAGCCACCTGGTGGATCTGACCGCTCTCGAGCTGGTCCAGGGGACCAAGGCCCATCCTCCGGTGGCGGCTGCGGACCGGCGCGAGGATGTGACGATTCTCAGCATCTTTGGGAACGCCGCCGTCGTGCGGATCGACGCTTCGACCTGGGTGGATTTCCTGGAAGTGATCAAATGGAACGGACGCTGGGTGATCATCAACGTCGTGTGGGAGAATCGCCCGAGGTGAGCCGGGGGCGGTAGCGCGTCTCCTCTTGTGCGGAAGGCGCTGAGCGGGGGATCTTCACAGCACCGCCACCAGGGAGCGCTCGCGTGCAGTGGAACGCCCGCAATCCGGACTTCGTGCGGACCGTCCGCGAAAGCTTTGAGCGGCAGGCGCATATGGCCACGCTGAACGCCCGGATCACCCGCCTGGAACCGGGCGCGGTAGACCTGACCGCCCCATACGATCCCCGGTTCAGCCAGCAGAACGGGTTCTGGCACGCGGGTGCGGTGGCCAGTCTGGCCGACTCGGCCAACGGGTACGCGGCGTTCTCGCTCGCACCGGCCGGGACCGACGTTCTGGCCGTCGAGTTCAAGATCAATCTCCTCGCCCCCGCCGAGGGGGAGGCGTTTCGGGCCGAGGGTCGCGTGCTGCGACCGGGCCGCACGCTGACGGTCTGCGCGGCCGATGTGTTCGGAGTTACCGGGAATGACAGCCGGCTCGTCGCCACGATGCTGTCGACGATCATCATCCGGCCCTTGACGGACGGTTCCGGTTCGACCTGACGGCCCGACGCGGGGCTAGCGCGCCTGCCGCAGCAGCGAGCCGAACGCTCTCAGCTCGGACATGGCGAGATCCGACACGACCCAGTAGGTGAAGCCGGGATCCGTCCAGTGGAGCAGGTGGTACCCCTGAACGGTGCGCACCGACGGGCCGGCACTCGAGCCCGTGCCCGCGGGCCAGAGCATGACGCTGATCGTGTGCTCGCGCCGCCCGTAGACGAGAACCGCCACAGACCGCCCGGCCACGTAATCGAGCCGGCCGCCGACCAATGGATAACCGCTTCCGGAGAAATCCTCGACCGGCGGCGAGAAGTCGAGCCGTCCGTTGAACCACGGCTTGACGGTGTGTTGATCGGTCGAGCGGACGTCCGTGAGATGCCCCGGCTGGAGCGAGCGCACGTGCGCGGCCAGCACTTCGGCGCCGACGGTGCGGCGCGCCACGGCGCGCATGGCGAGCGACCAGGTGCCGCCGACGGCGACCACCAGTGTCGCCGCTGCCGCGAGCCAGCGCGAGGCCGAAGTGCGCGCGCGCTGAGGCTGCACGGCCTGCGCCGCCCGCAGGCTGCGGCGCACCGCCGCCCGCAGGGTGTCGGGAGCCCGGAACGCGGGGAGCCGCTCGCGCAGTGCGGTACGCAGGGTGCGCTGCTCCTCGTACCACGGGCCGCAATGCGGGCATCCGGCGACGTGCGCCGCCACCTCCCGGGCCGCGGCCTCGGGAAGCTCGGCATCCAGATACGCGTGCAGGCGCGTCTCGAGCTCGGCGCAGGTCATGCGCGTTCCGCGTCCGTTCCAGCGAGCAGCGACCGGCGCAGTCGCTCCCGGGCCCGCGCCAGCCGCGACATCACGGTGCCGACGGGCACGCCGGCGACGGTGCCGATCTCCTTGTACGACATCCCTTCCAGCTCGCGCAGCACCAGCACCTCCCGGAACTCCGTGGGCAGCCGATCGAGGGCCCGCTCCAGGGCCTCCCGGTCCAGCGCCGTGTCGAGCAGCGCGCCGGGATGCGACCCCTCGACCGTCTCGCTGTGCCGGGCTTCGTCGAACTCCATCGCCTCGTCCTGGTGCCGCTCGCGCCGCCGCCACGTGTGGAACGTGTTGCGCACGATGGCGAGCATCCAGGCGCGTGCGTCCCCGCCGCGGTACCCGCTGAAGTACCGCAGGGCACGCAGATACGCTTCTTGCACCACGTCCTCGGCGTCGTGCAGGTCGCGCGTCAGGTAGCGCGCCAGGTTGTAGGCCGAATCCAGGTGCGGCAGCACCGCGGCTTCGAACCGTTCGAGACTCGTGGAATCCACCGTCCCTCGGAGAACGAGACTCCCTCCGGCCACGGATTATTCCCCGTGGCCCTGGCCGGCCGTCGTACACCGGAACCCGGCACCGGGATGTCAGGTTTCGGAGTAGACTTGGAGTGTGACCCTGACGCAGGGAGGGGTACGATGGAGCAGCGACGACTGGGATCTCAGGGACTTGCCGTGTCGGCCCTCGGACTGGGCTGCATGGGAATGTCGGATTTCTATACAGGGCGCGACGACGTCGAATCGGTCGCCACGATCCATCGCACCCTGGAGCTCGGCATCACTTTTCTCGACACCTCCGACGTCTACGGGCCGTTCACCAACGAGCGGCTCGTGGGGCACGCCATCGCGGACCGGCGCGACCGGGTCGTGCTGGCGACCAAGTTCGGGAACGTCCGCAGCGCTGACGGCGCCTGGCTGGGCGTCAACGGGCGGCCCGAATACATCCGCGCCGCCTGTGACGCGTCGCTCCAGCGCCTCGGCGTCGAGCACATCGACCTCTATTACCAGCACCGCGTGGACCCCTCGGTGCCGATCGAGGAGACGGTCGGCGCCCTGGCGGACCTCGTGGGCGCGGGCAAGGTCCGCTTCATCGGCCTCTCGGAGGCCGCACCCGCCACGATCCGGCGCGCCCACGCCACCCACGCCGTGACGGCGGTGCAGATGGAATACTCGCTCTGGACCCGTGACCCCGAGGACGGCGTGCTCGCGACCTGCAGGGAGCTGGGGATCGGGTTCGTCGCCTACAGCCCGCTGGGGCGTGGGTTCCTGACGGGCAGAATACGCCGGACGGATGATCTCTCGGCCGATGACGTCCGCACCCGGCACCCGCGGTTCCAGGAGGGCAATTTCGCCCGGAATCTGGCGCTCGTGGAGCACGTCGAGCTGCTCGCGCGCGCGAAGCGGTGCACGCCCGCCCAGCTGGCACTCGCCTGGGTGCTGGCGCAGGGGACGGACATCGTCCCGATCCCCGGCACCAAACGACGCCGCTATCTCGAGGAGAACGTGGGCGCGCTGGATGTGCGTCTCACGCCGGACGAGTTACGCACCGTCGATCGGGCGATTCCCAGAAACTCCGCCTCGGGTCTCCGCTACCCCGAAGCGGCCATGCGCGGCATCAACATCTGATGGGCCGCCGGTGAACGCCGCCTGCTTCGCCGCTCCGGGCGGTCCCGAAGTCCTGCGCCTGGCAGAGGTCCCGGACCTGGAGCCCGGACCGCGTCAGCTCGTGATTCGGGTCGAAGCCGCCGGCGTCAATTTCATCGATCTGTATCAGCGCGCGGGGCAATACAAGACCGTGCTGCCGTTCATTCCCGGCCAGGAGGCCGCGGGGACGGTCACGGCGCTGGGCCCGGGTGTCACCGGGTTCGCGGCGGGGGACCGCGTCGTGTGCTACAACGGCGGGCTGGCCGCTTACGCCGAGTACGTGCTGGCCCCGGCCGACCGCGTGGTGCGGCTCCCCAATGGGGTGAGCGCCGAGCAGGGCGCCGCGGTGATGCTGCAGGGGCTCACCGCCCACTACCTGGCCTGTACGACCTATCCACTCAAGCCCGGGGACACCTGCCTCGTGCACGCGGCCGCCGGGGGGACCGGGTTGCTGCTGT
>DATICZ010000151.1:0-4118 GCA_035456525.1 Gemmatimonadales bacterium
TCACTACACCGGAACCTTCGAGTTCAACTGGGTCACACACCTGGGCCCAATCTACGTCGCGACCCTCGTGTTCGTGGTGGGCGCCCTGCTGGTCCTGCGCGCGATGCCGCGCCGGACTTGAGGCCGACAGGCGGCCCCGGCTGGCCGCCCAGCATGGTCATGAAAACACAAGCCGACAGGAGGTTCGCCATGCCCAAGTATCTGATCCAGGCCTCATACACGGCAGAAGGAGTGCAGGGACTCCTAAAGGACGGCGGATCAAAGCGGAGGGCCGCTGCCGAGCAGGCGATCAAGGGGCTCGGTGGCACGCTCGAAGCTTTCTATTTCGCCTTCGGCGACACGGACGTTTTCGCGATCGCTGACGCTCCAGACAACATGAGTGCAGCCGCGGTTTCACTGGCGGTGAGCGCGAGCGGTGCTGTGCACACCAAGATGACGGTTTTAATGACTCCGGAGGAAATGGATCAAGCAACGAAGAAGAGCGTGAGTTACCGCCCGCCAGGAAGGTAACGCAGACTCCAGTGCCACGGCCTCTCTACAGAGGCGTCCAACACGCGTTGTTCATGACTCCACGCCGTGTAGATCAAGCGCTTGGCGACAGGCCGGGCAGATCAGAGTGTTTGGCATCCGGTCGTCACGCTCCTTGACTATCAAGGTCACCTCACGCACCGGGCAATCCATATTCGGGCAATACGCGTGGATCGTGCCATGCAGTTCGTGTCGGCCACCGAGGGCCTGCCGGCGATTACGCCCGGTTTCAAGGAGCGTCGCGATTGGTCGTTTAAGCATGAATGGGTCTCCTTTGCTGAAGAACGGTGCACTTCACTTTATAGGGAACTGAGTAGGGGACCAGGGTTGCCCAGGCTGGAGGAGTGGTCCTTTTGTTTTGGCGGCGTGTTCCTCGACTACCCGTCACGTGCCCCATCTACCCCGGGGGCTGCCGAATCGGGGGCGGGGTTGCAGAGAGTCGGGCTAGTTGCTGGTCGCCTTCAGTCGCACTCGGTCCCACGCCGTCGTACGACAGAAGCGACTGCCCCTCTGCAACTATCGGGAGTAACTACGATGATATGCGATGGAGTGAGCCCGAGATGGACGGAGCGTCGAACCGCGTCAGATTCGTAGTCCGACGCTCTGTCCACCTGAGCTAAGGGCGCAACGGGCACTTACGATACACTACGTCGCGCCCGGGTGCGAGCCGGCTCGTTGTGGGCGATTCTACAGCGCCTTGCTGCTGCGGCAGTACCAATCGCTCAACAGCGGCGTGGAGATGGCCTGGGGCGAGGTGAGCGAACGACCGCATCGGTCAGCTCCATGCTCCACCCTCCTACGCGCTCCCGAGGACGAATGGTTCCCGTTGAAGCAGGCTTCGAAACTCCAGTCGCCTGGTGAGGACGACCTGAAGAATATGTCCTGGACGGATGCGGAGCGGAGGGCCATCTGCGCGAGCCAGCCGCCCGGCCCGTCGGCTTACGACACGAGAACCCGGCGAACCAGGCGGCGGACCTCGCCCAGGTCGAACGGCTTTGTCAAGACCGGTGCACCGCTCGACTCCAGGAACCGGCGCTTCTCGACGTCGAGCACGTCCCCGGTGACGAAGATAATCCGTTGTCTGAGCGCCGGGAAGCGCCGCTCGATCTCGTGGAAGAGCTCTACGCCGTCCATGACGGGCATCTTCGTGTCCGACACGACCAGGTCGTAGCGGTGCTGTTCGAGCCGGCGCAGCGCATCCGCGCCGTTGCCGGCGATCTCGACCCGATGGCCCTCGCGCCCGAGCGCCTCGACCAGGACTTCGGCGAGATCGCGCTCGTCGTCGACGACTAGGATCATCTTCGTCCCGACCGGCGGCGCTGTCTCGGTCGCGCTGGATGTGTCAGCGCTCGCCGGCCGCACCGTCACCGGCAGCGTGATGTGAAACGTCGTGCACTGCCCTGGCTCGCTCTCCACGGTGATGGTCCCGCCGTGCTCGTCGACGATGCCTCGGCAGAGCGAGAGCCCGAGCCCCGTGCCCTGACCGACCGGCTTGGTGGTGAAAAACGGCTCGAAGATCCTGCCGCGAATCTCCGAGGCGATCCCCGGGCCCGTATCGGCGATTTCGATGTGGACTTGCCGGAGCACGAGATCCGACCTGGTGGTGATCGAGATCATCCGCGCGTCGGCCGGGCGCTGGCGGACGGCGTGATGCGCGTTCGTTATCATGTTGACCAGGACCTGTTGCAGCTGGTGCCCGTCGGCCCAGAGAATCGGCAAGTCCGCGGCGAGGCTGAGCACCACCTCGACGTTGTCGTTGCGGAGCTCGTAGGCCAGCAGCTCCACCGAGTCTTCCACCAGACCGTTCAGACCGACTTGGGTTCGCTCGGGTGTCTGCTGGCGGGCCAGGGCCAGAAAGTTCCGCACGATGCGGACGCATCGCTCGGCGCCGGTCATGACCTTCTCGACCCCAGCGGCGATTTTCGGCTCCTGAACCGATTCCCGAAGGAGATGGGTCTGCCAGAGCACGACCGCCAGCGGATTGTTCAGCTCGTGGGCCACGCCTGCGAGCAGCGATCCCATCGTCGCGATCTTCTCGCTCTGGAGGAGCCGTTCCGTGCGTTCGTGCACGATGGCCTCGAGTGAGCGATTCTGGCGGTCGAGCTCGAAATAGAGCTTGCCGTTCTCGACGAGGAGCACCGTCAGCACGAAGGTCGCTGCCAGGAGCCCGTAGATCCGACCGGCGTAGAAGCCGAGATCGAAGCGGGCGGCATTCAGCATCCCGGCGAGGGCGATATCGAAGAGCCATGCGCACATCACGACCATGAGCCACAGGTCGAGCACGGAGCGCGGACGCCGCCGCCAGAGGAGGGCTAAGGCGAGCAAGCTCAAGCCCCAGACGGTCCAGATGGCGACGACCTGCGTGGAGGTAAAGTGGTTACCTCGCATGATCGGGGGAAGCAGATTCTGCCCGGCCGTGGCCAGGAACGTGAATCCGCACACCGCCACGAAAGTCGCCCCGATGCTCACGAGGACGTGAGGGCCGCCGCTGCCGCACGCCTCGCTCGGCTCGCGTCCCTCGTGTTTGAGCAGCGCGTACGCGACGACGCACATCGGGAACCCGCCGTGCCAAAACATGAACATCCAGGCCGTGCTCTGAGGCCCGGCGCCGAGCAGTCCGGTGGGCGCAAACACGCCGGGGAATGTGAGCATGTGCGAGACGGCCATGAGGGCGGTGAAGAGATAGCCCGCGGCCAGCACGAGTACGCCGCGTGATCGCAGGCAGGCGAACTGACCGAACAGCAGAACCGCCGTGATCACGTCGTTGATCGCGAGCGCCGATTGGTAGATCGGGATGAAGGCCCAAACCGGGCCGATCGGCACCTTCGCGAACGGCACCGCGGAGAGAAAGATCGCGGCCGAGATCACCACGACGGCGAGGGCGAGCCGGCGCTCGTGCCGCTCGGCGGGCAGGGTCGCCAGGAATGGCCGGCGCTCGGCGCTGGACCGGGATTCGCGATATCGGCCGTCCCGCATCGTCTCGTGTACTCCCGGCACTGCCCTGAAGCGACGTTGCAGCATCGATGCCACATCACGGGAGCGCTTGGAATCACCTGCTTGGCGCGCAACGGGGGCGTCCGCGCGGTCACCGTTGCGTCAGATTTGACACCGCGGACGGCGGGGCGGCTTCGAATCCGGTCAGGACACGGTGGCCAGCCCTTGTGACGGCTACTGCAGAGAAACCTCAGACGACCACGGCTGGCTGTTCGGGCCTGGAGAGGAGGTGAGGTCGGGCTTCAGGCGCCAGAGCTACGGCGATTCCTGATCGGACGTACCCGGACGATGGTCCACCCGATCGCGCGCAGTAGCCCGTCGATCTGCTGGAGTGAGCGTCGATTGCGCTGGCGCCGCTCACTTTCGTGCGGTGCCGCGCGCAGCCGCCTTTCCGCGACGCGCCGACGATCGAACACGACTTGGACGGTCGCGTTGCCTTCAAACGCTCGCTTCAAGAAGTTACCGAGGTGCTCGCGGTCGCGTGCAACGACGATGATTTGTTGGATTCCCGACGGCTGGTCGACGAGAGGCCACGTCCTCACTCGCCGCACGAGCTCGTACAGCGCGCTCTTGCCCCCGTGATAGCCGGCGAGACG
>DATICZ010000152.1:0-2938 GCA_035456525.1 Gemmatimonadales bacterium
CGCGACACCAAGCGGGGCCGCGAGGAGATCACGCGGGAGATCCCGAACGTCGCCGAAGAGTCGCTGGTGGACCTGGACGAGCGCGGCATCGTGCGCATCGGCGCCCACGTGAAGGCGGGCGACATCCTGGTCGGCAAGATCACGCCGAAGGGCGAGACCGAGCTGTCGCCGGAAGAGAAGCTGCTCACGGCGATCTTCGGCGAGAAGGCGAAGGACGTGAAGGACTCCTCGCTCAAGGTGCCGCCGGGGATGGAAGGCGTCGTCATCGACGTGAAGATCTTCTCCCGCATCGAAGATCAGGTGGTGGAGAAGGACCGCGGCGAGCGCATCGGCGAGGTGCGGCGCCTCGAGGGCGATGAGAAGGCGCGGATCTCGGAGGCGATGTCGGCCGAGCTGCGCGACCTCCTGGCCAACCAGGAAGTGGGCCTGATGCTCAAGGCCGGCACGGTGGAGGAGTTCCTGCCGGCGGGCACCAAGTTCACCCGGGCGCAGCTCGCCGAGATCGACTTCAACGACGTGGATCTGAAGACGCTGCGCGTGACGAACAAGACGATCAACGAGCGGCTGCGCGGAGTGCTGGACGCCGCGGCGGCCGAGCGGGCCAAGATCGAGGAGAAGTCGGAGGACCAGATCGACAAGATCCTCCAGCCCGACGAGCTGCCGCCGGGCGTGATCCAGCTCGTGAAGGTGTACGTGGCCGAGAAGCGCAAGATCTCGGTGGGCGACAAGATGGCGGGCCGGCACGGCAACAAGGGCATCATCGCTCGCATCGTGCCGGAAGAGGACATGCCGTTCCTGCCCGATGGGCGGCCGGTGGACATCGTGCTCAACCCGCTGGGCGTGCCGTCCCGCATGAACGTGGGCCAGATCCTGGAGACCCACCTCGGGTGGGCGGCCCGGATTCTGGGCTTCGACGCGAAGACCCCGGTGTTCCAGGGGGCGGACGAGACCGAGATCGGCGTGCTGTTGCGCCTGTCCGGCCTCACGTGGGCGGCGGATGCGCTGCAGCTGCAGGTGCGGCCGCCGGAGATCGACGACGAGACGGTGCGCCGCATCGTGGCCGATCTGCGCCACCTGCCGCACACCAACGGCGGGCGTCCCGACGTGTCGACAGCAGGGGTCGCGTTGCTCGGTTCGCGCGCGCTCTCGGCCGAGACGCGCGAGGTCTATCACAAGCTGGTGGACTTCCTCAAGTTCGCGGCGAAGGAGCTGGCCGAGCGCGAGCTGGCGCAGGCCCGGGCGGAGCAGGACTTCCACCAGGCCCGGCTGGCGGTCGAGGAGACCAGCAAGACCGAGAAGGCGTCCCTGAAGCAGGGATTGAAGGAAGCCGAGAAGCAGCTGGCCGACGACAAGCCGGCCGACGTGCTCGCGGCGAACGGCCTGCCGGCGCTGGCGGCGATGCTCGGACCGGCCTCGGAGGCGGACGCCGACCGGGCCGCGGACGAGATCCTGGGCCAGGCGGGGCTGTCGCCCGCGGGCAAGGCGCGGCTGCGCGACGGGCGCTCGGGGGAGTTCTTCACTTCGGACGTCACCGTCGGGTCGATCTACATGATGAAGCTGTCGCACCTGGTGGACGACAAGATTCACGCGCGCTCCATCGGGCCGTACTCGCTGGTCACGCAACAGCCGCTCGCCGGCAAGGCGCAGTTCGGCGGCCAGCGGTTCGGAGAGATGGAGGTGTGGGCGCTCGAGGCGTACGGCGCGGCGCACACGCTGCAGGAGATCCTGACCGTGAAGTCGGACGACGTCAACGGCCGCAGCCGAGTGTACGAGGCCATCGTCAAGGGGCAGAACCTGCCGAAGCCCGGCATCCCCGAGTCCTTCAACGTGCTGGTGAAGGAACTGCAGGCCCTGGGATTGCGGGTGACCCTGGGCACGACCGAAGACGTCGAAGAGTAAGGGGAAAGGGAGCATACCGATGATCGATTTCCGGAGCGGTCGCGAGCCCAAGAGCGCGAGCTTCGATTACATCCAGATCCGGATCGCCTCTCCCGAGGAGATCCGGGGACCGCGCGATTCCAAGGAACGGGAGCGCCTGGAGCTGCAGGGCCAGCGCACCTGGTGGTCGTGGGGCGAGGTGACCAAGCCCGAGACCATCAACTACCGCTCCTTCAAGCCGGAGCGCGATGGGCTGTTCTGCGAGCGCATCTTCGGCCCGGTGAAGGACTGGGAGTGCCACTGCGGCAAGTACAAGCGCATCCGCTACCGCGGCGTGATCTGCGACCGCTGCGGGGTCGAGGTGACGCTGTCCAAGGTGCGTCGCGAGCGCATGGGGCACATCGAGCTCGCGGTGCCGGTGGCGCACATCTGGTTCTTCAAGACGCTGCCCTCGCCGATGGGCAACCTGCTCGACATGACGCTGCGCGATCTCGAGCGGGTGATCTACTACACGAACTACGTGGTGATCGACACGGGTGAGCAGGAAGTCGAGGAGCGCGAGCTGCTCGACGAAGACCGCTTCCTCGAGCTGCGGGCCAAGGCCAAGGCCGAGGGGGACGGCGCGTTCCGGGCGGACATCGGCGCGCCGGCGGTGCGGGCGCTGCTCGAGCGCATCAACGTCGACAAGCTGTCCGACGAGCTGCGCGAGATGGTGGCGGTGGAGACGAGCCAGCACCGCAAGAAGCAGCAGCTCAAGCGGCTCAAGATCGTGGACGCGTTCCGCAATTCCGGGAACGCCGGCGAGGCGCGCAACAATCCGCAGTGGATGATCCTGGACGTCGTGCCAGTGATTCCGCCGGACCTGCGACCGCTGGTGCCGCTGGACGGCGGGCGCTTCGCCACCTCGGATCTGAACGACCTGTACCGCCGGGTGATCAACCGGAACAACCGGCTGCAGAAGCTGATCCTGCACCGGGCGCCGGAGGTCATCCTGCGCAACGAGAAGCGCATGCTGCAGGAAGCGGTGGACGCGCTGTTCGACAACGGCCGCCGCTCCAAG
>DATICZ010000153.1:0-2183 GCA_035456525.1 Gemmatimonadales bacterium
GCTATGGGTTCACGCAGGCCTTGCAACGCCGGATAGTCAGACCTCGCAACCGCCGTGGTCAAGGCAAAGCCTTCTATATCGGAGAGCAAGTAAACGGCGGCGAGATAGCCCGCGGCGCGCCAGAGTTCCTGCGACCGTACAGCACCACTGCCACCGCGAGCATGCTCGGGGTTGCGCTCGCTCAGCAGGCGACGGCATGCTTCTTCGAACAGCTCTCTCCGCGTTTCCGGCCACTGGCCACCGGCGACCACCTCAAGAAGCAGTCCTAGGGTCTGCGGGTTGTGGAGAAGCGTTTCCAGCCCCCGGGCTTCCGCCTGGCGCAGGAATGCATGAGGATCGGGCACACGGTCTGCGCTAATCGCGAGGACATCGTCGTCGGTAAGAGGCTCGAGGCGCAAGATCGTCAGCTGCCCGTCGGCACTGGCATCTCTCAGCGCGGTCGCATCGCTACTGCCCTCCCAATCGGCGGGGCGGCATGACAGGCGGAATCTGGGAGAACCGGCTTCACCCAATCCCCGAACCAGATTGTCAACGACGCTTGCGCTCTGACCTGGCCTAGCTGTCGTTTCCACGAGCGTTGTTCAGGTGCTCAAGCATGGGCTCCCTCCTGGTTGAGGTTGACCGGTTCGGCGGGGCGGTGCAAGGACGCTTCGCGCCGGCTGGCGGCGGGCGCCTGCGGCGCTCCTGGCGCCGCCCCGGCGGACCGGTCGTGGGTGATGGCAGGTCGGGACGGAGGAACGGTGCCGGCAGTCGAACCAAGGAACGCCGGTTGACCCAGTCGGGTGACCGGCGGCTGGTGGGCCAGGGCGGCGTGCGGCCGCGCGGTGTTGTAATGGTCGAGCCAAGGGACCAGCGCAGCGGTGCGCTCATGCGAGGTCGCAAAGGGCCGCGCATAGGCCCACTCGCGCAGGCTGGTCTGGATGAAGCGCTCGGCCTTGCCATTGGTGCGCGGCGTGTAGGGCCGGGTGCGCAGGTGGCGCAGCGCCAGCGCGCGGCAGGCGGTGCGCCAGCGGTGGCTGCGGTACGCCGAGCCGTTGTCGGTCATGACGCGCTCGACGGTCACCCCGTGCCGCGCGAACCAGCCGACGGCGCGCTCCAGGAACGGCACCGCGCTGGCCTTGCGCTCGTCCGGCAACACCTCGCTGTAGGCCAGGCGCGAGGCGTCATCGATGCACACGTGCACCGCCTCCCAGCCGGCGCCGCGCTGGCGGTGGCTTCGATCGCCGGTGATGCGATGACCGACCGCCTCGATCCGCCCGAGCTTCTTGGTATCGATGTGCAGCAGCTCGCCCGGCCGCTCACGCTGGTAGCGCACGACCGGCGGCCTCGGCTCGAGCGCCGCCAGCTTGCCGAGCCCGAGCCGGCGCAGGATGCCGCCCACCGTCGAGACCCGCATGCCCAGCTGGCGCGCGATCGCCGGGCCGCTCAGGCGTTGCCGCCGCCAGCGCTCGATCTCGGCCACGCGCGCGGCCGGCACCCGGTGGCGACAGCGCTGGGGCGCCGAGCTGCGGTCCACGAGCGCCGCTGTCCCACCGGCGCGGTAGCGCGCGCGCCAGCGATAAGCCTGCCGCTCCGACAGTCCCGCCGCACCGGCTGCCGACCGGACCGTCCAGCCCCGGTGCGTCACCCGCTGCACCAGCAGGAGTCGACCTTGCGGCGTCAAGCGCGCATTCTTGTGCACGTTCATCCGGGGGATCTCCCGATCAGCGCTGACAGTGTCGCAACCGACAGCCTGACCGGGCTTTCCCGGATGAACAACCTTCACAGCAACCACAGCTAGGCGACACCTACCGCTTGCGCGGAAGGGACCGGCGCGACCCGCCCTGCCGACCGCCAATGCTCGTGCCATGCCTGAAACATCAGAAGGTGCCAGAGCAGCTCGGGCCGATCGCGCCGGCCAGAGAGATGCTGTCGCCAGATGGCGCGGACCGCAACCGTCTCCAGGTACCCTTCGCCGGCGACCCGCCGCTCGCCCAACAGCGTCCCTGCCCAGTCCCCGAGCGGCCCGCGTAGCCAGGCACTGATGGGCACGCCGAAGCCACGCTTGGGGCGCTCGAACAGGCCACGCGGCATGTATCGCTCGAGCACCGCCATCTCCTGGCCAAGGCCGCCGACTATCTTTGGGCCCGGCCGGCGCTCGTCGCCCACAAGCTGCGCGCCCACAAGCTGCGCGCCCTCGAGCT
>DATICZ010000154.1:0-12620 GCA_035456525.1 Gemmatimonadales bacterium
GCGCCGCGTTGCAGGAGGTGTGCGGCGGCGCCGAGGGTGCCGCCCGCATCCTCGAGCTGCGACGGCTCAAGACCAATGTCTATCGCGTGCGGCTCGACGCGGGCGACGGGGGCACCCGCTCGCTGATGCTCAAGTCCTCCAACCCGGCGCTCGCGCGGCACAATCAGCTCGTGGCCCGCCGCTGGTTGCCGGCCATCGGCCTGGCGGACGCCGGCGCCCGGTTGGAGGGCGCTGCGGCCGACCGCCACGGCCAGCGGATGTGGCTGATCTACGAGGACCTCGGTGACGCGAGACTCGACGGCGCGACCGCCGACCGCGCCCGCGTCGGCGCGGTGGTGGATCTGATCGCCGCGCTGCACGTCCGCTCCGCCGGGCACGCCATCCTGCCGGATTGCCGGGCGCATGGCGGGGATCTCGGCGCTCCCTACCTGTGCGCCAACGTGCGAGACGCCGTGCGCGGCCTGGAGCAGCTGCGGCCGCCCCGCGTGACGTTGACGCCGGAGCAGAATTCGGTGCGCGGTGACTTGCTCGCGCGGCTGAGAACGCTGCAGCACGAGCTGCCCTACCGGCTGCTGACGCTGGAGCTGGGTGGCGGGCCCGAGGTCCTGTTGCACGGAGACCTCTGGACGACCAACGCGTTCGCGCTGGCGGGCTCCCGTCCCGGCGAGTGGCGGCCCCGACTCATCGACTGGGATCACGCCGGTGTGGGGTGGTCGAGCTACGACCTGTCTACGTTCCTGCTCCGCTTCCCGCGGGAGGAGCGGCCGTGGATCATGGAGCGGTACCGCGACGCAGTGCGGAACGCCGCGGGCTGGCAGCTGCCCGGGACACGGGAGCTCAACGCGATGTTCGAGACGGCCGAATTCGCCCGCTTTGCGAACCGGGCGGTGTGGCCGTCAGTCGAGCTGCTCGTGGACGGTGCCGCGTGGGCGTTCGACGAGCTGGCGATGGTCGCGGGGTGGTTCGACGACTGGCAGCCGGTGCTCCCGGAGCCCGGGGAGCAGGCGCGATGAAGCTGCTGATCGTCAACGCGGACGATTTCGGCCTCACCCGCGGCACCAGCCGCGGCATCGCGGAGGCGCATCAGCACGGCATCGTGACCAGCACGAGTCTGCTGGTGGACGCGCCGGGAAGCGCCGCGGCGGCCGCGCTCGCGGAAGACCTTCCCGATCTCAGCGTGGGGCTCCATCTCGATCTCGACGGTGTCACGGCCGAGCACGTCACGGCGGAGCTGGAACGGCAGCTGCGGCGGTTCACCGAGCTGACGGACTCCGCGCCGACCCACCTCGACACGCATCATGATCGTCACGGCGATCCCGGCATTCTGCGCCACGTGCTGGCGTTCGCCCGGCGGCACGACCTGTTGTTGCGCGGGCAGTCCACGGTCCGTGTGTGCTCGCGGTTCTACGGCCAATGGGGCGGCGAGACCCACCCGGAGCAGATCAGCGTCGCCGGATTCGCGCGCGTGCTGTCGGAGGGCGCGGGAGATGGAATCACGGAGCTGATTTGCCACCCCGGATACCCGGACCCCGCGCTGCGGTCGAGCTACGCCGCCGAGCGCGAGGCGGAGGTCGGCACCCTCTGCGACCCCGGCGCGCGCGCTGTCCTCGATGCGCAGGGCATCCGGCTGATCGGCTTTCGCGACCTGCCGGCCCTCGTGGCCGGCGCGCACCGCTGGTAGAGGAGAGCATCGTGGCCACCGTCGTCGTGTCGTCGTACAACGTCGCGAGCTTCCCCGAAGGGGGCGGGCACTTCTGGGTCTACATGCAGTACGTCCACGGTCTGCGGCAGGCCGGATGTGACGTGTACTGGCTTGAGCGGTTCCGTCGCGGCAAGGACCCTGCGCGCGACGCGCAGGCGATGACGACGTTCTTCGAGCGGATGAAACGCTTCGAGCTCGAGGGCAAGGTGCTGTTGTACACGCAGGACGACGCGCCGGCGGGCGGCGAGTCCGTCCTCGAGTTCGTGGGCGTCCCGGGGGGGAGGCCCGCGGCGGAGGACATCCTCCGGCGGGCCGACCTCCTGTTGAACTTCCACTACGCCATCGATCCCCGGCTGCTCGGCTGCGCGCGCCGTACGGCGCTCGTCGACATCGATCCCGGGCTGCTGCAGTTCTGGATGAGTACCAACCAGCTGCATGTACCGCCGCACGACGCCTACCTGACGATCGGGGAGACGGTGGGAACGCCCGCCGCGCGCTTCCCCGACTGCGGCCTTTCCTGGATCCCGTTCCGGCCGCCGGTCTGCCTGGACCTCTGGCCGTACAGCTTCGCGCCACGATCGGATGCGTTCACCACGGTCGCGGGCTGGTGGTCCGGACAGTGGGTCCGTGGGATGGTGGACGGACACGAGATCTTCTACGAGAACACCAAGCGCGTGTCGTTCCTCGAATTCGTGGAGCTGGCGGGACGCACGCGCCAGCCGCTCGAGCTGGCGCTGTACCTCGCCAAGAACGACGGCGCCGACCTGGCCCTGCTCGATCGCCACGGCTGGCGGGTGCGGCGCTCCCAGGACGTCGCCGGGAGCCCCGAGGAGTACCGCGCCTACGTCCAGCGCTCGCGCGGCGAGTTCAGCTGCGCCAAGCCGTCCTGCATGAAGCTCCAGAACGCCTGGATCTCGGACCGCACGCTGTGCTACCTCGCGAGCGGGAAGCCGGCCGTAGTGCAGCACACCGGCCCGAGCACCTACCTCCCCGACGGCGAGGGGCTCTTCCGGTTCACCACGGTGGACGAGGCCGCGGCCGCACTCGAGGCCGTGAACACCGACTACGAGCGGCATTGCCGGGCGGCCCGGGAGATCGCCGCCACCTGGTTCGACGCCAGACAGGTGCTCTCGCACATCCTCAACGCGACGCTGCAGGGGGCCGCATGCTGATCCTGGCCGTCACCGCCTTCGCGCTGCAGGGCGCGCTGCCCGACTCGATGTCGCTGCGTCACACCGCCGGTGTCGCTCCTCAGGTGGTACCGGCGGCGCGGATCGACAGATCTCCGACCCTGGACGGCCGCCTCGAGGAGCCCGTCTGGCGGACCGCCGAGCCGATCGCGGGATTGCGGCAGCGGGATCCCGAGGAGGGCCGCGCGGTCACCGAGTCCACCGAGGTGCGCGTGGTCTACGACGGCGCGGCGCTCTACGTCGGCGCGCGGCTGTTCGATCGCGACGCGGGCGCCGTCGCGCGACGACTCGCCCGTCGCGACGTCGAAACCCCGAGCGACGAGTTCCGCATCATGCTGGACAGCTATCACGATCACCGCACCACGTTCCTCTTCGCGGTCAGTCCGGCCGGAGTCCAGCGGGACGCCGTGGCGGGGGACGACGGCGACGATTTCGATCCGTCCTGGGATCCGGTGTGGCAGACGGCGACGACCGTGGACTCGCTCGGCTGGACGGTGGAGATCCGGATTCCGTTCACGCAGCTGCGCTTTTCTCCGGCGGCGGCGCAGCTCTGGGGCGTCCGCTTCGAGCGCTGGATCCAGCGCAAGCAGGAGCTCGCGCTCTTCCCGTTCGTCCCGAAGACGGAGAGCGGCCTGGCGTCCCGTTTCGCCCACCTCGTGGGCCTGCGGGACATCGCGGTGCCGCGTCCTCCCGAGGTGGTCCCCTACGTGGTCGGCCGGGGACGCTTCCACCAGCCGACGAAGCACAACAACCCCTTCGACGACGGCAGTACGACGGTCGGAGGAGCGGGCCTGGACGTGAAGGCGGGCGTGAGCTCGAACCTCACCCTCGACCTCACGGTCAACCCGGACTTCGGCCAGGTGGAGCTCGACCCGTCGTTCGTGAACCTGACGGAGTTCGAGCAGTTCCTGCCGGAGCACCGCCCGTTCTTCGTCGAGGGCGCGGACATCTTCAAGTTCGGCGGCAACGGCGGAGGGCTCACCCGATTCAGCGGGGCGCCGCTCTACTACTACTCGCGGCGCGTCGGCCGGCCACCCCAGGGTGAGACGACCTCGCACGGCCAGTTCGAGGACGAGCCGGTCAACACCACGATCCTGGGTGCCGCCAAACTGAGCGGCAAGACCGCGAACGGCTGGTCGATCGGCGCCGTGGAGGCGCTGACCGCGCGGGAATACGCCACCGTGATCGACACGATGACCGGGGGACGCTTCCGCGACGAGGTCGAGCCGCTCACCAGCTACTTCACGTCCCGAATGAAACGCAACTTCGACGGCGGGGCCACGAGCATCGGGTTCCTCGCCACGGCCGTCAACCGGGACCTCCAGCGCCCCGCGCTCGACTTTCTGCGCTCCGCCGCCTACGGCGGCGGCATGGATTTCCAGCGCCGCTGGCACGACAAGATGTACGTGGTGGCGGGCAGCGTGGGCGGCTCCTACATTCGCGGGAAGCCCGAAGCGATCCAGATTGCCCAGCGCTCGTCCAACCGCTACTTCCAGCGCCCCGACAGCCGCCGGCTGCATTACGACTCGACACGGACCTGGCTGGCCGGCGTATCGGCGGAGGCCTACCTCAGCAAGCTCTCGGGCAACTGGACCTGGAGCGCGGCGGCCAGCACGACGTCGCCCGGCTTCGAGGTGAACGATCTCGGATTCCAGCAGCGCGTCGACCGTCACTCCGCTGCCGTCGCCGGAGGGCATCGCTGGACGAAACCGGGATCCACGTTCCGCAACGCGAAAGCGACCCTCACCGGCACGCAGAGCTGGAACTACGACGGGGACCTGATCCAGCGGAGCCTGAGCGCGTACGCCTGGGGCCAGTTCCGGAACTTCTGGGCGGCCGACGTGAACCTCGTCGCCAACGGATCCGTGATCGACGACCGGCTCACGCGCGGCGGTCCGCTGGCGCGCAAGCCGGCGGGATGGACGGCCGCCGCCGAGGCCTACACCGACGACCGCCGGCGCTTCACCGGATACGCGTACGCGTCCTACACCCGGAACACGGCCGGCGGCTGGTACCTGAGCGCGCTGCCCTCGATCACCTACCGTCCCAGCAAGGCCTCGTCGGTCAGCCTCAGCCTCGGCTACGAGGGAGGCTGGAGCCCGGCGCAGTTCGTCAGGCGCGTCAGCGACACGACGGCGACCGCGACCCTCGGCACCCGGTACGTCTTCGCGGAGATCCGGCAGAGCAGCCTGTACGCCACCCTGCGCACCAACCTCACCTTCTCGCGGGCACTCAGCCTGCAGTTCTACGCGCAGCCGTTCACGTTCCTCGGCGATTACGCGGGGTTCAGGGAGCTCGCGGCCCGCGAGACGTTCAACTTCAACCGGTATGGCCGGGACAACGGCTCGACCATCAGCCAGAATGGCGACACGTACACGGTCGATCCCGACGGCACCGGACCGGCACGCTCCTTCTCGATCGGGAACCCCGACTTCCGCGAGCGCTCGCTGCGCGTCAACGCGGTGTTGCGCTGGGAGTACCGCCCCGGCTCGACGATCTTCTTCGTGTGGAGCCAGACGCGCTCGAACGAGTTCGTGGATACCCGCGACGGCGTCTCGCACGATTTCGGCCAGGCGGTGTTCCGCGACCGGCCGACGAACGTGTTACTGATCAAGGTGAACGCCTGGCTGCGGCCCTGAACGGCAGGAGGAGGGAGCAGACGGCACGAAACAGACTGCTCCCTGCTCCGTGCGCCGTCTAGAAGGCTCGACGAAATTCCCTGTCGATGCGCATCAGGTCCCTGCACACCCGGTCCCAGTTGTAGTAGGTCTCCACCGCCTGCCGCCCGGCGGCGCCCATCCGCCTGCGCAGCGCCTCGTCGTCCAGCAGCCGGTTGATCCCCGCCGCGACGGCCGCCGGATCCCCGGGGTCCACCAGGATTCCGGTCTCTCCATCGCGCACCGCATCGGGCACGCCGCCGGATCGCCCACCGACCACCGCCACCCCCGAGGCGGACGCCTCGACGAGCGAGATCCCGAACCCCTCGACCAACAGATCGTGATAGCGTGACACGCCGACGTAGAGATCCGCCGCGTTGTACAGCGCAGGGAGCTCGTCGTCGGGAACGAAACCCAGGAACTCGACCGCGTGGCGGATTCCCGCCTCGCCCGCGATTCGTTCCAGCTCGGGCCCCCGTGGACCGACGCCGGCCACGGCGTAGCGCACACCCGGATGGGCGGCGCGCACCGCGGGGAGCGCCCGGAGCACGGTGTCGATCCCCTTGTGCCATTCGAGCCGGGCGACGGTGAGCAGCCAGGGTCCGCCGTCGAGCCCGTACTTCCGCCGGATCGGACCGGTGTCGAGGCCGGGCCGGAACTGAGTCGGTTCGGTGCCCAGCGGCACGACCTGCACCCGCGCGGCGAGATCGGGGCGCCCCAGCAGGTCGTACAGGCGACGCGCCACGCCCGCCGTCCAGCTGCTGTTGGCGGCGAGGACCGTCGCCCCCGCCACGAGGCCGCCCGCGGTCCACCGTTTGAAGCGGCTCGCGCGGATCTTGTGGTCCAGCAGCAGCAGCTCCGTGCCGTGCACCACGACCCCGTAGGGGACCCCGTAGCGCCGGGACAGCCACCAGGCCGGATACCCCGCCGGCTTCAGCTCACCGCACCACGCGAAGCCGAGCCGGTGCTGGCGCGCGAGCCGGGAGGCGCGTGCGGTCCACAGCGCCAGGCCGTTCACGGTGCGCAGCCGCGTGGCGCGGATGCCCACGCGGTCTATCGTCTGCGGAAAACCGGCGTCGCTCTCGGCGCTGCCGGTGTAGGCGCCGGTGGAGACGAGCAGGGACTGCGGCGGGTATCGCAGCGCCAGCTCGCCCATCATGCGGGCGATCCCACCCCCATGAGGCGGGAAGTTGAAGGACAGGAGGAGAGTCTTCGACAAAAAGGGGGACGAGGGACGGGGGACGGGGGACGGGGGACGAGCGGAGCGCTACGCGACCTGGGCTTCGATTTCGCGCAGGTCGCGGATCACGCGGTCCCAGTTGTAGTAGGTCTCGACCGCCTTGCGGCCGCCCTGCCCCAGGCGGCGGGCCAGCAGCTGGTCGCCGAGCACGCGGCCGAGCGCTTGCGCAACGGCGTCCGTGTCGGTGGGATCCACGACGAGACCCGTCTCGCCGTCCTGCACCGCCTCGGCGAGGCCGCCGCTCCTGCCGGCGATCACCGGCAGCCCGCACGCCGCGGCTTCGGCCAGCGCCACTCCGAATCCCTCGATGCGCGTGCCCTGCGCCTGCCGGGAGACGCCGACGTAGATATCGGCAGCGTTGTACAACGGCGGGAGATCCGCATCGGGCACGGCGCCGATGAACCGCACGACGTCGGCGATTTTCAGGTCCTCGGCGAGCTTCCGGAAGGGCGACCGCTTGCCGGCCCCGACGACGGCGTAGTGCAGGTCGATCCCTTCCTTGCGTACGCGGGCCACGGCGCGCATCGCCGTGTCGATTCCCTTGTAGGATTCGAGCCGCGCGACCGTGAGCGCCCAGCGGCCGCCGTTCAACCGGTAGCGATCGCGGACCTCTCGCACGTCGATACCGGGCCGGAATCGCTCCGGATCGGTCCCCAGAGGCACGACCTTCACCCGGTCGGCCAGCGGATCGAGCCCGACCTCGCGGAGCACCTTCTGCGCCTGCTCCCGCGTCCAATGGCTGTTGGCGACCACCGCGGCCGCCGACTTGAGGAGCGCCTTCCCCGAGCGCCGCGTGAACGGCGTGTGATGGATCGCGTGCAGCTCCTTCAGGAGGTCGCCGCCGTGCACCAGGACGCCGTATTTCACGCCGACGCGCTCGTACGCCCACTTGGCCGGGTAGCCCGCCGGGCGGATCGAGTCGGCCCAGGCGAACCTCGGCTTGTGGGTGCGCGCGAGGCCGACGACCCGGCGCGCCCAAAACATCAGGCCGGCGAAGCCGTGCAACGCCTTGTTGGAGATGGGCAGGCGGTCGATCACCGTTCCGGTGTAGCGTCCGTCGGTCTCCGGGGCGTCGTGGTGCTGGCCGGTGGAAACGAGCAGCTCCCCTTTCGGGTAGCGGCGGGCGATCTCGCCCATTAGGCGGGAAATGCCGGTCATGATCGGCGGAAACTCGTCGGTCAGCAGGAAAGTCTTGGCCATTACCCGCGTCGTTGAAGGTCCCAGAGGTGGGCGTACTTGAGAAAGACGCTCACCCCGGCGAGCCCGCACAGCACTGCACCCCGCCATCCCTCCAGCACCCCGAGCTGCAGCACGTAGGTGCGAAACGCCTGCCAGCCGGGTCGAAGCAGCAGATCCGTTGCGCGCGCCCGGCGGCCGGCGTCGCGGAGGTCGAGGGCGCCCCACTCCGCGTACAGCACCAGCTTGCGGATGTGGTGCGGCAGATCCCGATAGGGCGTGTGCTCGAGCGCCCCGCTCAGCCGGGCCACGTCGGCCACCGGCTCGAGGCCTTCATGGACCCGCTTCTCCACGAACCGGCGGTCGCGCTTGAAGAAGCGCACCGCCCACGCGTCCCCCCACCCCGCATACCGCATGCGGCGGCCGAGGTACACGTTGTTGCGCCGCACCGCGTACGCCTCGTGCCGCGCCGCGCCCGCCGAGAGACTCGACAACTCCTGCTCCAGATCGGGCCCGATGCGCTCATCGGCGTCGAGCGCGAACACCCAGGCGTTTCGTGCCCGGCCGATGGCGGCGTTGCGCTGCGCCGCGATCGTGACCCCCGGGACCTCGAGTGCCGTCGCGCCGGCCGCCCTGGCTTCCGCGACCGTCCCGTCCTGGGAGCCGCCGTCGGCCACGATCACTTCATCCGCCCACGCGAGATGCCGCACGCATGCGGCGATCTGGTCCCCTTCATTGAGGGTGGGGATGACGACCGTGAGCGGGGCCGGCATGTCAACGAGAACACTACTCTACAACGCCAGCCGTATCCAGCGGGCGGGCGTGATCGACTCAGGGGCCGGTCGACGGGGCTCGGATGGAGGATCCTGAAAGGCCCTCGCCAAGCGCGATGGTCGCCCAGACCGGCCGATGGTCGCTGGCCTTGAGATTGTCGCGAACCACGCCGGTGCTGGCGTGGTCGCCCAGCCCGAGCATGAAGATGTGATCGAAGCTGAAGAAGCTCGAAGTGGGCGCCTCGTGCTCGGTGGGCCAGCGATATCCGTGGTCGACGAACTCGCGTCCGATGCTCTGGCCGTTGATGTCCCCCGCGATGACCACCCGCGGGTATTCCAGGGCGTCGCGCAGCACAGCGCGCACCTGGTCGCGCTTGCTCCCGGGTCCGATTTCCAGCGGCGTGCCGAGGTGGACGCTGTAGACCCGGATCGGGACCGCGCCAACCCGGATGGTCGCGCCCACCGCAGCGCGCTCCGTCCGCTCGAACCTGCCGAGATGCGGCAGGATGATCTTCCGGTCGTCGGTGATCGGCCAGCGCGACAGAATGGCGTTGCCGAAGTCCCGGCCGGTGTGCGGATGGACGGTGGCGGGATAGTACACGTACGACATGCCCAGCGCCGCCGCCAGGCGTCGCACGCCGGGCCCGTCCATTTCCTGCAGGACGACGATGTCGGCGGGATGCAGCGCCGACGTGGCCCGCAGCAGCTCGGCGGCCCGGTCGATTTCCCGCGCGAACTTGATGTTGAACGTGACGAGACGAATCGAATCGGGCACCGCGCCGGACAGGCTCAGTGCCGGGCGCACCGGCTCGGCGTTCCCGGCATACCGCGGCCCGTCGGGACCGGAATAGTTCAGCGCGGTGCGGCAGGCCGTGCCGCCGACGAGCGCGGCGAGGGCGAAGGGAGCAATGCGAAACCGCATCAGCGGTGGAAGCTACAGTGACCCGGAAGGCGACGCATGAAGGCGGCGCCGCAGCGCCTCCCGATACACCGCCTCCGTCCGCTCCGCGGTCCGTGCAATCGTGAACTCCCGGCGCACCAGGTCGCGTCCCGCCGCCGCCATGCCCGCCGCCGCTTGGGGGGCGCCGAGCAGGCGATCGAGCGCGCGCGCCCACGCGGCAGGGTCGAGCGGCGGCACGAGCAATCCGGTGCGGCCGTCGCTGATCAGGTCGGCGTTGCCGCCGGCATCGGACGCCACGACGGGCAGTCCCAACGCCATGGCTTCGAGCAGGCTCTGCGAAAACCCCTCGATGCGCGACGGCAGCGCCGCCACGGCGGCGATCCGGTAGTAGGCGAGCGGCCGCGGCACGAACGGGATGAACGCCGCGCGGTGGCGCTCCGGCAGGGCGGCGGCGAGGGCGCGGAGCCCGGCATCGGCTTCGATTCCGACGCAGGCCAAGCACACCGGCGTCTGCACGGCGGCCAGCGCCGACAGCAACACGTCCTGGTCCTTGCGGCGGGAGATCACGGCCACCACCCGCCGATCTCCGATCTCGCCGAGCGACGCGCGGGCCGCCGCCACCTCGGCGTCGTCCGGCCCGGCGTCGACACGGGCGAGGTCGAGACCGTTGGGGACGACGCGGAGCCGCGCCAGCGGGTGCCAGCGCCCCGCCAGCGCGCGGGCCACCGCGCCGCTCACCGCGATGGTGCGATCCGCCGCGAGTCCCACGAGCCGGAGCTCGAGCGGCGAGGTGAGCGGCATGGTCCGCCGGGTGACGACGAACGCCTGGGGCAGGCGCCCGCTCAGGCGCAGCCAGGTGAGCGCGCGGCGGTCGCGGGTCGCGTGGCTGTTCACCACCTCCACGCGCTCGCGCGCCATCACGTCGGCGAGCGCGCGCGCCAGCGGGGGGAGGCGCGAGAAGTCGAACGCCACGACGGTGAGCCCGGCCGCGCCTGCCGACCGGAACAGCAGGGACTCGGCGCGGCAGCCGACCAGAACGCGAGCCCCTCGCCGCGCGAGCTGCTCGCTCAGGTTGAGGATGGATTGGGTCGAGCCGGCGCCGTCGCCCTGGAACGTCAACTGCAAAATGGTGAGCGGGGCCTCGCGCATGGAGCGAAGCTAGTTATACTGTGGCCCCGATGCACATCGCCGTGATCTCGCACCACCGCCTGCCGGTGAAGGGGTACGGCGGTACCGAGCGCATCGTCGTCGCGCTGGTGCGTGGACTCGTCGAGCTCGGCCATCGCGTGACGCTGATCGCCGCTCCGGGCACGAAGCTGCCCGAGGCGACGGTCGTCGAGCTCCCGTCGCAGCGGTTGAGCGATCCGAGCTTCGATCTGGCCCCGCATCTGCCCCGGGACGCGGACGTGGCCCACGCCCACTGCCGTCCGTTGCACCGTATCCCCGCCGGCCCCCCGTTCCTCCAGACGATCTACGGCAACCTGAAACAGGGCGAAGCCGTGCCGCCGCGCGCGACGTTCCTCTCCAGGAACCACGCGGGGCGTCATGGATCCACGGCGTTCGTCTATGCGGGGCTCGATCCCGGGGAATTCCTGTTCCAGACGAAGAAGCACGACTACGACTTCTTCATCGGCCGGCTGCACAGCGCCAAGGGCTACCACTGGGCGATCGAGGGCGCGAAGCGCACCAACCGGCGGCTGCTGCTCGCGGGCGGATGGCGACCCAGCTTCTCGATCAAGATCCGCTTCGTGGGCGAAGTCGACGGCAAGAAGAAGGCGGAGCTGCTCTCCGGGGCGCGCTGCCTGTGGATGCCGGCCTTGTGGGACGAGCCCTTCGGGCTCACCACCATCGAGGCGTTGTTCTCCGGCACGCCGGTCCTGGCCACGAGGCGCGGGGCGCTCCCCGAAGTGCTGACCGGGGACGTCGGCGCGCTGTGCGATACGCTCGACGAGATGGTCGAGGCCTCCCGGACCATTGCCTCGCGCAAGCCCGAGGCGTGCCGGGCACACGCGGAGCGGTACTTCACGCACCGGGTGATGGCGGAGGAGTACGTCCGGGTCTACGAGCACCTGCGCGAGACGGGGGAGCTCCCCCCAGGGAGAGCCACTCCCTGGACGGGTTGAGGGACGAGGGAGGAGGGACGAGGGACGGGTCCCCACTCCTTTCCCCACCCGTCCCCCGTCCCTCGTCCCTCGTCCCTCGTCCCTTCTAGATCAGCTGGTAGTTTCTGAACTCGAAAATCCGCTCGCCGGTCAGCCGCTCGATCCAGTCCGAAACGTAGAACCGCAGATGCTCCGGCTTGAAGTGCCGTGGGCCGATGCGGCGCTCGGGATCCACCATTCGCTCGCGAACCCACTCCTGCGCGGCCCGGGGATGGGATCCGGTGAAGGGCTTGAGCAGCGGCAGCCATTCCAGGTAGCCGCGCTCCTGCTCCTGTGCCGAGCGCTCCCGGCTCCAGGGATAGATGATCTTGGAGATCTCGAGCTTCTCGCGGATGGCGCGCGCGGGCCGGGCCCACCCGTAATGGAACATCACGGCGTCGGTCGCGCGGGCGCGGATCTTCCGGTACTCCGGGCCGACCCGGAACCCCTGCGCGCCCTGATAGGGGCGGATGTCGCGCCCCAGGCGAATGCACCGCACCTCGCGGCGGTACCAGCGGCGGTTGGTCGCCACGGTGTCGAAGCCGCCGTAGAAATGGAGATAGCGCACCAGCACCCCCTCCACCCGCGCATCGGCGTCCCATTCCCGCGTGCGGTCGCGCAGGACGCGCGCCCCGTCCTCGTGCAGCACTTCGTCCGCCTGGATGTAGATCCCCCAGCTCCCCCGGCAGGCGGCCATGGCCTTGAGGGTCTCCTGCGACAGCATCTCGTTCTTGCGGGTGAAGTCCCACTCGCTGTCGATGATGCGCACCCGGGGGTCGTTCACGCCGGCCACGAGCTCGCGCGTCTCGCCTTCGGATTTCCCCACGTTCACCACGACCT
>DATICZ010000155.1:0-2151 GCA_035456525.1 Gemmatimonadales bacterium
AACAGGATCGGGCGGCCGTGGTGGAACTCCACCCCGTGGACGACGTGCGCGCTGTGCCCCCAGAAGATGTCGGCGCCGGCGTCGATCACGGCGTACGCGAACGCGCGGAACTCCTGGCTGGGCCAGGCGCGCATGTTCGGCCCCCAGTGGATGGAGAAGATCACGAAGTCGGCACGCTCCCGCGCCGCTGCGACCTGCCGCGCCACCTCGGTGAAACTCTCGCGGTCCAGCGAGACCGGCGTGTAGTTCATTCCGGGTGAGGTCGCCGTCGCACGCCACTCCCCGGGATAGTCGGCGAACGCCACGATGCTCACCCGTGCGCCGTGGAGCACGACGCGCGCGGGCTCGTGCGCATCCGCCCGGTCCATCCCGGCGCCGGCGTGCGCGATGCCGGCACGATCCAGCACGGTGAGGGTGTCGCGCAATCCTTCCCATCCGTAATCGCCGATGTGGTTGTTCGCCACCGACACGAAGCCCACCCGGCCTGCCGCGAGCGCGTTCACGGCGCGCGGGTCCGCGCGAAAATAGAACGGCTTGTACCTGCCGTCGGTCCAGCGCTCGGTGCGGTCGGTGAGCACGCATTCCAGGTTCGCCAGGAGCAGATCGGCGCCCTCCAGCACGGGGAGCAGGTCACCCCAGGGATGGGCGGGGCTCCGATGCTGCAGCGCCTCGTCAACTCCGCGGCCGAGCATCGCGTCGCCGGCGAAGATGAGCGTCAGCGGCTGTGTCATGGTGGGACCTCGCGGTGAGGTGGGGCATGAAGATTTCTTGCGCCGGACTTCACGTGCGCGTCAGCCCCTGTACGCATCGTGCCATGGTGTGCTCTCGCCGGGAGGACCCATGCACGAGCGGACTCGGGAAACGCTGATCGGCGGCCTGTGGGCCGGCGTCATCGGCTATGGGGCGGTGGTGATCGTCATCGCCCTGTTGAACCTGCTGTCGGGCCGGTCGCCGTTCTATACGGCTGCCCTGTTCGGCTCGGCCCTGTTCTATCATCTCCGCGATCCAGCCGCGCTCATCGTCGCCCCGGGTCCCGTGCTCGCCTACAACATGGTGCACATGGTGACGTTCCTGGGGCTGGGCCTGATGTGCTCGTGGCTCATCTACCTCGCGGAGCGGTTCCCGACGACGCAATACCTGGCGCTCGTGCTGCTGCTGTTCGTGGCGCTTCACGTGTACTTCGCCATGGCCTTTCTCACGCGCCCGCTGCTGGGTGAGCTCGTGTGGTGGCACATCGGGGCGGGGAGTCTCGCCGCGGCCGCCGCCATGGGGTGGTACTTCTTCTCGTCGCATCCGTTCCTGCGGCGCGAGCTGCGCGAGCTGCCGATGGGAGAGGTCCCGCCGGCGACCCACCCGTAGCTACGCCGGCTCGCCCTCACCGACCGGCTCGTAGCCCGTCGCCAGCGCCGTGTTCCTGCCCTCTCCCCACAGCAGGTAGACCGGGCTTTCGTTGCGGAGCAGGTCCACCACCTGGGGAATGGCGGCGCGGTGGTAGTACAACAGCGCCCGGCCGTCGCGCCGCTCGGCGGGCGGCAGCGGCTCGCCGTCCGGCACGGCCAGCACCTGCGCGATGACCTGGGAACGCCCGTCGTAGAGGTACAGCACGACGTCGTTCCGCTCGCGTGACGAGAAGCAATGGTACGTGTACCGGATGACCTCGATCGTCTCGCCGTTCATGTCCACCCCCTTGCGAATGCCACCCCGGCAAGCGGCAGCGTAGCCCGGCACGGCTGAGGTCGGCATGAAGCGGGCGTTAGGAACTCTGAACCGGAAACGTCCTCATCCGCATTTCATGTGTTCCTGTGCTTCGGGCCGATATCGTCTTCATGGAGATCCGGTTCACAGCCGTGGGAGGAAGGCATATGGCGCACAAACAAATGCTGTTCCAGTCAGCCGCGCGCGAGAAGGTCCTGCGGGGCGCTACGGCCATGGCCGATGCGGTGCGGGTGACGCTCGGCCCGAAATCGAAGTGTGTGCTCGTCGAAAAGAAGTGGGGCGCGCCGTTGGTGTGCAACGACGGCGTCACGATCGCGAAGGAAGTGGACCTGAAGGATCCCGAGGAGAACCTCGGGGCCCAGGTGCTGCGTGAGGCGGCCACCCGCACGGGCGACGTAGTCGGAGACGGGACGACCACCGCCACGCTGCTTGCGC
>DATICZ010000156.1:0-4850 GCA_035456525.1 Gemmatimonadales bacterium
TCAACCCCCTGCAGTACACCGAGCTCGTGTGGGACGGCGACGTGAACCCGCAGGGCGTGGCCGCACGGGGCGTCCTGGGGGACAAGGCGAAGCTCTCGGCGACCGTGACGGGCCTCTACTTCATCGTGGACCAGCAGGCGAACAACCGCGCCAGCGACATGGGGGGCGCCCAGCTCACCGTCAGCGCCCCGGGCGGCTCCCGGTGGCGGGTGGCGGGGTCGGTGGGCTACTACGACTACCGCATCCGCAGTCTCACGGCGGCGGGCCCCGGGGACACGCGGAGCAACCTCCTGAACCCCGCGGGCACGGCGTACCTGTCCGACTTCAACCTGCTCGACTTCCTGCTCGCCGTCGATTACTCCGGGATCGGCGAGCGCTATCCGCTGCGACTGGTCGGCGACTACGTCCACAACCGCGGAGCGGACAGCCTGAACACCGGCTGGGGAGCAGACGTATTCCTCGGCCGTGCGTCGAGCAAGGGCGACATGCGCTATCGCTACGGCTACGGCGTGAGTGAGAACGACGCGGTGCTCGCCGCGTTCTCACACGACAACACCACCCTGGGGACGGATTACGAGATCCACACGCTCTCGGTGGACGCGGTTCCGCTCGCCGGATTGTTCCTGAACGCCACGCTGTACCACTATCAACCGCATCGGGCGATTCCCGGCAAGAAATTCCAGGACCGGCTGCGGTTGAACGCCATGATCGCCTTCTGACCGTTCGAGGACAGACCCAATGATTCGAGTACTGGCCGTGACCGCTCCTGGAGCGGTGGCGCTCTGGGCGTCGTTGGGAGGAGTCGAGGCACGGACGGTGGAGCCGCAGGGCACCCCGGCCGAGGTGATCGTGTACGCCTCGGACATACCCGGGAGCGCCCTCTCCGAGATGGACGTGTGGAATGATCCGGCCTCCCCCGGGGGCAAGGCGATCGGATTGGCCAACACCGGGGACGAGCTGGACCCTCCCCCCGAGGAGGATCCTCACGTGACGTTCAAGGTGCGGGTGCAAGGCGGCGTCCCTTACCGCTGCTGGATTCACATGAAGGTCGGAGCGCCGAAAGGGAAGTCACAGGCGAACGTGCTCTGGGTGCAATTCACGGGCGCGGTGGACGACGCCAACCGGGAGGTCCTGAAACCCGGGACAGGGGAGTACCTGACTGCTCGCGGACCAACCCGACAGGGGTGGGCGTGGGTGGGTTGCGAGTCGTCCCAACCCCGGGTCCGTTTCCGGACGAGCGGTGAGGTGACCGTCCGCCTGCAGGCGGGAATGGAAGGAGTCGGCTTCGATCAGGTGCTGCTGAGCCCCGCGCGGTTTCTGGGGCACGCGCCCACCGAAGCGGTGGTCAAGAAACCCTAATGGACACCATGATCGTGATCGTTCGCTCCGCCACGGCGGCGCTCGTCGTTCTCGGCGTGGGGCAGGCAAAGGCAGCGGTCGATACCGCCCCGCCCTTCGCCGTGGCGAGTGTGTTCTTCGAGCAGAATGCCACCGACAGGGACGTCGAGGTGGTGTTCGATGTGAAAGGTGGCGATGATGGGCTGGTGCAGCTCACCGTGGTGGCACCGGACGGCCGGACCGTCGTCGACATCAAGTCACCCGACGCCTCCACCTTGGGACTCCGGCAGTTCCGCTTCGAATCCCCGGAGCGGGGGAATGTCGGCAGTATCAAGGCGGCGTACCCGGAGGGCGTGTACACCTTCGATGCGGTGACGGCCGCCGGCGCCAAGTTCCACGGCACGTCGCGGTTGAGCCACACGCTGCCCGCCCCGGCGACGGGCGTTCGGCCCGCGGCCGACGCGACCGGCGTGCCCGTCAACGGTCTGACCGTCACCTGGAGCCCCGTCCGGAATCTGGCCGGTTATGTCATCGGCATCGAGCAGGAGGACCTGGGCGTGAGCGTCACGGCGAAACTGCCCGGGTCCGCGACCTCGTTTGCCGTGCCGGACGGCTTCCTGGTCCCGGGGAGGGAATACGTGCTGTCCATCGGCACCATGACGGGTGAGGGCAATGCCTCGTATGTCGAGTCGACGTTCACGACCGCGGGAGCTCCATAACATCGTGATGCCGTGAGGACGCCATGACACTCAAGCAGTGGCTCGCCGTGGATGCGCCGGCCGGCTGGCCCGGCGTGATCGCCCGCACCGTCACCATGACTGTGGTTGGCTTCGTGGTGTTTCAGGTGAAGGAGTGGTCCGAGACCGGCGCGTTCGATACGCCGGACGCGTTCGTGGGCGCCGGATGGCTCGCCGCCGCCACGTTCGTGGCGAGCGCGCTGCTCAAGATGGCGCGGTCCTAGCCGATTCGTCCTAGAACACGAACATGATGCCGATCTCGGGCGCGATATCGGTCGCGTTCGGGGTCAGGCCCCACGCGTTGTTGAGCTTGAAGAGCGCGTGCGGGCTGATATGCCACTGCATTTCCGTGATGAGGGACACCTCGTCCAGTTGAACGCCCTCGATCGCCGCGATCGTCCGCCATTTCGGGGAGAAGCGCCGCATCCACTCGATCGCGTACTCGCCGGCGTCGAAGACTCCATCCGAGTACTCGGCGCTGGCACGGAAGGTCATGGTTCCCCAGCGATACCCCTTGGTCAATCCGAACCCGCCCGCGAATTCCCAGGCCTGGGTGCCGATGATGTGCCGCGACCGCTGCAGCGGAAAAACGGTCTCGAAGAAAGTGAAGATCTCCGGCCGGGTGGTGTTCTCGCGCTGCACCCGCCAGCGGATCTGTCCCTCCACGTCGCCGAGGCCCGACTCCCGCACCCGGGCGGGCACCGTGGCCGTGTCGCGCGCGGACTTCCGCAGCTCGGCGGAGATGACGGCCGCCTCGAACTCGACCGCGAGATCGGGGCCGATGCCGTAGCCGAAGAAGAGGATTCCCTCGGATGCCCGGTAGCGCCCCCGGTAGTCCGTGGCGAGTCCGTACCCCAGCTCGCTCGGCTTGTACTCGAGATTGTGGTCCGCGTACCACTCGAAGAACGGATACACGAGCACCTGGCCTTGCTGGGCGTAGGTGCCGAGCATCGACATCCGCACGCCGGTTCCCCGGTCCCTCAGGTAGTCGGGGAGCTGCTGCGCGTGGATCGAACGGCGTGTGAAG
This sequence comes from Gemmatimonadales bacterium, assembly GCA_035456525.1. Classification (GTDB taxonomy): domain Bacteria; phylum Gemmatimonadota; class Gemmatimonadetes; order Gemmatimonadales; family GWC2-71-9; genus DASTHG01. Next base: position 3,103 of record DATICZ010000156.1, read on the forward strand.
ACGCCACTGACCAGTGTGGCGAGCAGCACGACGTACGCGGTCTTCGTGCCGATGCGCGGCATGCAACCTCCTTGCCTCATAGGGGGATAGGTCGCGCTACGATACCACGGGCGGGGCGATCCGACAACAAACGCCGGACTCAGGAATGGCGGCTCAGTGGCAGCGGCCGCTGCCGGAATCGCTGAACGTCTTGCCCGCGACGGGAACGAACTGCCACCGATAGGCGTCCGGCATCAGGGTGAGCTTGAGAACGCCCCAGGTGTCGCCGTTGCGCACCTCGCTGTTCGGCTCGGCCGAGTCGAATCCGTAGTGGTCCGCGCCCCCCGTGCCCACCACGAACTCCCGGATGCCGCGCTCCGGATCCGCCCTCCCGTCCGGCGTTTGCGGTGCGAACCGCTCGTAGGTGTGATCGTGACCCCCGAGGACGATGTCGGCACCGGATTCGTAGAGCGCCCGCCACAGCGGCGTCGTGCTCGGGTCGTTGCCGTGTCCGTTGCTCGAGCTGAAGCGCGGGTGGTGCCAGTAGGCGATCACGCACTTTGCCCGCGTGGCCGCCAGATCAGCCCGCAGCCACCGCTCCTGCGGCGACCCGGCTTTCATGCCGATGTTGCTGTTGAGCGAGATCACGTGCCAGGCGCCGAGGTCGAAGCTGTAGTAGCCCAGGCCGGGATCACCGGCGTGCGCACCGAAATAGCGGTAGTACGGGCCGCCGCGGGAGCTGCGGAAATCGTGGTTGCCGGGCGACGGGCGGGTGCGGGTCTTGTGGCGCCCCCAGCTCGGATTGTAGCAGCCGACGAATTCCGACGGCGCGCCGTCGGAATACGCGTTGTCGCCGGCGGTGAAGATGGTGCCGGGGATGCTGTCCAGCAGTCGAGCCGTTTGCTCGTCGCCGTCCGATCCGCAGTCGGCGATGTCGCCGGCGCCCACCAGGATGACCGTGTCCTGCGTGAGTTGGCCCACCGAGACGATTGGGACGGCGGCCTGCCGCTGGTCCGGCGCGTTGCACGCGCAGACCAGCAGGATGATCCGAATCGGAAGTGTCAAGGTGCGCAGCATGTCGAAGCCTATCGGGCCTGGAGTTCGCGGGCAACGGCGGCGCTCAACCGGGCGAACTCGGCGGCGCCGCCGAAACCGAAGTAACGCTCGACGACGCGCCCGCGCCGGTCCAGCAGGACCGAATACGGCAGGCCCCGGTACCGGTACACCCGCTTCATCCGGCCCCCGCCGGCCAGCACGGGAAACGGCGGGCGGTACTCCCGGATGAAGGCGAGCATGCTGCCGCGGTCCACGTCGTCCGAAATCGCCACGATCTCGAAATCGTCGCGGCTCAACCGATCGTACAGCGCGATCATGTGCGGGAATTCCTCCCGGCAAGGATCGCACCAGGAGGCCCAGAAATCGACCAGGGTCACCTTTCCCGCGAACCGAGCCAGGGTCACGGTGTCGCCCAGCGTGTCGGGGAGCGCGAACGCGGGGGCGAACGGCCGCCGCGTCCCTTCCGTGAAGGAAGCGCCCTGCGCCAAAACGGTGGCGTCGTAGGTGGTGATCCGCCCTCGGGCGTCCACAGCCACGGCGGTCTCGTTCCCGCCCAGCCGGCGGGTGTCCATGATCGCGCCACTCGCCGTGTCGAGCACATCCACGCGCAGCTGTGTCGCCGCGGAATCGTCGGCGCCGAGCGCGTACAGCCGCCCGTCGGGACCGAGCGCCAGGGCCACGTTCACGAGCGCCTGCTCGATCCGCAGCTCGCG
>DATICZ010000157.1:0-3839 GCA_035456525.1 Gemmatimonadales bacterium
GACCCGTCCTTGCGGCGCCGCTGGGTCCGGCGCAGGTACATGCCCATATTGGAGCACGATCACCGGACGGGAATCGACCATCTAGCGCGTCCCCGTGTGCCCACACGGGTGGGACCAGGCAGAACGGAGTTGGCTTATCCAAGCCGTTTCAAGGCCGATCTAGCTGCCCGAGCGGTCGGGTAGGCGGGAGGCGCCTGGGCCGTGCGGCTGTGTGAGCCCGACTGGCCTGGTCTCCTCCCGCCCCCCATCGAACCGTGCGTGCGGTTCTCTCGCACACGGCTCACCGACGCCGTTCACCGCCGGCATTCGGCCTGTCCCGCCAGGGCCGGTTGGGCCTGGGGGGCGACGACGATCCCGTGAAGGCTGATCAGCCCGCAGTAGTCGGGCGACTGGTGGACGACGACCTTCCAGCCGTAGCGCCAGCCGCGTTTGTGCCGCTTGGCGATGAAGCGCGCCAGGCGGTTGACCGCGTGGAGCCTGATCAGGGCGAGCTGCCGGGTGGAGTTGCCGTAGCGGAAGTACCCCGCCCAGCCGCGCAGGAACTGGTTGAGCTCCCGCACGATCTGCTCGACCGGGAGCAGCAGCCGGCGTCGGTCCGTGATCTCGCGGATCCGGTCGCGGGCGTGCTGCATCCCCTTCCGTGACGGCCAGCGGGCGAGGAAGGTGAGGTGTCGCGACCGGGCGGTGTTGCCGCGCACATAGCGGTGCTGGAAGCCGAGGAAGTCCACTCCCTCGCCTCCCTCGCGCAGGTGCACGACCCGCGTCTTGGCCTGCTTCGGCTCGAGGCCGAGCTCGGCCAGGATCGCCCGAAGCGCCTCGAGGGCTGCCTCGGCCTCCCGCCTGGTCTTGCACATCACGAGCAGGTCGTCCGCGTAACGCACCAACACCCCGTGTCCGCGCCGCGTCCACGCCCGGTCGAGCCGGTGCAGGTAGACGTTGCACAGGACGGGCGAGGCAACCCCGCCCTGCGGAGTGCCGGCCGCGTCGCGGCGGACCGCGCCCTGCTCCATCACTCCCGCGCGCAGCATCGCGCGCAGCAGCTTGAGCAGCTTGCGATCACAGATCCGCTCCTCGACCGCCGACATCAACCCCGAGTGCGGAATCGCCCCGAAACAGTTGGCGATATCCGACTCTGCCACCCACCGCCGGCCCCGCCAGGCCTCATCGACGAGCACCTGGAGCGCATCGTGTGCCGAGCGTCGCGGGCGAAACCCAAACGAGCACGACAGAAAGTCGGCTTCGAAGACCGGCTCAATGACGATCTTCACTGCCGCCTGCACGACGCGGTCACGGACCGTCGGAATCGACAGCGGGCGCCGCTCGTCCCGGTCGCCGGGCTTCGGGATGTACACCCTGCGCGCCGGAAGCGGACGCCAGCGTCCGTTCCTCAAGTCCGCGGCCAGCTCGTCGAGCAGCCGGGGAACCCCATAGCGCTCGACGTCCTGGATGGTCTGCCGGTCGACGCCGGCCGCGCCACGATTGGCGCGCACCAGCCCCCACGCGCGCTCCAGCACATCCCTGCGGTGGAGCTTGTCGTAGAGCGCGTGGAACCGTCGCCCGGGGTCGGCCTTGGCCGCCCGGTAAAGCGTCCGCTGCAGTTCTCGAACTCGATCCTGCTCGGTGGAGCTAGCCACGAGGGCACTCACCCGCCCTTCCCTGTGCGCAACGCATCGACGAAGCAGCGGCCCTTCCCTCACCGGCGGTTGTGTTGTCCGCTCGGCTCAAGCAGTGTCGGGTCGGGGGAGGCGGCAGCCGGGATGGCCGCTACCTCCGCCCGCCCTTCCGAACCGCCCGTGCAGTTTTCCCGCAAGCGGCTCTCACCGGGCATAGCCCTTCTGGCGGTAGTAGTCCTCCATGCTCGGGGTCAGTTGCAGGAGGTTGACCAGGCCCAGCTCCCCGTAGAGCCGCCGCTCCGGCAGGTGCCGCCATCCGGCGTTCCGCCAGCGCTTGTGTTGGTGGCTCCAGACACGCATCACGATCCAGCGGTTGAGGCGGTGGAACAGCCGGCGCACGTGCGCGCGCCGGTAGTAGTTGCCCCAGCCACGGATGATCGGGTTGAGCTCGCCCAGCACCCCTTCAAGGTCCTTTGGGTTGCGCCGGTTGGTCGCCGTGCGCACCTTGTCCTTGAAGCGCTCGATCGAGCGGTCGGTCGGAACCGCATAGAGGCTCGGACCCCCGGCCTTGTGGCTGAGGCCCTTGCCGCGCCCGATCTTGTAGCCCAGGAACTCAAAGCCCCGGGCGATGTGGACGATCCGCGTCTTCTCCGAGTTGAGCCGAAGTCCCAGCTCACCCTCCAGCACCGCGCGGGCACTCGCCAGCGCCCGCTCCGCTTCCGCACGGGAACGGCAGACGATCACCCAATCGTCGGCATACCGCGTCAGCTGGAATCCAGCCCGCGCCATCCTCTCGTCGAAGACGTGCAGGTAGATGTTGCTGAGCAAGGGCGAGGCGACCCCGCCCTGCGGCGTGCCGGCGACCGCGCTTTCATAGACGCCGTCCCGGAGCGCTCCGGCCGTGAGCATCGATCTGATCAAGCCCAACACCCTGCCGTCAGCCACGCGGTCGGCAACCAGCTCGACCAGCAGCTCGTGCGAGAGCGTCCCGAAGAAGTCGCAGAGGTCGGCGTCCACGATCCACTCGCCCTCACCGAGCTGCCGCCAGATGCGCCGCATCGCCATGTGAGTCGAGCGTCCCGAGCGGTAGCCGAAGCTCTCCTCCCGGAACGTCGGCTCAAAGATCGGCTCAAGCACCTGGACCAGCGCCTGCTGGCAGACCCGATCCATCACGGTCGGGACGGTGGCATCAGACTGCGCCTCCTGCAGCAGCGATTTTGACTTGGGCGGGAAGGTGGACGGAGTTCGCGATGCGGTAGCGGCAGGCCTGCTCGACCTCGGGCGGGAACGGTATGCGGTGCCGGTTGCCGGGGCCGCGGCGGGCATCGAGCTCGCCGTGGGCGATCCAGTAGTAGACGACGCCGTCTGAGACGCCGAGGCGCCGGGCGACGTCGCGGACGCTGAGCTCGCCGGGCGCGAATGGCGGCGGCGACGGGATCTTGTAGCGCCAGCGCAGCCATTGGACGGCGGCGGAGTCGAACGGGCGGCCGGCGCCGGTCCACAGTCCGGCGGCGTTGAGCTCGGCGGCGAGCTCGTGGTTGTTCAACTCGGGGCCGCGGCGGCGGGCGAGCTCGACGCAGGCGGGCGGGGTGCGGTGCGCGTCCTGCGCGCGTGGCGGGCGCTCGACTTCGAGCTGTTCGCTCGCTCCGGACTGCCAGCGGATCCCGATGCTCAGTTGCTTGGCGCCCGGCTCGGAGACCAGGGTGACGTCGGCGATCAGCGTGCGCAGCATCCGCTTGCGGTCGCGGTTGGAGGTGGTCGGGGCGGCCCAGAGGCCGGGCAGATCGGCGCAGAGCGCCTCGAGCTCTTTGGGCGGCGGCAGCGGCGCGACCGCGGCCTGGGTCTGGACGAGCGCCTGTTCGGCCTCGGCGAGCGCGGCGAGGCGTGCTTCCCAGCGCTGCTCGAGGCTGCGCGCGACGAGCCGGTGCTCGGGCTCGCAGGCGTGGAAGGCGCGCTCGGCGCGGGCGGCCTCGTAGCGGGCGCGCTCGACCGCCAGCTCGGCAGCGCGGGTCGAACGCGCGCGGCGCTGCTCGACCTCGTCGGCGGCGGCCAGCGCCAGCGCCACCTGCTCTGGCGAGATCGCGTCGAGCAGCCGCCCCGCGACGGCCCGGTCGAGCGTGTCCGAGCGCACCGAGCGGCAGCGCGGCGTCTCGACGTGGTCGGCGCGGGACTTCGAGCACTCGTAGTAGCCGCGCCGCGCCTGGTAGCGGGTCGACATCTGGCGTC
>DATICZ010000158.1:0-10643 GCA_035456525.1 Gemmatimonadales bacterium
GCTGCGCCCCGGGACCCTGCTCCGTCGCGGCCTGCCCGCGGTGCTGTCGCAGACGTTCCGCACCCTGGTGCACTCGCGGCTCGAGATCGGGATGGCCGCCTACAAGACGCGCTTCCCCGGCGCCGACGTGCTGCGCTTCGAGCCGGAGCGAGACGAGTACGGCATGTTTTTCACGCGCATCTTCAGCTTCTCCTCGCGCCGCGCCGTGTGCCAGCTTGCCTACGCCGCGACGCGCCGTGACCTGCGACTTCGCCGCGCGACGATCGGTCCCGCGCTGGAGCGTCACGGCCTGCGGCTGCGGGAGGATGTGCTGGACGACGATACCCGGGACCTGTGGACGGGCGTGGGCCTACCGGAGGAGGTGAAGTCGCCTGTGGGCCGGCGGCTGGCTCAGACTCTCGCGGGACTCGAGAGCGCGGTCCGCGGCTGACGGGGCCAGTCCAAGACGACTACGGTCGCTTGCTGTTCTGCTTCAGCGGATCCGATGCAGGCAATACTGGGGATGCCGTCTCAACCTGCGGCAGTGACTTCAGGGTCTCGATAGCACGGAAGAGTGGTCGAGAGGTTCCATCGTCTGGGATCCGCACGTAGTAGTACCCTCCCCTCCCGATCGGCTCACCGCCCACCACGACACCCTGGATGGAATCAATCGCGCGCTGCTTGTCGATGCGAGAAGTCTCTTCTCTGAACAGCACTACGACGATGTTTCTGGGGAATGGCCGCGCCCATTCTACTCCAGGCGGCTCCATGTTCTTTGGAGCATACATGGCCTCCCATGCCGACATGGGGATCGAATCAGGGGGAGAATCCGGCACCAGGGACACCATGTCCGGTGTAGGACGAGCAGGCAAATTGACACTACTCTCGCCAAACGATACGATCGAGACCCACGTTACCCCGGGCTCGCTCCGCATTGCAGTAATCACTCCGTAGTACTTCTCCCAGGTGGCTCCCGGATCGGGAATCTCGAGGATGTAGGCCCTGGAGATCGGTGTCCCCCCGACGATATTGGCACCGTACCGCCGTAGGAAGTTTCGGACCGTCACGCCCGAGGTGGTGTCGTCGAAGCGAACCTCCGCGACGTTGCGGAAGATCGTCTCCGCCCGGAGCCCCAATGTGAGGATCTCCGCCGGCGCGCCCAGTTCGGTTGGGACCGGCGGGCGTGTGGTATCGGCCTGGGCAGCCGCGAGCCCCGGTCGACTCACTGGCGGGCTGCAAGACAGGGCAACCGCAGCTGAGACGGCGAGTGAGATCCTCGCCATTCGTGAGGAACGAGGCACGTCAGGGACAATCCAACACGGGGACAAGCCAAGGTACAGCCCGGACGCCTCGAAAGGCGAATCGGCCGTTCAACGGTCCAGAGCAGCAGCGCGAGCGCCAGTCCACCGCGCAGACGAGGCTTTCTACCTGGAGCGCAATGTGTCAACGCCCCAAGGCGCTTCGTCCTTGGTGATCGGCCCAGCGTCGCATGTGTTTACCAGAAGGAGCGGCCACTCGGGCAAGGGCACCGGACGAAGTGGTACGTCTCCAAGATCGATGCGGTGTGTCGGTGATGCGGGGAAATTCACCGCAGTCCACCCATATCCCAGGAATCTCACATACAGCCGGTGACACCCGGGAGGCAGTTGGGCCGGGATCGTGAATCGTCCCGCGGAATCTGTCTGCTCGCTGAGCCCTGACCCCTGAAGCTCGACAACTGCTCTCACGATCGGTCGGCGGTCGTTGAGGTCGATGACACGGCCCGAGACCTGCCCAGAAGAAGGTGCCGGGGGGCTTACGGTGCAGGAGAGGAGCGAGACAAGAAGCCAGATGGGACGAGGCTTGATGACGTTCACGGTCTGGTTATGAGAGGCGGTGATCGAGGATGGCGTTCGAGGCGCCGAGCAGCAAGGTGAGCTTCCCACAGGCCCCAGCCGAACCTCAGACCGACGTCCGCGAACGGCGCGCGAACCAGCCCCATAACGAGACCACCAGTGCGACCGGCAGCCCCAGATCCTCCCACATCCCGAGCCGGAACGCCGCCGTCGAGCCGATCAACGCCCAGGCCCACGGGATCAGCATGAGCCCGACAGGCGGCCGTTCCACGGTCCAGAGCAGGAGGGCGAGCGTCGCGATCGTCGTCGGGCACGGCACCCCGAACGTCGGCGCCGCCGGGTAGCGGCGTCCGAGCGCCCAGCCGATGGCCGGGTAGATGGCGAAGGCATAGATGAGCAACGCGAGCGCCAGCCCGCCCCGCAGCGACCGCGACGATCGGAACGCGAGGCGGGAACGGAGCAACGTCGCCCACACGAGCAGGACGCCCTCGAGCACGAACGCCGCGCCGAACAGCGTCGCCGCCGGATTGACGGGCCGGAAGAAGCGCCAGTGGTACTCCACCCCCATCCACAGCCACAGTCCGGCGAGCACGAGCCCAATCGCCCGATCCGACCGCCGCATCGGCCACAGCGCCAGGGCCGCCGCTCCGATCCCCACCGCGATCAACAGGATCTGCGCGGGCGCGACCGCCTCGTTGTACGCGACGAACACCGCGAAAAACTGGTCCCGCGAAAACGGCAGCGGCATGCGGCTCAGGCCCGCACCGGTGGCAGCGGCCGCTCCGAGAGCCGCCACAGGTAGTTGCCCATTCGCTCGCGTTTCTCCTTCCGAGAGAGTCCGCGGTACCCGCACGGCGGGCGGCGCAGCGCGCGGAAGAGTGAGAGAAATGGCCAGCCGAACGGCAGGTAAAACCCCAGCAGATCCCAATCCCGCAGCACGGCGTGCAGCCGGTTCCGGGCCGGCGGCCGCTGACGGTCACGCTCGAGGCGCAGATACGCCACCGGCCATCCCCATGGCAGCAGGGTGCGCCACCGTCCCCACGCGCGGCGCAGTGCTCGCCCGAGCGAGCGCACGTGGTAGGGTTGTCGCCCATGCTCGGCCACCAGCTCGTCCATCTCGCCTTGCATCAGGCGCCGGATCCGGTCCGCTACACGACGCAGCGCGCCGCGATCGGGGTGCTCGCAATCGGTGACCCCCTCGAGCCAGAGGAGCCCGGGGACGTCGATCGGCTTCCCCACGATGAACACCATCCGGCAGGGAAAGGCCAGATACCACATCCAGGGGAACACGCAGGCCAGCAGCCCGATCGGCAGCGGCAGGAAGGGCACGTGAAACACGCGCTGCATCAGCCGGTCGAGCGGCGGGAAACAGTACCCGAAGGGGTGCACCCACTCGCAGTTGATGGCGTAGACGGGGTACACCGGCACCTGGTAGCGGCCGGCCAGGAGCACGAAGCTCGTCTTGAACGGCTGCAGCTGGTAGCGGCGGTTGAACCCCTTGCCGATCCCCGGCACACCCTCGGGGAAATACAGCACCCGTTCGCCGCGCAGGATCAGGCGCTCGAAGTTGTCGAACGTCATGTCCACGCCGCCGCCGCGCCGCCAGAAGTCGTCGATGCCGAACGGGCGCATCCACCACGCCAGCGTCAGCTCGGGCTCGTACACGGTGCGGAACTTCAGCGAGGGCCGCAGCCCGTCCCTGTGCCACAGCGCCGCGTCCAGCACGATGCCGTCGTGCGGGAACGCATTCCCGGAGTGATTCGCGGCGAGGATCACCGGCCCGCGCTTCGGCAGGCGCTCGGCGCCGAGCACCCGGGCGCGAAAGTAGTCCCGGATGATCGGCCCCAGGACCTTGCGCTCCAGCGCGCGACAGAACTCCAGGTCGAACGGGTCGCGCCCCGCCGGGCTCGCTTCGGGCTCGCCCCGAGCCAGCGCCGGCACCTCCACCCGCGCACCCACGTCAGGTCCCCCGCCGCAACGCCAGGAGCGGCGCCAGCGCGAACAGCCCGACCCACAGCGGCCAGGGGCCGCCGAACGCCATGAGGATCGCGCCGGCGACGAGACAGAACCCCGCGATCAACGTGCCCCGTACTCCGGCGAGCGGATTCTCGGGCGCGCGCTTGGTGGATTTCTCGAGCACGCGCACTCCCTCAGTCACCAGCAGCGGCACCTTCACCAGCGCATCCATCAGGTCGGGGGCGCCGCGCAGCTCTTCCTGCAGTACGCGCCACGGGCTGAATTGCAGCAGAAAGATCTCGCGGATGTGGCGCCGCGAGACCTCCGCCACGTCGAATCCCGGCAGCAGCACGTGCCCCACGCCTTCGAAGGTGATGAGCGCCTTGACCATGAGGACGAGCTCGACCGGGAAGTACATGCGGTAGCGCGCCCCGCGCGACAGCGACTCGAGCACCAGGCGGCCGAGGGAGAATCCCTTGAACGTCGCGTGCCGGCGCCAGCGCTGCGAGATGTCGGCGACTTCGCGCCGGAATCCCAGCGGGTCGCTTCCCCGGCCGGCTTCGGCGACCGCGGCGAGGTAGCGGGCTGCATTCTCCGCGTCGCCCGTCACGAGGCTGTAGTAGTAGTACAGCAGGGTGCGGCGCAGCTCGCCGTCCAGCCGGCCGACCATCCCGAGGTCGATGAAGCCGACTTTCGTGCCCGGGAGGATCAGCAGGTTCGCCGGGTGCAGGTCGGCGTGAAAGAAGCCATCCCGGTAGATCATGCGAATGATCGACGCCGCCCCGAGATCCACCAGCCGCTCGCGCGCCTTGCGCGGCAGGGCCTGGGCCTGGGGCGTGTCGGGCCGCAGGCCGTCGACGTACTCCATGCAGAGGACCTGTGGGCCCGAGAGCTCGGGATAGACCGCCGGGAAGACGACGTCGGGAAGATCGTGGAAGTTGCCGGCGAGCGTTTCGATGTTCTCGGCTTCCTGGCGCAGATCGACTTCGCGCTGGGTGTATTCCACGAACTCGTCGATGATGCGGCGCGGCTGATAGCGCGGGAACAGCCACTGCAGCACCCGGCCGAGCATGCGCAGCAGGCGGGCGTCGCGCCGCAGGATGTCCGGGATCCCCGGCTTGACCGCCTTGATGACGACCGGATCGCCCTCGAGCGTGGTGGCGCGATGGATCTGGGCGATCGAGGCGGAGCCGATCGGGACGGGGTCGACGGCGAGGAACGCCTCCTCGAGCGGCCGGTCCAGATCGCGCTCCACCAGCCGGCGGAACATGTCGAACGGCACCGCCGGCAGCGCGTTGAGCAGGAATTTCAGCTCGTCAGTCACCGGCCGCGGCAACAGGTCCTCGCGCAGGCTCAGGATCTGGCCGAGTTTGATGTAGGTCGGCCCCAGCAGCTCGAGGCGACGCCGCAATTGCACAGGGAACGGCTCCCGGGCGAGGTCACGCCGCAGGAACGGCCGCACCACTACGGCCAGGAGCGCCTGCAGGGCGAAGCGGAGTCCCCGGCCCTCCCCCGCGGCACGCCGGGCGCGCACGTGCGCCACGAGGCCGCCCGCTGCCAGGCCGGCGAGGTGCCGGTTGGTGGCCATCGCACGGCGCACGATGCCCGGTGCCCGCGGCAGGGGCGCGCGCGATACCCCTCTGGTGCGCGGCACCGCCGGCGCGGGCTCGGGCGGAATCAGCACCGCGCGGGTCGTCACCGGTGCCTCCCCATACGCTCGTGGGCCGAGACCCATTCGAGCGAGCTGATAGCCGCGGCCAGCGAGAGCTCGCCCGCCAGCACGACGCCGGCGACGATTTCCGCCAGCTTGTTCACCTTGCCGATCCCGTAGCAGCCCAGGACCTCGAGACACTCCCGCTGCGTCGCGAGACCGGTCCCGCCACCGTGCGTCGCGACGATCAGCGACGGCAGCGTGATGGACAGATAGAAATCGCGCTCGGGGGTGACTTCCGAGTACAGCAGCGCAGCGCTGCCCTCGGCGACGTTCGCGACGTCCTGTCCGGTGGCGATGAACATCGCGGTGATGGCGTTGGCCGAATGCAGGCCGTTGTTGGTGGTGCCCGACAGCAGGGCCCCGACGTTGGCGACGCCGGCGTGCCCCTGGAGCGTCTCGGGATCGACCCGGAGGCGTTCGCGCAACAGCGCGCGGGGAATCACGGCCTCGGCCGTCACGCGCTTGCCGCGCGTGCGCATCAGGTTCACGTGCGATGCCTTCTTGTCGGTGGCGAGGTTCGACTCGAGATAGTACCGCCGCACCCCCGGCGCGTTGACGCGCAGCCATTCGCACGCCGCGAGCGTGGCCCGCCCCACCATGTTCTGTCCCGCCGCGTCACCGGTCGCGAAGTTGAACCGCAGGTAGGTGAACTTGTTCGAGAGGTAGGGTTCGATGAAGAGCAGCTTCGCCACGTGCGACGTCGCCTCCGCCACCGCCCGGATATCGACTATGTGCGCATCTACCCAGTCGCGAAACGCCCGGGCTTCCCGCGCGGAGTCGAACACGAACACCGGCGCCCGCTGCATGCTGTCCGCGGAGACCGTGCACGTGACGCCGCCGGCGAGGTTGATCACCTTCATGCCGCGATTGTAGGACGCCACGAGCGTGCCTTCGCTGGTGGCGAGCGGGATGAGGAATTCTCCCTGTGCGTACTCTCCGTTCACCCGCAGCGGCCCGGCGAACCCGATGGGGATCTGAGCGACGCCGGTGAAGTTCTCGATGTTGCCCCGGGTGATCGCGGGGTCGAACGAGTACGCCCCCACATGCCGCAGTGCGACGCCCGTGACGGCCTCGACGAAGCGCCGGCGGACCTCGGCCATTTCCTGCGAGTAGTTCCGGCTGTCGTCCTTGACGTAGGGGACCCCCGTGCGCGCCGGCGCCGCTCCCGCGCTCACCGCATCCTCGGCACGCACCTGCACCGTGCCGAACGGCGTCGTCTCGAGCACGAAGTCGATCTCATGTGAGCCCGCCGCCAGCGGTGCGGTGAGGGCGTGAATGCTGGCGCACGCGCGCCGGGCGAACGCCAACGGATGGTCCGGCGTGACCGCTGGAACAGGGACGATCTCCCCGCTGGCGAGCTCGAGCTGCAGATGGTCGGTGGGGATCTCGTGCCCGTCGATCTGGAAGCTCGCCAACCGGGTCACGACGGTGTCGCTCAGCCGGTTCTCGATGGCGAAGCAAAACCCGTCCGTCGCGTTCCGGAGCGACCCGGATGTGTACAGTTGCCGCACCGTCAGCGACGACATGAGCGCTCCAGCATTCACGGTGGAATGAAAGCACCGGCGCTTACTTGCGGAACGTATGGAACGCCGTATGAAGAAACGCGTTACGCGGGATGAAGACTGTCGACTACGGGGCCGGGGCTCGCAGCGCCAGGGCGTCGAAGCGAAACGTGACCCGGTCGGCGACGCGCACGAGGCCGCCCGGCCCTCCCCGGTAGGGCCGGATGCCGAAGTCCGTCTGCTTCACGTTGAACTCGCCGGCGGCCCGCAGGGTATCGGGCCCGGCCCGCAGCCGCACGTCGACAACGACCTCCCGGGTCGTTCCGACGAGCGTCAGCTCACCCCGAACCCGGAGCCCCTCGGGAATCGCCTCGACGGCCCGGGAAACGAACCGGATCTCCGGGTGGCGCGCCACGTCGAGCACGTCGGCGCGCATCGCCTGGGTCACCTTCCGGATCTCCTCGGTATCGGGCGGCGTGAGGACCTCGAGGCTGTCGGCGAGAACCAGAATCTCGACCGTGGAGCGGGCGGGCTCGGCGGCGTCGTAGACCACGTGTCCCGTCACGGCGTTGGCCCGGATCAGGTGGCTGTGGCCCACGAGTGAGAACAGGCCGCTCTTCCCCGTCCTCACCTCGAAGCGGCTGTGAGGAGAGAGCAGGTAGGTATTGGCAGTCTGCGCTTGGGAGGCCGTCCATCCGCCGCCCAGCAGGGCCGCGAGCCAGCCCGCGCGGGCGGCAGCGGTACAGTTCATCAATCCTCCGGCCGAAAGTCTGACATCAGGTCCTCGTCTCTGTGGGCTGCTACCCCGAAGCTAGCCCGAGGTCGGCGCCTGCGCTCGCTCGGCACGCCGCGGACCTCATGCGTCCATGTTGCCCTCCGACGTCGCGCGTCCTGCACCTCTGGTTGAACCGGCCCGAGTTTGCCCCGGCTCGACGAAGACGCCGTGAGGTCACAAGGGAAACAACGGTATCGAAGTCGACGTAAGAACGGTCTCAGGAATCCCGCCGCCGGTGTAAAGGCTCCGGAAAGACCGCTATCTTGCACTCACATGACGCAGATCCCCACCGCCTCCCCCCCGGCGTCGCCGGACCGCGTCTCGGGCCTCTCCGAGGCCGCCGCCCGCTGGTCCCGTCCCGACGACGCCCTGCGTCAGACCCAACTCGACTCCATGAAGCGCCGCGCCACCGGGCTGGTGCTGCTCGCGGCCGTCGTGTTCGTCGCCGCCCGGATCGTGGAAGCGAGTGTGCCGTGGGTGGGATACATCCGGGCGACCGCGGAAGCTTCGCTGGTCGGCGGCCTCGCCGACTGGTTCGCCGTGACCGCGCTGTTCCGCCATCCCCTCGGGCTGCCGATCCCCCACACCGCCATTGTCGCGACTCGCAAAGACCGGCTCGGTCGGACGCTGGGCAACTTCGTCCAGACCCACTTTCTGGCACGGGACGTGCTTGCCGCCCGGCTGCGCGATCTCGGGATCGCGCGACGGGTCGCGACGTGGCTCAGCGAAGTCGAGAACAGCCGTCGCATCGCCCGGGCGGTGGCGAGCGGGCTCGCCAAGACGCTGGAGAGCCTGGCGGACGAAGACCTGCGGGCCCTGGTCCAGGCGGGCGTGAGTGACCGCATCCGCGCGTTCCGGGTCGCACCCGCACTGGGACGCACGCTGTCGCTCGTGGTCGCCGGCAGCCGCCATCAGGAGATCCTGAGCGAGGCGGTGCGGCTCGCGGCGCAGGCGATCTCGGACAACCGCGAGGTGATCCGCGACCAGGTCCGGGCCGAGAGCCCGTGGTGGGTGCCGGGCGTGGTGGACGACAAGATCTACCACCGGATCGTCGCGGCAGTCGAGCGGCTGCTGCGCGACATCGGGACCAACCCCCATCACCCGCTGCGCGCCGCGTTCGACACCGCACTCCGGAACTTCATCGACCGGTTGCAGCATTCGGCCGATGTGATCGCCCGGGCCGAGGCGATGAAGGACGAATGGCTGCGCGATCCCACGTTCGCCCGGCTGTCGGATCAGCTGTGGGAGACGACGCGGCGGGCGATCCTGGGCTATGCCACGCGAGACGCCGGGGCGACGCCGGGGGCGCTGGAGCGCGGCATCGCCGCCTTCGGGGCCGCCGTGCTCGCCAACGAGACGCTGCTGGCGGAGGTGGACGACGCGGTAGTCGACGTCGTGGCCTCGGTGGTGGAAGGCTACCGGGCCGAGGTGGCGGATCTGATCGCGCAGACCGTTTCGGCCTGGGATCCCGCGCAGACCGCCCAGCGCATCGAGCTGGCGATCGGCCGGGACCTGCAGTTCATCCGCATCAACGGGACGCTCGTGGGCGGCCTGGTCGGCCTGGTGCTGTATACCATCGCGCGCCTCTGGCGCTGACACTCCTCCTCGGCCTCCGAGGGAGCCATGCTGGAAGAGTTCTACACCGAGAGCCTCGCGGTCCAGCTCTGGGAAGAATGGCCTGCGCTGTCCATGGAGGACCGCGTGGCGCGCTTCAAGCAGCTGCCGAGCCACGAGGCGGATGACTTCTTCCTCAGCCTGGAGCCGCTGGAGCAGTCAACGCTGCTGCTCGCGCTGCCGAGCGGGGAACAGCGACTCTGGCTCCGCCTCCTCCCGCCCGACGATGCCGTCGACCTGATCCAGGAAGCGCCGGCCGAGGAGCGCGACCGGCTGCTCGAGCTGCTCGACGACACGACGCGGCGCGAGGTCCGGGCGCTGCTGGCCCATGCCGAAGACGACGCCGGCGGCCTGATGAACCCGCGCTTTGCCCGCATCCGGCCCGACATGACGGTCGGGGAGGCATTCCGCTATCTCCGCAAACAGTCGCCTCAGGTCGAGACGATCTACTACGCCTACGTGCTGGACGGTGAGCAGCGGTTGCGCGGCGTCGTCTCCTTCCGGCAGCTGTTCCAGGCCCCGGAGGAACGGAGCGTCGCCGACGTGATGCGCACCGACCTCGTCACGGTGCCGGAGCTCATGGACCAGGAGCAGGTCGCGCGGCTGTTCCAGCAGCACGACCTGCTCGCGCTCCCCGTGGTGAACGACACGGGCCGGATGGTCGGCATCATCACCTTCGACGATATCGCGGACGCGATCCGGGAAGAGGCGACCGAAGATATCCAGAAGATCGGCGGCGTCGAAGCCCTCGAGGCCCCCTACCTCACGATCGACTTCCCCAGCCTCCTGAGGAAGCGGGCGGGATGGCTCGCGGCGCTGTTCCTGGGGGAGATGCTGACGGCCACGGCCATGGCGCACTTCCAGCAGGAGATCGCGGCCGCGGTGGTGCTCGCCCTGTTCGTGCCGCTCATCATCTCCAGCGGCGGCAACTCGGGCTCCCAGGCGTCCACCCTCGTGATCCGCGCGATCGCGCTGGGCGAAGTCCGGCTCCGGGACTGGTGGCGGGTGCTGCGTCGCGAGCTCGGCGCCGGCCTGGGGCTGGGCGCCATCCTCGGAACGATCGGCCTCGTGCGGATTCTGCTGTGGCAGGCGGTGGGCCACGTGTACGGCGAGCACTACTTCCGCATCGCCGCCACCGTGGGACTCAGTCTCGTCGGTGTGGTCCTGTGGGGCAGCATGGCCGGCTCGATGCTGCCCTTCATGCTGCGCCGGGCCGGCTTCGACCCGGCGAGCGCCTCGGCGCCGCTCGTGGCCACGCTGGTGGACGT
>DATICZ010000159.1:0-7178 GCA_035456525.1 Gemmatimonadales bacterium
GCGTCCACCAGCGCCTCGCGATCGTCCTGATAGTGCCAGAAGCGCGTGCCGCCGAGCGCGGGCCCGAGCCGCGTGTCGTGGATCGCGATGATGCCGCGATAGCCGCTCGTCGGGTCCTGGTAGAGACTCACCTGCTCGTGCCCGTGCTCGGCCAGCAGGCTGAACAGGTCGGTCTTCCGGCCCGCCGGGCTAGGCGCGGTAGAGGCCACGCGCGATGACGATGCGCTGAACTTCGCTGGTGCCTTCATAGATCTCGGTGACCTTTGCGTCCCGGAAGAGTTTTTCGACTGGGAAATCCCGCATGTACCCGTACCCGCCGAACAGCTGCACGGCCTGCGTCGTGACCCACATGGCCGTCTCCGACGCGAACAGCTTCGCCATGCTCGCCGCCTGGCGGATGTCCTCGCCGCGATCGCGACGCGCCGCGGCGGCTTGCGTCAGGGCGCGCGCGGCGGCCACGCGCGTCGCCATGTCTGCCAGCTTGAACTGCACGCCCTGGAACTCGCGCAGCGGCCGCTCGAACTGCCGCCGCTCGGCGCAGTACGCCACCGCCAGCTCGAGCGCCCGCCGCGCGATCCCTACGGCCTGCGTCGCGATGCCGAGGCGCCCGGCGTCGAGCCCCTCCATCGAGTACACGAACCCCATCCCCTCCTCCCCCAGCAGGGCGTCGACGGGAAGGCGCAGGTCCTCGAGCGCGACCGTGCTCGTGTTGGAAGCGCGCAGCCCCATTTTGTCCTCCGGAGCGCCCGCGCGATAGCCCAGCGTCGACGTAGGGACGATGAACGTCGAGATCCCCTTGGGGCCGCGGCGATCGGCGACCGAGTCGGTGCGGACCATGACCATCATGAGATCGGCCGTTCCGCCGTTGGTGGCCCAGGCCTTCATGCCGTTCAGCACCCACCCGTCGCCGTCCCGAACCGCCTGCGCCCGCATCGCCGAGGGATCGGAGCCGGCGTCCGGCTCCGACAGCGCGAACCCGACGAGCAGCTCGCCGCGCGCCAGCGGTTTGAGCCAGCGCTCCTGCTGCGCCGGGGTGCCGTGGCGAACCAGCATCGTGGCGGGAATCGCGTTCTGGATGCTGATCGACACGGCGATGGACGCGTCGGCCGCGGCGATCTCCTCGAGGGCGAGCAGATAGGTCACCGTGTCGATCCCCATCCCCTCGTAGCGCTCGGGGACGGTCATGCCGAGGAAGCCGAGTCGCCCGAGCTCGTCGATCACGGGACGCGGGAACGTCTTGGTCCGATCCCACTCCGCCGCGTGCGGCGCGATATGCTCGCGCGCGAACTCGCGCGCCAGGTCCACGATCTGGCGCTGCGTGTCGCTCAATCCGCCGACGGCGTGCTCAACGACCGTAGTCAAAGAACCCCCTCCCGCTCTTGCGGCCCAGCCGGCCGGCCGCCACCATCGTGCGCAGCAGCGGGCACGGGCGATACTTGTCGTCCCCGAGATCGCGGTGCAGCACCTCGAGGATCGCGAGGCAGACGTCGAGGCCGATCAGGTCGGCGAGCGCCAGCGGCCCGAGTGGATGATTCATGCCGAGCTTCATCACCGTGTCCACGGCGTCCGGCGTCGCGACGCCCTCCATCACGCAGAAGATCGCCTCGTTGATCATCGGCATGAGGACCCGGTTCGACACGAATCCGGGCGCGTCGCGCACCTCCACCGGCGTCTTGCCCAGGGCCTGCGCGATGGCGACGGTCCGGCCGGTGGTCGCGTCGGTGGTCTCGAGCCCGCGGATGATCTCGACCAGCGGCATTACCGGCACCGGGTTCATGAAGTGCATGCCGATCACCAGTCCCGGACGCGAAGTCTGAGCGGCGATCGCGGTGATCAAGATGGACGAGGTGTTGGTGGCGAGAATGGCTTCCGGCGGGGCCGAGCGGTCGAGCTCGCGGAAGATCGCGAACTTCGTCTCGCGCTGCTCGGTGGCCGCCTCGATCACCAGCTCGGGGCCCCCCAGCTTCCCGTCGAGCGCCGGCGCCGTCACGAGCCGGTCGAGCGTCGCCGCCTTCTGCTCCGGCGTCAGCGCCCCCTTCTTGACCTGGCGGTCGAGGTTGGCGGCGATCGTCTGGCGCGCCCGCTCGAGCGCCCCGGGTGCCGTGTCCACCAGCAGCGTCTCCCACCCATGCTGCGCGAATACGTGGGCGATCCCGCTCCCCATCGTGCCCGCGCCCAGCACCGCGACCCGGCTCACGCCGCCGCCTCGGCCAGCCACGCGCGGGGGCGGCGAATCTCCCGGCCCAACACGAGCGCCATCCCGCCGGCGAACACCAGCGTGCCGAGCAGCCCGCCCTCGGGCCCGAACGGGCCCCCGTCGAGCCAGGCGTGCGCCCCGGGCGTGTAGTCCACCCCAGGGACGTCGAAGGCGAGGCCCGACACGGGCGCATCGAACACGAGACTCAGTCCCGCATTCCAGCCGAAGTGCAGCCCCCAGGCGAGCGCCAACCCTCCGCGGGAGAAAAATGCGATGCCGAGCCACACGCCGGCGAGCACGATGTTGACCGTGGAGAGCGGGCCGGTGCCGGGATTGGAGAGGTGCGCCGCTCCGAACCCGATCGCCAGCAGCGCGGTCGCCGTCCCGGGTCCGATGGCGTCGGCGAGGCGGCGCAGCGGATAGCCGCGCCACATCAGCTCCTCGGACAGTGCGGCCGCGCACAACCCGACCGCCAACGGCGCCGCGACATCCAGGAAGCCGCCGACGCCGGTGAGCCGCAGCTCGGCGCCGTCCGCCACGACCGCCAGGCCCACCGCCAGCGCGGCCATCCCGGC
The DNA here is from genome assembly GCA_035456525.1 of Gemmatimonadales bacterium. Classification (GTDB taxonomy): domain Bacteria; phylum Gemmatimonadota; class Gemmatimonadetes; order Gemmatimonadales; family GWC2-71-9; genus DASTHG01. The sequence goes on from DATICZ010000159.1 coordinate 2,773, forward strand.
GCCCATCCCCACACCGCGCGCGAGGTGCAGCCCGAAGACGCGCGGCGGCCGCCAGCCCATGCGGGTCCAGCTGTAGCGGTTCGCCAGCCGGCCCACGAGCCAGGTGGCCGCGAAGAACCCGGCCAGCTGGTACAAGCCGTTCCGGGCCAGCCACCACAGGTGCCCCCCCACCCCGGGAATCGCGTCGTTCAGCACCACGGTCACGCCGATGCCCACGACGACGAAGAGCGTGAGCCACAGGACGGCGCGGCCGATCTCCCGCAAACGAGGGAGGAGGGCCACAAACGAAACGCGCGCCATTAGAGGCGCGCGCGAACCGGGCGAATGGTCGGGTAAAGCAGCAGCACAGCGACTCCGAGCTTGATCAGGTCACCGATCACGAACGGCAGCGTCCCGAACCGGGCCGCGTCGCGGACATTCCCCGTGTACACCCATAGCTGCGCCAGGCCGCCGAGATGGATCAGCACGAGCCCGGCGAACGCCGCCACAGCGAGACGCGCGTACCCCGCCGCCCCGCGCGACAGCGCGCCCACGGCGTACGCCGCGAGCGGATAGGCCAGCAGGTAGCCTCCCGTGGGCCCGATGAGGCGGGCCACGCCGGGCAGTCCCAGCGGAGTGAACACGGGGAGACCCGCCGCGCCGAGGGCGAGATAGAACACCAGGCTCGCCGCGCCCAGCCACGGCCCCAGCAGCCCGCCGACGATCAGCACCGCGAGGGGCTGGAGCGTCAACGGCACCGGCGTGCCCGGCACCGGCACGGCGATCTGCGCGGCGGCCGCGACCAGCGCGGCGCCCAGCACGACGGCGGACGTGCGCCGCCAGGTGAGCACGGGACTCGGCAGAACGATCGCTCGCTCCATTTACATCACCTCCACGCTGAGGGCGACGGCGTTGCCGCCGCCGAGACAGAGGGTCGCAAGGCCGGTGCGCCGGCCGCGGTCCTTCATGGCGTACAGCAGGGTCGTGAGCACGCGCGCGCCCGACGCTCCGATCGGGTGCCCCAGCGCGATGGCGCCGCCGTTCACGTTGACGCGATCCCAGTCCCAGCCGAGGGCGCGCCCGTCGGCGAGCGCCTGAACCGCGAAGGCCTCGTTCGCCTCGATCAGGTCATAGTCCCCGATCGTGGTGCCGGCCCGCTTCATCAGGTTCTGGACCGCGACGATCGGCGCGAAGAAGAGGTCCTTCGGCTCCCCGCCGCCGGTGGCGTAGGCCGTGATGCGCGCCAGCGGCTGGAGACCGTGGGTCCTGGCGAAGGCGAGCGACGTCACGACCAGGGCGGACGCCCCGTCGTTCAGTCCTGGCGCGTTCCCGGGGGTCACGGTGCCGTCCTTCTCGAACGACGGCTTGAGAGCGGCGAGCGCCTCGAGGCTCGTATCGGCGCGCGGGCCCTCGTCCTTGTCGATGATGGTGGGACCCTTCTTCCCCGCGATCTCCACCGCCACGGTTTCGGCCTTGAAGTGACAGGCATCGATCGCGGCCACCGCCTTGCGGTGGCTCGCCAGGGCGAAGGCGTCCTGGTCGGCCCGCGACACGCCGGCCTTCTTCGCCGTGTATTCGGCCAGATTCCCCATGTGCTGGTTCGAGAACGAGTCCCACAGGCCGTCGTGGATCATGCCGTCGGTGAGCGGCTGGTTGCCCGCCTTCACCCCGCCCCGCATCCCATACAAATAGAAAGGCGCGTTCGACATCGACTCCATCCCGCCCGCCACCAGGCACTGCGCGTCGCCGGCCTTCACCGCCTGCGCCGCCAGCATCACCGCCTTGAGCCCCGAGCCGCAGACCTTGTTGATGGTGAGGCTGGGAATCGTGCCCGGGAGCCCCGCGTGAATCGCCGCCTGCCGGGCCGGGGCCTGACCCTCGCCGCCCTGCAGCACGTTGCCCATGATGACCTCGTCGACCGCCGCAGCCTCGATGCCGGCGCGGCGGACGGCCTCCTTCACCACCAGGGCGCCGAGTTTCGGCGCCGCGAGGGGCGACAGGCCGCCCAGGAACCGGCCGATCGGCGTGCGACAGGCGGAGATGATGACTGGAGTAGTCTGATCAGTAGCCATGATCCGTTCCTCAGATTGCGGATTGCGGATTGTTGATTGCGGATTGTACGGGCCGTTTCCAGTTCTCCAATCCGCAATCCGGAATCCACAATCCGCAATTCATATTAACGGCGTGAGGGAGCGGGTGCGAACCTCTTCGGTCAGGCGCCGCACCGCTTCATCTATCCCTAACACCGTCTGCTTCTTTCCGGCTCCCCGGGCCCGCATCGCCACCGCTCCGGCCTCGGCCTCCCGCTGCCCCACGACCGCGAGATACGGGATCTTCTGCAGCTCCCCGTCGCGGATCCTGTAGTTCAGGGTGTCGCTGCGGTCGTCGAGCTGGACCCGCAGGCCCGCGCGGCGCAGCGTGTCGGCCACGCCGCGCGCCGCCTCGAGCTGCGCGTCGGCGATCGGCAGGACGCGCACCTGCTCCGGCGCGAGCCACAGCGGAAACGCGCCGGCGAAGTGCTCGATGAGAAAGCCGACGAAGCGCTCCATCGTGCCGAAGATCGCCCGGTGGATCATCACCGGGCGGTGCGGCCGGTTGTCCTCGCCGGTGTACTCCAGCGCGAAGCGCTCGGGGAGATTGAAGTCGAGCTGGATCGTCGCCCCCTGCCATTCGCGGCCGATGGCGTCGTTGAACTTGACGTCGATCTTCGGCCCGTAGAACGCGCCGCCGCCCTCGTCCAGGCGGTAGGTCAGCTTCAGCCGCTCCAGGGCCCCCTTCAACGCCGCCTCCGCCCGGTCCCAGATCGCGTCGTCGCCCAGGCGCTCGGGCGGCCGGGTCGCGAGATCGAGGCGGTACTCGATGCCGAAGGTCCTCCGGAAGACGTAGTCCACCAGGTCCACGCAGGTTGCGATTTCGTCTTCGATCTGGTCCTCGCGCAGGAACAGGTGCCCGTCGTCCATCGTCAGACCCCGCACGCGCAGCATCCCGTGCAGCGTCCCCGAGCGCTCGTTGCGATACACGTTCGCGATCTCCGCGAGCCGCAGCGGCAGATCGCGGTAGCTGCGCTGCTGCGCCTTGTATACGAGGATGTGCATCGGACAGTTCATCGGCTTGACGCGATAGCGCACGCTCTCGGCGTCCCCCGCCGCCGCGGCCATCGCCGGGAACTGGTTCTCCTCGTAGTACGGCAGGTGCCCGGACCGAACGAACAGCTGCTCGCGCGTGATGTGGGGGGTGTACACGAGCTCGTAGCCGCGCGCGAGGATCGCGTCCTCCACGAAGCGGCGCAGCTGGAACTGCAGCATCGCCCCCTTGGGATGCCAGAAGATCAGTCCCGGGCCCACGTCCTCCTGGATCGAGAAGAGATCGAGCTGCTTGCCCAGCACGCGATGGTCGCGCTTGCGGGCCTCCTCCAGCCGCCGCAGATACGTGTCGAGATCGTCCTTCGAGAACCAGGCCGTCCCGTAGATGCGTTGCAGCATCTGGCGCCGCTCGTCGCCGCGCCAGTACGCGCCCGCCGCGTGCAGCAACTTGAAGTGCTTGAGTTTCCCCGTGCTCGCCAGGTGCGGCCCGCGACACAGGTCCACAAAAGGACCGTCGGTGTACACCGAGATCACCTCGTTCGGCCCCAGGTCGTCGATGCGCTCGAGCTTCAGCGGATCCTCGGCGAAGCGGCGCTTCGCCTCGTCCCGGCTCACCTCTTCGCGCACGAACGGGTGGTCGGCTGCGGCCACGTCCCGCATGCGGGCCTCGATTTTCTCGAGGTCTTCGGGCGTGAACGGGGCCGGCACCTCGAAGTCGTAGTAGAAGCCGTCTTCGATCGCCGGTCCGAATCCGATCCGGGCGTGTGGGAACAGCTCCCGCACCGCCGTAGCCAGCACGTGCGCCGAGGAATGGCGCAGCACGTCCAGTGCTTGCGGGTCGCGGTCGGTGAGAATCGCCACCGTGGCCCCGTCCGGGAGGGGCCGGGCCAGGTCACGGACCTCCCCGTTGACGCGCACGGCGACGGCGGCCTTGGCGAGTCCCGGGCCGATGCTCTGGGCGAGATCGGCCCCGGTGGCCGAGGCGGGCAGTTCCCTGGTGCTCCCGTCGGGGAGGGTGACGCGAATCGCAGTGGCCGGCATGTTCAGCGCGACGTGTCGACGGCGGTGGCGGGCTCCACGGAGCCGAAGCGCGCGAGCCGGGTGCCGGTCCGGAAGTAGAGCGCCACGCCGGCCAGCGCCAGGATCAGCAGCAGGAGCCAGCGCGCGAGGCGGCTCGACGGGATGACGTTGGGATCCTCGGGCATGGCGAAAGCTACCAACGGGACGAGGGACGGGGGAGGAGGGACGAGGCCCGTCCCCACCCATTCCCGTCCCTTGTCCCTTACTCGTCCCTCGTCCCGCGTCCCCCGTCCCCCGTATCTTTCCACCATGCCGAGAGAGTTC
>DATICZ010000160.1:0-3442 GCA_035456525.1 Gemmatimonadales bacterium
CCGTCGACAGCGTCGGCTTCTATTTCCCGGCGGTCCACATCGAGGACGCCCCGCGCTTCCCCTGGCGCGGACTGCTGGTGGACGCCGGGCGGCATTTCGAGCCCGTCGAGGTGATCGAGCGCACGCTCGACGGCATGGCCGCCGTCAAGCTGAACGTGCTGCACTGGCATCTGTCGGAAGACCAGGGATTCCGTGTGCAGAGCCTGCGCTACCCGCTGTTGCAGGGGAAAGGGTCGGACGGCCTGTACTACACGCAGGCCCAGATCCGGGAGGTGGTGGCGTACGCCCGCGACCGCGGCATCCGCGTCGTCCCGGAGTTCGACATGCCGGGCCATGCCTCATCCTGGTTCGTGGGCTTCCCGCGCTACGCCAGCGGACCGGGTCCCTACGCCATTCAGCGTACCTGGGGCGTGTTCGACCCGACCTTCGATCCGACTCGCGAATCGGTTTACCTGTTCCTCGACCGTTTCATCGGGGAAATGGCGGCGCTGTTCCCGGACCACTACTGGCACATCGGCGGGGACGAAGTGAACGGCGTGGAGTGGAACGCAAACCCGCGCATCCGCGCGTTCAAGCGGCTCCACAAACTCGCCGACAACGCCGCGCTGCAGGCGTACTTCAACCAGCGGCTGTCACGCATTCTCACGGCGCACGGCAAGCGAATGGTCGGCTGGGACGAGATCCTGAACCCGGACCTCCCGTCCACCGCGGTCGTCCAGTCGTGGCGCGGCATCCAGTACCTCCCCGAGACCGTCCGCGCCGGGCATCGCGCCATTCTCTCGGCGCCCTACTACCTGGACCAGATCTTCAGCGCCCAGGACCATTACCGGGACCCGCTCCCCGATTCGCTCGGACTGACCCCGGAAGAGGCCGCGCGGGTGCTGGGCGGCGAGGCGTGCATGTGGGGCGAGCACGTCGGGCCAGAGACGATCGACTCGCGCATCTGGCCCCGGCTCGCCGTGGTAGCGGAGAAGCTCTGGTCGCAGCCGTCGGTGAGCGACGTGCCCGACATGTACCGCCGGCTGGCGGTGACGAGCCTGCGCCTCGAGGAGCTGGGCCTCTCGCACAAGCTGCACACCGAGCGCATGGTGCGGCGGGCGATCGGGAACGGCGCGGACTTTCAGGCGCTGATGGCGCTGCTCGAGGTATCGCAGCCCGTCACCTTCGGCCAGCGCCATCGCCTGCAGGTGGGGATGACGCAGCAGACTCCCTTGACCCGCCTCATCGACGCGGCCCGCCCCGACCCGCCGGCGCGGTGGGGCTCGCTCACGCTCGTGGAGCGGTTTCTCGTGGACAGCGGCCGCACACCGGCGATCGCCGACACCCTGCGTGCGACCTTTACGGCGTGGCGGGCGTTGCCCGCCGCCGTGCATGCGGCCGCGGTACGCGCGCCGCTCGCGCGCGACGGGGTCCCCGCGGCGGAGGCGCTCGGTCGCACTGCCGACGTGGGACTGGCGGCGCTCGACCGGGCGCAGGGACGCGCGCCGGCGACCGTGGCATGGCAGGATTCCGCCCGGGCTGCGCTCGACAGCGCGGCGGGGCTGCAGGGATTGCTGCGGCTGGTGGTGGTGGATGCGGTGAGGAAACTAGTAGAGGGGCGGTGAAGGGCGGTGGAGGGCGGTGGAGGACTAGCGGCGGGAGCGGAGGTCCTGCAGGGCGCGTGAGACATACACTCGCGTCATCTGCTTGCGCCACGACAGGTCGAAGTCCGTGTTGTCCATCGGTTTGGAAGGCTGGAACGCGGCCTCGGCCGCCGCGGCGATCGCGTCGTCGGTGAGCGCCGAGCCCTTGAGTGCGGCCCCCGCCTCGACCACTTCCTGGGGGTGACTCGCTACGCCCCCGAGCACGATCCGCGCGTCGACTACCCGTCCCCCGTCCCCCGTCCCCCGTCCCTCTACTCGTCCCCCGGCCCTCGTCCCCCGTCCCTCCCAGCGCACCCACGCCGCGACTCCCAGCACCGGAAAGTCGAAACTCCCCCGCCGGCGCAGCTTGTGATAGACCGCGTCCCAGCCATCGGCGGCGGGGAGGCGCACGGCGCTCAGGATCTCGTCGGGTTGTTTGGTGAGGTAGTTGATCCCGTCGTTGTTGTAGAACCGCGCGGCCGGGACGACGCGCTCGCCGGCCGGACCCACCAGCACGTATTCGGCGCCGATCGCCACCATCACCGGCGCCACGTCCGACGACGTCACCGCCCAGCAGCGCGGCGAGGACGGGGCCACCCAGCAGATCGCGCCGTCCTTCTTCATGCAGAAGTCGATCGCCTTGCGCCACTCGTAGGACTGGTCATAGTAGTTGCAGCGCGTGTCGAGACAGAGATTGCCGCCCAGGGTCCCCATGTTGCGGAGCAGGGGAGTGGAAACCAACTCGGCGGCCTCCGCGATGGCATGATGGGCGGACAGGCGGACTGGCGGACTGGCGGTCAGTTCGCTGAGCGTGATGCATGCACCGATCTCGAGTCCACCGACCGCCCGTCCGCCCGACCGCCTGACCGCCCCAAGCGCCGGCACTCCCATAAGCGAGATCACAGTGCGCGGTTCCTGTTGCCGCCGCTTCATGTTGGGGTAGAGATCCGTCCCGCCGGCGACGTACATCCCCTCCGGGCCCGCGTCCGCCTTCATCGCGAGCGCGTCCCGGAGGGTTTTCGGTTGACGGTAGGTGAACGACGGCAGCCGCAGCATGGCCGAAACCTTAATGCGGCGCCCCGGTCGAAGCCAGCCCGAGCGATTGCGCGGCCTGCGCCAGCTTCACGAACTCGGCGCGGTAGCCGTCGGGATCGGCGCCGAGCGAGCTTCGAGCCGCCGCGATCACCTCTTCGAAATTCGCCACGCCGCGATACGCCGAGCCCTTGAGCAGCAGGCCGAATTCGGCCACTGCCGTCTGGAACCGGAATTCGGGTGAAGGGGTGCGGTCCGGCTCGCCCGAGACGGGGAGGGTGAGGAGCCGGCTGCGATCTCCGTCGGGCTGCTTGTAGCGCACCTTGACGAAGCCCAGCTCCCCGCCGGGGTTGCGCGGCGTGCGCACCGTCTGGTAACGCAGCGAGTCGGGGACGCGGATCGTCACGTCGGTCGCGACGCCCGTGGGGACGATCTCGTACAGCGCGGTGACCGAATGGCCCGCGCCCATCTCGCCCGCGTCCTTTGTGTCGTCGGTGAAGTCCTCGTCGGCGAGCAGCCGGTTCTCATAGCCGATCAACCGGTACGCGCGGACGCGGGCCGGGTTGAACTCGACCTGGATCTTCACGTCCTTGGCGACGGTGAACAGCGTCCCGCCCATCTCGTGCACCAGGGTCTTCTTCGCCTCGAGCAGGTTGTCGATATAGGCGTAGTTGCCGTTCCCGTGGTCGGCGAGCTGCTCCATCTTCGAGTCCTTCAGATTTCCCATCCCGAAGCCGAGCACGGTGAGGAACACGCCGCTCTTGCGCTTGTCTTCGATCAGGCGGACC
>DATICZ010000161.1:0-6569 GCA_035456525.1 Gemmatimonadales bacterium
GTGGAGGTGGTGCCGTTGCGGCGCGGTGACGGGGTGATCTTCGCGGTCCACCACCGTCCGGTCCGGGGCGGACGAGGGGTCTACCGGGTCACCCTCCGGCACGGGGTGAGCCGCGTGCGGAGCGGCCGCCGGCACACTGTCGGCGTGATCTTTCACGATGCCCAATGATGGAGATGGGCCTGTGAACAGGGGCAGAGTCCTGACGCGGATCGATTCGGCGTGGCAGGCGTTCGTGGCATCCTACGCCGGCCTCTCGGTGGCGGAGCTCCTGGAGCCGGGTGTCACGGGCGCCTGGTCGATCCGGGACATCATCGCGCACGTGACGTGGTGGGAAGAAGAGGCGCTGACACATCTGCCGCTGATACTCACCGGCGGACGGCCCCCACGGTATTCCGTGACCTACGGTGGGATCGACGCGTTCAATGCGCGAATGACGGAGCAACGGAAGGACCTGCCACTTGCCGAGGTGCTGCGACTGCGGGACCACGTGCACGCACGCCTGCTCACGTTCCTCGGAAGCGTGCCGGACGAGCAACTCGGCGCCGAGACGCGTTTCCGCCGTCGCCTGCGACTCGATACGTACGGCCACTATCCGAAGCACACCCGGGCGGTGCGCGCCTGGCGTGAGCGGCGGCAAGCGCCGTCACCGCAAGCTCAGGCTCCATTGTGGTGACGGGACGTGTTTCTCGTAGCGGTCCTGCATCCCTCGTGGGGGGAACCCGTACTTGAGCTGCAGTCCCCGCACACGGCGCGCCAGGGCGGCCGCATACTCCCGCGGCGCCGCCCCGCGGCCCGCATAGGCCCTGCGGTAACGCGCCGCCAGATGTGGGAACCGCGCTTCGAGCAGTGGCAGAAAGCGCTCCCGGATGGCGGGGTAGAGCCGCAACGGACTGGCGTGGATGAACCGGGCGCCTGCCTTGTGCGCGGCGGCGAACAGCGCGTCGAGTCGCGGCCGGTCGTCCGTGATGCCCGGGAGCACCGGCGCGACCAGTAGTCCTGCGTTCACTCCAGCGGCGGTCAACTTTGCCAACGCTCTGAGCCGCACGGCGGGCATCGGGGATCTCATCTCGAGCGCACGAATCAGCCCGACGTCCAGCGTCGTGAGCGACATGTGGACCTCCAGGTCGTTGCGCTGCTGGAGGCGGAGCAGCTCGTCGGTATCGCGCACCACGAGCGGACTCTTCGTGATGATGCCGACCGACAGGCCCTCGCACGCCGCCAGCCGCCCCAGCACGGCGCGCGTGATCCGGAACCGCCGCTCGGCGGGCTGATAGGAATCGGTGGCGGTGCCGATGACGATCGGCGCAGCTCCGCCGGGGCGCGCACGGGCGGTGCGGTAATAGCGGCGCAAGTCGGCGTCGAGCGCTCCCAGTATCTGTTGCTTGACGAAGATGCGCTGCTCGAACGCTTCCCAGCCGTGGGCCCCGCGGAACTCGAGCAGCTCGGCGTCGCTCAGTCGTCCGGCGTCGTGCGCTCGCTCGACCACATAGCGGTGGGTGAACCGCGCGTAGCAGTAGCTGCAGCCGAACTCGCACCCGACGTACGGGTTGAGCGACCAGAAATCCATCCCCGTCTGTTCCGGCGAATTGAGGACCGACCGCGGCTCGAGCGGGACGAACTTCGTACCGCGCAGTCGCTCGTCGAGGACCGGCAAACGCTTCCTGTGCGCGGCTGCCGGCGCGCCCTCGAGCCCCAAGCCTGCCTGGACCGAGTGGCGCCGGGCGGGTTCAGCCACAGCGCGACCAGCCGCAGCTGGGACAGGTGACGCAGCCCGATTGGGGCGCCACCGGAGTGCGGCATTCGGGGCAGCTGCCGGCGCCGTTGGGCTGAGGTTGAGGCTGCAGGGCGAGCGGGGGTCGGGGCTGGATCGTCATGGGGCCGAGCTCCATTTTCGGTATTTATTCGGGTCTCAGGTCATCATATCCCTCCCACGCCAAGTTGGCTAGTGCCGAGCCGTGAGCTCCGCCGGCCTCAGTTCGATACGACGAATCTGAGGCGCCCACCCCCGCTGGTCGGAGAAACGTAGGCGATGCCGATGCCGCCCCCCGAGAGCCCGGCGACCGAGCTGCCGACGCCCCCGACGCCGGGCTCGACCAGGTACTCGAGCCAGGCACCGGGGGCCGTGCAACTGGACACGCAGCCCGCGTACGCGAGGCCTCCGTGCTGAAAGCTCATCTGGGGGCGCGACGCGGCGTCGAGGACGAGTGAGTGCTGGTCGAGGTCCGACGTGCCGCTTTCAAGAGACTGGATCGGGAGGATGTTCCACCCGATCGACGTGGTGCACACGCCGGCGCAGAGGGCGTAGTTGATCGTCGCGGAGGGTCCGAGCCTCCCCCAGTAGGCCACGCTGGGGACGCCGAGCGCGTCGAGGGCGAGGACCGGCGCGGCGTGAGCGAGCGGATCGCTGTCCACGCCGGTCAACTGCCAGCTCGCAGGGTTCGTGCAATTCGCCGCGCAGGTCGCGTAGACCACGGGGGTCTGGGCGGTGGAGTCGGTCTTCTGGTAGGCGAGGTGCAGCCGTCCGGTGCCGTCGACGGCGAGTGCGCGTGAGGACGCGTCGACGAACACCGCGCTGTCCAGAACCGTGCTCGCCCAGCCGGCGGGATCGGTGCAGCTGGCCGTGCAGGTGGCGTACTTCAGGCGCCACCGTCCCCCAGGAACCGCGACCGACTCGAGGTAGGTCACGTGCAGCTGGCCGGCCTGGCCCACGGCGAGGGACCCGTCGTGTCCGGTGTTGCCGGCGCTGTCGATCGTGACGGTCTGCCAGCTCGCCGTGAGCAGACAGTTGGCCGCGCAGGTGGCGTAGCGGAGCTTGCCCTGCCCGCTGTACACCTGATACGCGATGTGCAGTGCACCGGCCCCGACGATGAACGAGTTGAAGAAGCCGGAGTTGGACGTCGTATCGACGGTCGTGTGCGACCAGTTCGCGGTCTGGGCGCAGTCCGCCGCGCACGTGGCATACCGCAGATTGCTGATCCCGTCCTGGGAATAGGCGACATGCACCCGGCCGGTGGCATCGACGGCCACGGACGTCTGGGCGGTCGCGCCGACGGCCGTGTCGATGGTCGAGAACAGGAAGAGGGGAATCGTCGTGGGGTTGCTGATCGGGCTGCACGCACTCAGCAGTGCGGCAGGCGCAAACGTAGCCAGCGCGAACACGGCAAGACGCATGGGGAACCTCCCTGGGACCGGGACAGGACCGCTAGGCGGCCGGCGTGCGCACCAGCGAACGCCACAGGTAGTACACCGGTACACCGAGGAGGACCAGGGCGAGCCCCAGCCCGCTGTAGGTGCGGGTCGTGTGGTCGATGAGCAGGGAGACGGCGATCAGCCCGGTGGCCGCCACGTAGAGCGCCGGCAGCCAGGGATAGGCGGGCGTGCGCACCGGCCGCTCTGCGGTGGGGCGCTTGATGCGCAGGGCGAACAGGCCGACGGTGGTGAGCATGTAGAACAGCAGCGCCGCGAAGATCACGAAGTTCAAGAGCTGGCTGTACGTCCCCGACAGGCACAGCAGGCAGGTCCATACCGCCTGGACGACGAGCGCCACGGCCGGCGTCTTGTGCCGCGGGTGGAGACGGCCGGCGGACTGGAAGAACAGGTTGTCGCGGGCCATGGCGTAATAGACGCGGGCGCCGGAGAGGATCAGTCCGTTGTTGCAGCCGAAGGTCGAGATCATGATCGCCGCGGCCATCAGGTAGAGGCCGGGATCCCCGAGGATCGCCTGGAGGGCGGCGGTGCCGACGCGATCCTGCGGGGCGCCGGCGATCGCGGCGCCCGGGAGCACGGACAGGTAGGACACGTTGGCGAGGAGGTACAGCACGACCACGACGAGGACGCCCATCGCCATCGCGAACGGAATGTCCTTGCGGGGATCCTTCAGCTCGCTGCCGGCGAATCCCACGTTGTTCCAGGCGTCCATCGAGAAGAGCGAGCCGACCATGGCGGCGCCGATCGCCGTGATCGGCACGGCGATCCCTCCCGTCGCCCAGAAGTTGGCGCCGAAATTCGCGGCCAGAGCGTCGGGATTGCGTCCGAGGGCGAGACCGAGAAGGATGAGCGCGGCCAGGGCCGCGGTCTTCGTGGCGGTGAGGGTCGTCTGGATGATGGTGGCGGTGCGGACTCCGCGAACGTTGATCCAGGTCAGCACCACGATCGACAGGATCGCGAACAGACGTTGCGGAGACAAGCCCACGAGGATCGGCCCGATCGGCTGCGGGAAATTGATCGTGCCGCCCATGCCCGGCAGCAAATCCGGGCTGAGGCCGGGCCAGAATACGGCGGTGAAGCGGGCGAAGGCGACCGCCACGGCCGCGATGGTCCCGGTCTGGATGACGATGAACAGCGTCCAGCCGTAGAGGTAGCCGAACAGGGGCGAGATGGCTTCCCGCAGGTAGACGTACTGGCCCCCGGCGTTCGGGAACATCGCGGCGAGCTCGCCGTAGGTGATCGCCCCGAGCAGGGTCACGACCCCGGACAGCGCCCACACGAGGAGCAGCAACCCCGGCGCGTGCACGACCCGGAGCATCTCCGCCGATACGATGAAGATCCCCGAGCCGATCATCGAGCCCACGACCAATGCCGTGGCGTCGAGCCGGGAGATCGCGCGGACGAACTCGGCCTGCGGCTGCTGCGTCGTCGCCATACGGAGATGGCTCCTCGGGCAGGGATTGGGTGGCCCCAAACCTAGTGGCCCCCCGTGCACCCCGCTATGTTACGCGCCGACCGTCACCGGCCACATCGAGGATACCGTGCCGTTCCATTTGCTGCCCCGTGAGGAAGAGTTCTTCGACCTGTTCGTCGAGGTCGCCAAGCGGACCACCGAAGCCGCCGGCAAGCTACGCGAGCTGTTCGATGCCCCGCCGGAGCGGCGCACGCCGATCGTCGAAGCGATCAAGCGCTTGGAGCACGAGTGCGACCAGGTGACCCACGAAGTGGTCAACCGCCTGGATCGCACGTTCATCACCCCGCTCGACCGCGAGGACATCCACCAGCTCATCTCGGATCTGGACGACGTCATGGACGTCATCGACGGGACGGCGCGGCGGGCCCAGATCTTCCGTCTGGGAACAGCCCCCACGGGCATCAAGCTGTTGGGCGAGATGATCGCCAAGATCACGGCGGTCAACGAGCAGGCGGTGAGCCGCCTGAAGAAGGGCGACGACGTCATGAAGTACTGCGTGGAGGCGAAGAGTCTCGAGGAGGAAGGGGACGCCCTCTACCACGAAGCCCTCGGCCACCTGTTCGAGAAGGAGAAGGACGCGATCGAACTGGTGAAGTGGAAGGAGATCTACGACAACCTCGAGCGCACGCTGGACGAAGCCGAGGATGTCGCGAATGTGGTCGAATCGATCGCGCTGAAGCACGCCTGATGAGCGCCGAGGCCTGGTTCGTGGTGGCGATCGTGGTGGTCGCCCTGGTCTTCGACTTCATCAATGGATTCCACGACAGCGCGAATTCGATCGCGACGGTGGTGTCGACCCGCGTGTTGTCTCCTTCTGCCGCTGTGGTCTGGGCCGGGGCCTTCAATTTCATCGCCGTGTTCATCTTTGGGACCGCCGTCGCCAAGACGATGGGCAAGGGACTCGTGGACCTCTCGGTCGTCGAGTCGAACGTCATCCTCGCCGGACTGTTCGGGGCCATTGTCTGGGATCTGATCACGTGGTGGTTGGGCCTGCCGACCTCTTCCTCCCACGCGCTCATGGGAGGCTACGCGGGGGCGGCGGTCGCGAAGGCGGGCTTCGCGGCGATCATCGGGAGTGGCTGGGTGAAGCCGCTCGTGTTCATCGTAGTCGCCCCGGTGATGGGGCTTGTGTTGGCCCTCTTGCTGACCGTGGCCCTATCATGGGCGCTCCGTCGTTCCTTGCCGCGGCGCGTCGACAAGACGTTCCGCGTGCTCCAGTTGGGCTCCGCCGCCGCCTATTCTCTGGGTCACGGCTCCAACGACGCCCAGAAGACGATGGGCATCATCGTTGGCTTACTCTTCGCGGAGCGGGCGCGTTTCGAGAGCGGCCCGCTGCAGGCGCTCCATGTCACGACGCCCGACCACATCCCAACGTGGGTGGTGGTGATCGCTGGGGCGGCCATCGGCTTGGGCACGATGACCGGGGGATGGCGGATCGTGAAAACGATGGGGCAGCGGCTCACCAAGCTGAAGCCGTTCGGCGGTTTCTGTGCCGAGACCTCCGGTGCCGTCACGCTCTTCTTGGCGTCGCATTTCGGCATCCCGGTGAGCACCACGCACACCATCACCGGGGCGATCTCCGGGGTCGGCGCGGCGCATCGTCTGTCCGCGGTGCGTTGGGGAGTGGCCGGCCAGATCGTATGGGCGTGGCTCCTGACGATCCCCGCGGCAGCGGGAATCGCGGGGCTGGCTTACCTGGTCCTCCACGCCCTGCACCGCTGAGGGCGGACGATCAGTCCAGCTTGACCGTCAGCACCCGCAGCTCGGTCATCGCCTCGATCGCGTAGCGCACGCCCTCGCGGCCCAGCCCCGACGCCTTGGCCCCGCCGTAGGGGAGCCGGTCCACCCGATAGCCCGGCATGTCGTTGCCGTTCACTCCACCCACGTC
>DATICZ010000162.1:0-3607 GCA_035456525.1 Gemmatimonadales bacterium
GCCTGACACATGACGTGCCCGAGGCCGACCTCTCGCAGCGCCGCGATCTGCTCCGCGACGCGCCTGGGGGTTCCATAGAGCGCGCCCGTCTCGAGGACGAAGCGCACGCCGTCCGGGTGGGAGACGGCGGGATCCATCCACGGGTTCATCGCCGCGGCGTTCACGCGGAAGTCGGCCGGGTTGTAAGCCTCGCGGACGTGGTGCATGTGGCGGCGGTAGTTCAGCGTCGCCGCCTGGACATCGTCCTCGGCCTGCGCCTCGCTGTCGGCGACGTAGAGGAAGCGCCACACCGACGCCTCGGCGAGCCGACGGCGCCGTGTGGCCGCGTCGTGACCGCCGGCCTCGAGCCCCTCGCGGTAGCGCGTGAGGCGCTCGGGAATCCTGGCGGTCGGCACCCGCGACATCATCACGGGAATGCCGGCCCGTCCGCACTCGTCGAGCGACTCGACCGCGATCACGCTGCGCCAGATCGGTGGGTGCGGCTGCTGCACCGGCCGCGGCCGGACGGCGGGCAGCCGGACCGAGAAGAACTTCCCGTCGTGGACGAACGGCTCCTCGGTCCAGGCGCGCGTGAGGACCTGGATCGCTTCCTCCATCCGCTCCCGGCTGTCGTCGCTCCGCAGGCCGAAGCCGACATACTCGTACTCGTTGTAGGCGGAGCCGCGGCCGATCCCGACCTCGAGCCGCCCGCGACTCAGATTGTCGAGCACGGCGAGCTGGACGGCGAGACGCACGGGATGGTGGAGCGCCATCTGGATGACGGCGAACCCGATCCGCGCCCGCGAGGTGCGCGCCGCGAGCGCGCCGGCGAACGGAATCGGATCGGCGTAGGCGCACTCGCCGGTGAAGTTGTGCTCGGTGAGCCAGAGGTAGTCGAACCCCATCGCCTCGGCGAGCACCCCCTGTTCGAGCTGCTCATGGACGCACGCTAGGTCGTCGGCGGCCGACGGGGACAGCGACAGGGTCATCCAGCCGAACTTCATGGTGTCCGAACATACGGCACCACCCGGTCCCGCGTCCAGCGGCTCCGGCCCGCTCGGCTACTCCGGGATGGCGAACAGCCGGTACATGACCACCAATCCCGGGCTCGGCTTCCCGAGGGCGCTGAACCATTTGCCGAAGATCGGCCCGATGTCGCCCGAGCGGTAGATCCGCGCCAGCGTCCGGTTGGCCACGAGCCGGAACGCCGAGTCGTTCCGCCGAACCATGAACGCGTAGGGTTCGAACGAGAACTGCTGGTCGGCGATCGCGAGCTTGTCGACGGCATTCGCCTGGAGCAGAAGGCCCACGAGGATGATCCGGTCCGAGGCGTAGGCCTCCGCCTGGCCGGCCTGCACCGCGGCGAATCCCTTGTCGTGATCGGTGACGGGGACGATCGTGGCGGTGGTGCCGGCTTTCTGGAGCTCGTCCCGGAGAGCGCTTTCGGTGGTCGTCCCCGGAATCACGGCGATGCGCTTGCCGGCGAGATCGGTGGTCCCCTGGATCCCGGACGCCCGGGCCACGAGGAATCCGGCGCCGTCGATGAAGGTCAGGTTCGTGAAGTCGACCTTCTCCTGGCGGGCGAGCGTGGTGGTCGTGGACCCGCACTCGATGTCCACGGTGCCGTTCGCGACGGCATCCGCACGATTCTCCACCGTGACCGGCACGTACTGGATCTTGAGGTCGGCCAGCTTGACCTCTTGCTGCACCGCGCGCGCGATACGCTCGCAGAGGTCTATCGAGTAGCCGACCGGTTTCTTGTCGGGCCCGAGGAACGAGAACGGCGGCGAGTTCTCTCGGAAGCCGATCCTGATCGTGCCCGAGTCCTTGATGCGTTTGAGCGTCCCCTCGAATTGCTGGGCGGCGGCCCCCTCCGCGAGCGCGCCAACCGCCACCATTATCAGCATCGTGACGAACCGTCTCATGACAGCCCTCCGTCCTTGTTGGGGTGCGCCCAGCGCCCGGGCCCGCGACCGCGCGGGCCCGGGCCACGAACCCGGGTACTGTAACGCATGCACGCCAGAAGAACTTCCCTCCCGCTGTGTGTGACAATGGCGCGGAATCGATCTCTTCCGAATCCGAGGTGGGGCGTGAACCCGGAGCCAGCACCGGTGAGCCAGAGTCGCGAGAGCAATCAACCCGATCTGCGACGCGTCGCCTGCAATCCCAACTACTGGTACCCGCTGGCCGAGGCACGGCGGCTGAAGCGGAACAAGACGCTGCCCGTCGCCTTCGCGGGCGACCCGATCGTGCTCGTCCGGACGGACTCGAACAAGGTCTTCGCGCTCGAGGATCGCTGCGCGCATCGGCAATTCCCGCTGAGCAAGGGCATCGTCTGCGGCGAGCAGATCCAGTGCGGCTATCACGCCTGGCGGTACAACGCCGCGGGGGCGATCGCGAGCATTCCGTACCTGGTCGAAGGCGTCAACCCGCCTTGCCACGTCCGGGCCTACCCCTGTCGAGAGGCGTACGGGCTGATCTTCGTGTACCCGGGCGATCCTGCCCTCGCGGCCCAGACGACGTTTCCCCATCTGCCGTTCCATACGAAGGACTACAAGCCGATGCTGTTCGAGCGGCAAGTCGAGTGCCACTACACCTTCATGCACGAGAACCTGATGGACATGAATCATCAGGTCCTGCATCAGCGTCTCCTGGGCAGCGTGAGACCGCAGCTCCTGAGCCACACCAAGGGCGAGGGCTGGGTCGAAGCCCAGTATCACTTTCACAACATCGGCGGGAAGAAACACCGGGGCGCCCGCTGGGTCGGCATGGGCAGCGACGAGGATGAGAAGAGCTACGACGTCATGACCATCCGGACCGACTATCCCTATCAGACGCTGAAGATCGCCGGCTCCAGCCCGAATTCGGTGCCCAGCCTTTCGCTCTGGGCCGCCTACGTGCCGACCCATCGTCAGGACCGCGTCAGTCGGAGCTTCGGCATCCTGCTGATCCGCAAGCCCAGGGTGGCCTTGCTGCTCACCCTGGTCTGGCCCGTGCTGCGCCACTTCGCGGCGTCCGTGTTTGCCGAGGACCGCATGGCCGTCGAAGCCGAGCAACGCGCGTACGAGACGCAAGGCGGCGACTGGAATCAGGAGATCTTCCCGGTCATCATGGACCTCCGCGATCTCTTGCTGAAGCAGGGAGTCAGCCCGGTGGGCGTGAAGAGCTGAGGGCGCTCCGGTATACTGCGACGGCGCCGCGACCCGGCGACGGAGGCCTCGTGCAGATCGATCCGCAGACCATCGACTCGACCGCCGTCTACAAGCTCCTGATCAGCTCCGTGGTGCCACGCCCGATCGCCTGGGTGTCGAGCCTCGACGCCGCCGGCGTGGGCAATCTCGCGCCCTTCAGCTACTTCATGGCGATCACCGCGGAGCCGCCGACCATCGCCTTTTCCTGCTCACCGCGCGAGGGCGCCAAGAAGGACACGCTCCGCAACGTCGAGGCCGTGGGCGAGTTCGTCGTCAACGTCGTGGACGACGAGCGCGCCGAGCAGATGAACCTCAGCTCCGGTGACTACGCGCCCGACGTGGACGAATTCGTGCTGACGGGGCTGACCGCCGCCCCCAGCGTCAAGGTCAAGCCGCCCCGCGTGGCGGAGGCGCCGATCAGCATGGAGTGCACGGTC
>DATICZ010000163.1:0-13288 GCA_035456525.1 Gemmatimonadales bacterium
GACACCTGACACCTGACACCCGACACCCGACACCTGTACATTGTCTCTCGATGACCGCCTTCGAGTTCCGATGATCGCCCTCGCCCGGAAGTACCGCCCCAAGCGCTTCGCCGACCTGATCGTCCAGGACCACGTCGCGGCCGCGCTGCGCGGCGCCGTGATGCAGGGGCGCGTCGCCCACGGCTACCTGTTCGCCGGCCCGCGCGGGGTGGGGAAGACCACCGCCGCACGCATCCTCGCCATGGCGCTCAACTGCGAGCAGAAGACGCTGGGGACGGGCGAGCCGTGCGGCGCGTGCGAGTCGTGCCGCCGCGTGTGGACCGGGCAGGCGAACCTCGACGTGGTGGAGCTGGACGCGGCCTCGAACCGCGGCGTGGACGACGCGCGCGACCTGCGCGAGCGCGCCATGTACGCCGCCTCCGCCGAGGGGCGCTCCAAGGTCTACATCGTGGACGAAGCGCACATGCTGACGCGCGACGCCTGGAACGCGCTGCTGAAGATCCTGGAGGAGCCGCCGCCGGGCGTGGTGTTCGTGTTCGCGACCACCGAGCCGCAGAAGATCGCGCAGAGCGCGGCGCCGGTGCTGTCGCGGCTGCAGCGCTTCGACTTCCGCCGCATCGGGCCGCACGCCATCGCCGAGCGGCTGCGCCAGGTCGCCGACGCCGAAAAGCTGGAGGTGGACGACGACGCGCTGGCGCTGATCGCCCGCAGCGCCGACGGCGGGATGCGCGACGGGTTGTCGCTGCTGGATCAAGTCCTGAGCTTCGGCGAAGGGCCGGTGAGCCCGGAGCGGGTGCGCGAGGTGCTGGGCCTGATCCCCGACGACCTCTACGGCGAGCTGCTGCGCCTCGTGGCGGAGCGCGACACCGCGGCGGTGTTCCCGTTGGTGGACCGGCTCGCCGAATCCGGCGCCGATTTCGGCGAGTTCGTGGCCGGCGCGGGCGACGTGCTCCGCGCCGTGCTGCAGACGAATCTGGGGGGCGAGCCCGAAGGCCTGACGGAGGGGATGCAGGCGGTGATCCGGAAGTACTGCTCCGTGCTCCCTGCTCCCGACATCGTGCGTCTCCTCACGGTCCTCAGCTCCATGGAGACCCAGCTGCGCTCGAGCGGCCACCCGCGGCTGGTGGTCGAGCTGTTGCTGCTGCGATGGGCCATGATGGACAGGACGGTGGAGATCGCGGAGGTGATTCGGGCGCTTGGAACGGGAGGGACGAGGGACGAGGGACGAGGGACGAGTGCAGGGACGAGGGACGCGGGACGGGGGACGAGTGGTCCGGAGCAGTTGCGGGATTCGGCACCCGCAGCACTCGTCCCCCGTCCCCCGTCCCCCGTCCCCTCAGCGTCCCCCGTCCCCGAGAAAGGTCCTCTCTCCGCCGACCGGCTGAGTGCCCTCTGGCCCTCGATCGCTTCCCGTGCCCGAGCGTCGAGCCCCATGCTCGGCACCCTGCTGGCCGACGCCAGGGTCGTGGCCGTGTCCGGCGACACCGTGACGCTCTCGGCCCCGGGGCACGACGAGGGACTGCAGCACAAGAAGGAGGCGATCGGGAAGCTCATCGGGGAATGGGTGAGCGGGACGGTGAAGGTGGCGGTGGAGCGGGGCCCGGGGCCCGGGCCCCGGGATCCCGGCACCGCATCTCCCAGACCCGAACGCCTCACCGAGCAGACCGCCAATCTCGAGCGCCTGAAGGTGCTGCGCTCCAAGGACCCGACGCTCGGCGCCGCCGTGGACGCCCTGGACCTGGAGCTGCTGGAGTAGGGCCCGAGCCTCGAGACCGGCGCGGCGAAGGCATGGGCTCATCACCTCTCTGGCTCCCGGATACCGGGGTCGTCATGCGGGCCGCTCGCCGGTTCTTCACCGTCGCGCTCTCCGCCGGACTCGCCGCTGCCCCGCTGCGTGCGCAGGGCGACTCCCTGCGTATCGCGCGGCTCTCAGCGCTCGGCCGCCTCTTCGGCGTCGTCAAGTATTTTCACCCGGCGCTTCTCGCTCGCGACGTCCCCTGGGATTCTGCCGTCGTCGTCGCCATCGACGCGGTGAACGCGGCCAGGAGCGCCGACGACTATCGCGCCGCGATCGTCAGCCTCCTGGGAGTACTCGGTGATCCCGTGACTCGTGTCGCCCCTGTACACGAGCAGAGCGTACCGGGGGCAGGGACGGCGACGCCGTCGCAGCGCTGGGAGGTCTCCGGCACCGACAGCACGCTCGTGATCGCGCTCCCCGACTTCGAGAACTTCGTGGCCGCCAGACAACTCCTCAACGGTGCAGCCGCCGACATCCGGCGCGCGCCGAGTCTGGTTTTCGACCTCCGGGGTGCCGAGCCGGACGAATTGGGCGCCGCCTCGTTCGTGTTCGCCAACAGCATTCAGAACGCGCTCCCCACGACCGCCGTCAGCGCGCCCGCACAGCGCCTGCGCATGCATTCCGGGTTCGCGCCGCAGCTGGGGGGCACGTCGGGCGGGTATTGGTCGGGCTCGTACATACGGGACGGCGGGGTGATTCGCGGCGCACCGACCAACCGTCCGCGGCGCATCGTCTTCCTCGTCACCGCGGGCTCGGACATCCCCGACGCCGCGTTCGCGCTCCGCAACGCGGGACAGGGCGCGATCGTGGTCGAGGGGACGGACGCGCAGCTGCGGGCGGGGTTCGAAACGTATGCGGTGGAGCTGGGCGAGGGCGTCACGGCGACTGTCCGCCTGAGTGAGGCCGTCGGCCCGGCCGGGGCCGACACGGTCGTGTCCCGAGCCCCCGCCGGCGCAGGTGACGCGGCCCTGGACGTAGCCATCGCCTTCGCGAAACGGCCGGTGACGGCGCCCGTCTCCTCCGGGGCGCCATCGTCGCACGTGCCGGCCGCGGACGACGCCTATCCCGCGATGCGCGCTCCCTCGGCGGCCTACCGCATACTCGCTGCCTACCGCTATTGGAACGCGATCTACTATTTCTATCCCTACAAGCACCTGATCGGCGAAGACTGGGCCGACGTCCTGCCGCGTAGCATCCGGATGCTCGAGGCGGCGCGCGACTCACTCGAGCTGGGCATGGCGCTCGCGACGATGGTGACGTACACGCGCGACTCGCACAGTGGCGTGATCCGCAACACGCCGCTCAACGCGTACTTCGGCGTGCTGCCGGCCGCGGTGCAGCTGCAGTACATCGGGGGCCAGCCGGTGGTGATCGGCGTCGCCGATGACTCGCTGACTGGAGCGAGCGGCATCGCGGCGGGCGACGTAGTCGTCGCGGTGGACGGCGAGGATGTCGCCGCGCGCCGAGCGAGGATGGCGAAGTTCGTCGCATACTCGACGCCGCAGGCGCTCGACAATGCCATCGCGCAGCGGCTGCTGCGGGGCACCGACTCGGTCTCGACCCTCGTGGTGCGTGGGCGCGACAACCGCGAACGCACGGTGGTGCTCCCGCGGCGCCTGCGCTACGAGCGGCTCATCCAGTATCCGCGGGCCGGACCCGTGATGCGCATGCTGCCCGGCAACGTCGGCTACGCCGATCTCTCGCTGCTCACGACGGCGATGGTGGACAGCATGTTCGAGATGTTCAAGGACACGAAGGGCATCATCTTCGACGATCGCGGATATCCGCAGGGGACCGCGTGGAGCATCGCCCCGAGGCTCAGCGCCGCGCCGATGCCGGCGGCGGCGTTCCAGCGTCCGCTGGTGATGAGCCCCGATTCCGCGGCGTGGAGTACGTACGCCTTCATCCAAAGCACGCCGCGCGGGTCGCAGTGGGTGTACCATGGGAAGACCATTCTGCTGGTGGACGAGCGCACCATCAGCCAGGCGGAGCACACGGGATTGTTCCTGAAGGCGGCGAACAAGACGACCATCGTAGGCTCGCCGACGATGGGGGCCAACGGGGACGTCACCACCGTGGCGCTCGTGGCCGGGATGTACGCGACGTTCACCGGTCACGACGTTCGCCATGCGGATGGGCGGCAGCTGCAACGGGTCGGCTTGCAGCCGGACGTCGTCGTCCGTCCGACCCTCGCGGGCATTCGGGCCGGCCGCGACGAGGTGCTGGAGCGCGCACTCAAGATCCTCAGAGACTAGCGCATGCCTTACACTTCCACGCGTGTGAGCCCCGGTGTTGCGACGATCGCCGTACTCCTCGGCGCCGTCGCCGCCGCGCGCGGCGCCGCGCAGACGCGGGACACGCTGCTCTCGGCGCTCAAGGAGCCGCTCCGGGCGGGCTTCGCCCCGCTGGTGCCGGCGCCGCGGGGCCACGCCCTGCTGCTGCGCCCGGACCGCGTGTTCGATGCCACCAGTGAGGAAGCCCATGCGGGATGGGTGGTGCTGGTGCAGGGGGACAGCATCGCCGCCGTGGGGCCGGCGGATGCGGTGCGCGTGCCGCGCGGCGCCGAGACGATCGCGCTGCCCGGCACCACCCTCCTTCCCGGGCTCATCGACGCGCATTCGCACCTCTTCCTGCATCCGTACAACGAGACGTTGTGGAACGACCAGGTGCTCAAGGAGCCCGCGGGCTATCGCGTGGTGGAGGCCGTCCTGCACGCGCGCAATACGCTGATGCAGGGGTTCACGACGCTGCGGGATCTGGGCACCGAGGGCGCGGGATTCGAGGACGTGTCGCTCGAGCGGGCCATTGCCGAGGGGCTCATTCCCGGGCCGCGGTTGCGGGTGGCCACGCGCGCCATCGTGGCGACCGCGAGCTACGGCCCCGGACCGGGCGGGTTCCGGCCGGACCTCGACTTGCCGCAGGGCGCCCAGCCGGTGAGCGGCGTCCCGCAGGTCCTCGAAGCGGTGCGCGAGCAGGCCGCCCGCGGGGCCGACTGGATCAAGGTGTACGCCGACTACGGCCGGGGGCCGGGCGGCGCCACCGTGCCCACGTTCAGTCAGGCGGAGCTCGACGCCCTCGTGGCGGAAGCCCACTCCTCGGGCCGCCGGGTGGCCGCCCATGCCACGACGCCGGAGGGGATGCGGCGCGCGATCCTCGCGGGGGTGAACACCATCGAGCACGGATTCGGCGGCACCGATTCCGTGTTTCATCTGATGGCGGAGCGCGGCGTGGCGTGGCTGCCCACGCTGACGGCGGTCGAAGCCTACGCGGAGTACTTCGACGGGTATGTGCCCGGGCGGAGCGGGCCCACCGCCGACATGCGGCAGGCGGCCGAGGCGTTTCAGATCGCGCTGAAGAACGGGGTGACCATCGGGTGCGGCAGTGACGCGGGCGTGTTCACCCATGGCGCCAACGCGCGGGAGCTCGAGTGGATGGTGCGGGACGGCATGCGCCCGGCCCAGGCCCTCCTCGCGGCCACCGCCGTGGATGCCGGGATCCTCGGCCTGGAGCATGAGATCGGGCGCGTGGTCCCGGGGTTGAAGGCGGATCTGGTGGCGGTGGCGGGCGACCCCACGCGCGACATCGCGGTGGTGAGCCGGGTGCGCTTCGTCATGAAAGATGGCGTGATCTACCGAGCGCCCTGAGCCGAAGCGGGGTAGCTTGGAGCATGCCTATGCTCGATCCCAGGATTCAGGCGGCGCTCAACGACCAGCTGCACCATGAGCTGGCCTCCGCCTATCTCTATCTCTCGATGGCGGCTCACTTCGAGGCGGCCAACCTCCCGGGCTCGGCCAAGTGGATGCGGCGGCAGGCGCGAGAGGAGCTGGCTCACGCCATGCGGGTGTTCGATTTCGTGAATGACCGCGACGGCCGCGTGACCCTGCAGGCGCTGGCACAACCGCCGGGCCAGTTCGCGTCCACCGTCGCGGTGTGGGAGCAGGCGCTGGCCAACGAGCAGAACGTGAGTGCGGTCATCCACGACGGTTTCGAGCTGGCCCACAAGGCGGCCGATCACGCGACGATGGCGATGTTGCAGTGGTTCGTGACGGAGCAGGTCGAGGAGGAAAAGACGGCGCGGATGATCCTGGAGCAGGTGCAGCAGATCGGTCCGACGAGCTCGGCGATGTACTTTCTCGATCGACACCTCGGCAAGGACGCAGAAGAGCGGAAAGCAGACTGATCGGGGCCCCGGACGAGCCCGGGGCCCCAACCGGCGGTGCGCAACGACTAGGGCCGGGGCTGCGGCTCGCCGTAGACGAAATCATCCATCACGACGAGGTCGGCAGTGCCGCCCGCGGTCAGATCGGTGATCGTCGCGTTCAAGGCGGCGTCACCGCTGATGATCCGCACATGAGAGACGATCGGCGACGGGAACACCGCCCCGATGAAGGAGAACCCCTGGGTGCCGCCCTGGGCCGGGGCTGTGAGGTTCGCGATCAGGACGCCGTCCGCGTCGTAGAGCTCGACGCGCGTGGAGCCTGTCCGATCGACGTCCGCAAAGACGACACCGAAGCCGTTGACCAGGCCAAGAGTCGGCGTACCGACCACCTTGAACTGCACCTCGACCAGGGTGCTGCCGACGGCCATGAACAGCTTCTTGGGCGAGAAGGCCCTGAACTGGGCTCCCAGGCCGGCGTTCGCCGTGGCAAACGCGCTGCTGTCCACCCGGAGGCCGGTCCCGGACGTGCGGAACTCGGCGCCCCGTTTCGAGTTGACATTGAAGAACGTCGCCGGGAAGGTATCGACGTCGGTCAACGCGGCCGGTACGCCGTCCCAGTTGATCTCGCGCCGGCCACTCGCGGCCGGCGGCGTGTTGGGCGCGTTCAGCACGCCGCCCAGCGCGGCGCGAAAGGCATCCAGGTCGTCCGCGATGGCGAGGCTGTCGCCCTGGGCCTGGAAAGTGGTGAAAGCGGGCGTCGTCGGGGGCAGGGTATACCCTGTGGAATCGTAGCTGCCGCACGCCGCCAGAGCCGCCAGGCTCAGCAAGGTGGCAGAGAGTTTCGGTTTCATCGTGTTCTCCATCATGAGTGGGATCGATCGCTAACGCAGGCAATGCTAGCGGTCGTCCCTTGATGGAAGAATCAGACGCGGTGCCGTTGACGCACGGGAAAAGCGGAACAGTCCTGTCAGCCTGGGGACTACGTAAGGACGCAACGGCGCGGTGAGGTACACGACAGGGGAGAGGGGGCCAGGGGGAGAGGTCGCGTTGCGCATCCGTGGTCCGCCTCCTAACCTCAGTGCGCCCCCATGCCCGACCTCTCCCCCGGCGCCCGCTTCGGTGCCTACCGGCTCATCCGCCCGCTGGGCAAAGGAGGGTTCGCCGAGGTCTGGGAAGCGGAGAGCGAGGCGAACGGCCGCCGCGTCGCCCTGAAGGTGCTCACTGAGCTGCGCGCCGAATCGGCGCGGGCGCTGGAGCGCTTCCAGCAGGAGGGGCGGCTCGCCGCGTCGCTCCACAATTCCCGCTGCGTGTACGTCTTCGACGCCGGCGCCCACGACGGCTTCCCCTACATCGCGATGGAGCTGGTGACCGGCGGCACGCTCGCCGACCGGATCCGGGACGGCCCGCTGCCGCCGCGCGCGGCGGTGGACGTCGTGCTGGACGTGCTGGAGGGGCTCGAGAGCGCCCACCAGCGGGAGATCCTGCACCGCGATGTGAAGCCGTCGAACGTGTTCCTCGACGCGGACGGCCGCGCCAAGATCGGCGACTTCGGCATCTCGAAGAGTCTCGAGGTGGACAGTCACCTGAGCCAGACCGGCGCGTTCCTCGGCACGCCCTTCTACGCGAGCCCGGAGCAGATCGCCGCCGAGCCGCTCGATCTGCGCAGCGACCTCTACAGCGTCGGGGCGATGCTGTACGAGCTGGTCACCGGGAAGCTGCCCTACCAGGGCACCAATGCGTCGGCGGTGCTGGCACAGGTGCTGACGCGCGATCCCGTGCCGTTCGCCCAGCACGACGTGGCGGTGCCCCCCGGACTGCAGCGGGTGATCCTGCGGCTGCTCGCCAAGTCGAAGGAGAAGCGCTTCCAGAGCTACGAGCAGCTGCGGGAGGCGCTGGTGCCGCTGTCGTCGAAGGGGCTCGCCCCGGCCGGACTGGCGCGGCGCTTCGGCGCCATCGCGGTGGACCTGCTGCTCTTCGCGCCGCTCGGCGTCGCGCTGAGCGCGGCGGCGATGACGCAGGCGGTCCGGGGCGGGCTGCTGCTGGCGGGCCTGGCGCAGCCGCTCGCCCAGCTCGTCTACTTCGCCCTCACCGAACGCTACTGGGGCGGCAGTGTGGGGAAGCGGCTGCTGGGGTTGCGCGTGACCGGCGCGGATGGATCCCAGGCCTCGCTCGGCCGCGTGACGTGGCGCGCCGCCGTGTTCCTGCTGCTCTACGCCGGGCCCGGCCTCCTCTATCAGTTCCTGACGACGGTGGGGCTCGACCTGATTTCGCATCCCGTGCTGCGCTTCGCTCCCGGGTTGCTGCAGCTGCTCGCGATCGGCGTCCTGGTCTCCACCATGCGGCGGCGCAACGGCTACGCCGGCGCGCACGAGCTGGCCAGCGGCACGCGCACGATGGCGGTGCTGGCGCGCGAGCGCGCGACGCCGGTGCCGCGCGTCGCGCCCGCGGTGGAGCCCGTGCCGGCGGCCACGGCATACGGGCCGTACCGCGTGACGGGCACGCTGTGGCGCGACCCGGCCGCGGCGCTGCTCGTGGCGCACGACGACGAGCTGCACCGCGACGTGTGGATCCACGAGGTCCGCGACGCGGCGGCGGCGCCGCCGGTCGAGCGGCTGCGGGGGCGCGGCGAGGGCAGCCTCCCCTGGCTGCAGCGCGGCACGCGCGACGGGGTCACCTGGGACGCCTACGGCGCCCCGCAGGGGACGACGCTCGAGGACTGGGCGCTGTCGCGCCGTGGGCTCGGGTGGCGCGAGATGCGCGAGGTGCTCCACTCGCTCGCGCGGGAGCTCGAGTCGCGCTTCGCGCGCGACGGGACGGCGGGGCCGCTCTCGCCGGGCCAGGTGTGGATCGAGCCGTCGGGCCGGGCGCTGCTGCTCGACGTTCCGGTGGAGTCGCCGCGCTCCGCTGCGGAGGAGGAGCGGGCGGTCGAGGTCACGCCCGCCACCTGGCGCGATTTCCTGCGGCGCATCGTGACGACGCGATTCCAGCGCACCGGCATCCCGCTCCCCGAGTACGCGCAGGGCATCGTGGCGAGTCTGTCGGGCGGTGACGGGCCGGGGTCCGCGAGCCGCACGATCGCGGACTTCCGCGCGGCCCTGGAGGGCGTGGCCGCACGGCCCGCCGAAGTGAGTCGCGGGCGGCGCGCCGGCATGCTCGCGGTCGTCGCGTGCGTGCCGGGGTTCGTCGTGGCGATCCGCCTCGCGGTGCCGGTCATGATGGCGAGCATGCCGGCGTGGTACCGCGACGTCTCGGTCTACAGCGAGCCCTACCTCCGGGCGCTGCGGCACGCCGACAGCACCGTGGCGGCGGGGAGCGGGGACAGCACGGCGCGCCGCACGGCGGAGGCGGTGCGCGTCGTGTTCGCGGCCGCCATGCACGAGGCGCGGAGCGGGAACCAGACGAGCACGCCGCTCCTGGCGGCGCTGCCTCCCGAGCTGCGCGGCGTGCTGGACTCGGCCGCGCGGCGCTATCCGGCGCCCGATTCGCAGGCCGTCGCGGCCGCGCGCGCCTGGCTCGACGGCCGCGTCACCCTCCCGAACCTGGGAGTGGGTCTCGCCACGGTGCCCAAGGCGGTGCTGCAATCGCTCACGGCGCTGGCGTTCCTGGGAGCGGCCGGCGCCGTGCTGGCGCTGCTGCTGCGCGGCGGCGTCCTGTTCCGCCTGTTCGGGATCGCCGTGGTGCGCGCCGACGGCGTGCCGGCGGGGCGGCTGCGCTGCGCGGCGCGGTCGCTCGTCGCCTGGTCGCCCCTGTTGCTCCTGCTCGCGCTCGCATCGGCGCCGCACGGGGTGAGCGTCGGGATCCGGACGGGCACGCGGGTCACGACCACCACCACCGACGCGCCGCCGGCCGACGACGGGCGGGTCCCGTTGTGGGTGCGCTGGACGCTGTTCGGGATCGCGCTCGCCGGCGCGGGCGTCGCGCTGTGGCGCCCCACGCGCGGCGTGGCCGAACGGGCCAGCGGCGTGGTGCTCGTGCCCAGGTAGATCGATTGCGGACTGCGGATTGCGGATCGAACACCAGGCCGCATTCCTTGGGATCTCGCGCCCGGTCAGCCGCAGACCGATTGCGCGGCCCGCCGGAGGTGCATAAGCTCGTGCCAGCGACGGAGCTGCCCATGACAATCCGCAATCCGCAATCCGCCATCCGCAATTGCCTGTGCGCGACGCTGCTGCTGCTGGCCGTCGCCGGCTCCGTGGCCGCCCAGGGCACCCAGTCCGGGCCGCTGCGCAAGACCGACCTGATCCGCCTGCTCGCCTCCGGCCGGCCCCCCGGCAACGTCGCGCTGATGGTGCGGCGCCGCTGTCTCGCCTTCACGCCGAGTCCCCGCGACCGTTTCGATCTGGCCGCGGCGGGCGCCGACAAGGAGCTGCTCGACGCCATCGAAGGCTGCGCGTCCCGCGCCACGCGCGCCGGCGGCAGCGCCGCGTTGCGCATCGTCGCGCCGGAGCGGCTGCGGGCGACGGCGGGCTCGGAGGTGACGCTGACGGTGCGGCTGTTGCGCGGCGGCGTGCCGCAGGGCGGCAAGTCGCTCCAGCTGCGCGGCGCCACCGCCATCCCGGGCGGCGCGCTGCAGGAGCCGGGGGCGGTGACCAACGCGCGCGGCGTCGCGACCTTCCGCGTGCTCGCCGGGATGCAGTCGGGGACCTACCGGCTCGAAATCACCGCGCTGGGCGACCAGCCGGCCCAGGTGACGGTGCAGCTCGTGACCGCGGCGCCGACGCTCCTGGCGGACGTGCTCCCGCCGGTCGTGGTGGTGCGGGAAGGCAGCCGCGTCCCGGCGCTGGTGCGCGTGGTGGTGCGCGGCGCGGGCGGCGCTCCCGTCGCCGCGCTGCCGCTCGAGCTGCGCGGCATCAGCGCCCAGCTCGGGCCCCTGCCGACGGTCGACACCGACGGCACCGGGATGGCGCTGCTGCCGCTTCCCGCCGGCGCGCTGCGCGCGGGCGGGACGATCGGCGTGTTCGCGCGTGGCGCGCTGCTCGCCACCGTCACGGCGCGCATCGAAGCGCCCGCGATCTCGGACGACCGCACGCAGTTCATCGCGGGAACGGGCCAGCGCGGCAACGTGCACACCACGCTGCGGCAGCCGCTGCTGCTCGAGGTGCGCGACACGGCGGGCGTGCCGGTGGCCGGCTACGCCGTCCGCTTCGCGGCCACCAACGCCGCGCTCACGGACACCGTAACGGCCACCGATTCCGCCGGCGTGGCGCGCACCACCGTGACGCTGGGCGACCGCGCCGGTCCGGTGGTCATCACGGCGACGGCCAGCCGCGTGTCGCGCACCACGAACCTGTACGCGACGGCGGGGCCGGCGCGGACGCTGGCGGTGGAGCAGAACGGGCGCCCCATCGACTCGCTCGTCCTGGCGACGGCCGTGACGGCGACGGTGCGCATGGTGGCGCGCGACGCCTGGGGCAACGAGGCGATCCTCGCGGGCCAGACCGCGACGGTGAGCGGCGCCGCCGCGGGCCTGCGCAACCTGCGCGGCGTCGCCACCGCGCCGGGCACGCTGGTGCTCGAGCCGCGGCGCAACGGGCGCGCCACGCTCGTGGTGAGTGCGACCGGGGAGGGGCAACGGCTCAGCGTGCGGGTGCCGCTGCAGGTCACTGTGCCGGGCGTGCAGGCCGCCTGGGTGTACGGCGCGCGCGCCGGCGGCGCGGCGTTCAGCTACGACTTCGACAGCGGCCCCGGCGTGGACGGGCGGCCCGGGTTCCGCACCGAGCTGATGGTGGGGCGGTACCTCGCGCCTGCCCTGCGCGTGCAGGCCGGCCTCGGGCTGGGCGTGGTACGCGCGCAGGCCGGAAGCGCCAGCCTCGCCGTCGGCCTGATCCAGGGACTGGTGCGCGGCGAAGTCGAGCTGACCCGCAACACCACCGTCGTGCCGGTGCTGACGCTGGGCGGCGGCGCCTACCGCCTCAAGTCCACCGACAACGCCAGCGTGCTGTACCACACGAGCCTGTTCTGGCTCATCGGCGCCGGAGTCGATTACCCGCTCGGGCCCCGCGTCATGGGCGGCCTGCGCCTCGAGCGCCAGCAGCTCTACGAGGCGAACAGCAAGTACGCCAAGGGCAGCGTCGGCGCGCTCACCTTGCTGGAGTTGGGAGTGAGGGTGACGCCATGAGGCTATTGTGGATTGCGGATTGTGGATTGCGGATTGAACCGCCCTTTCCAATCCACAATCCCCAATCCGCAATCCGCAATGGTCTTCAATCCGCAATCCGCAATCCGCAATCCGCAATCCTCATCGCGCTCCTCGCCCTGGCAGCGCCGCTGCGCGGGCAAACCGCCACCCCCTACGTCCCCCTGAGCTACCGGGGGAGCCCCTACGTCGAGCACCTCATCGCCGCGGGGAAGATGGTGGACCCCTCGCCGCTCACGCGGCCGTTCCGCGCCGACGACCTCGTCCGGGCGCTCGAGGCGATCGACAGTACGCGACTGGGGAATGGGGAATGGGGAGTGGTACGCGCGTTGCTGCGGGACCTGCGTCGCCACGAGCAGGGTCCCTGGGGACGGGTAGACGCGCACCTCGGGGTCGCTGCCGCCACCCACAGCCTGCGCGATCCGCTGGAGTTGTTCCGCGGCGCACCGCCGCGCGGCGACACCGTGTCGCGCGGCTTCGGCTCCGGCGGCCTCGCCCTCACCCTGGCGCTCGGCCCCGTGGTCGCGGTGACGCACCCGCTGTTCGACACCCGACTCAAATACGATCGCGACTGGTTCGGCAAGAAGGACCGCGCCATCGCGGGGCGCATGGCCGAATCCTACTTCTCGGCGCAGTGGAGCTTCGGCGAGCTGTTCTTCGGACGGATGGACCGGAACTGGGGGCCGAGCGTCGTCCAGGGGCTGCTGCTGTCGGACGACCCGTACGGGCTGGACCACCTGGGGGTCACGCTGGGCACCTCCGCGATCCAGCTGCAGGCGATCGCCACGCAGCTCGACTCGCGCAGCGACTCGATCGGCCAGACGAACCGGCGCTACATGGTGCAGCACCGGCTGTGGCTGCGCCCGCCGGGGCGCTGGACCGTGGCGCTGTGGGAAGGGTCGGTGCTCTCCGGCGCCGACCGCGACCTCGAGCCCTGGTACCTGAACATCCTGAACCTCGGGTTCCTGGAACAGCTGAACACGGGGACCAACGTCAACAGCTTCGTGGGCCTCGATCTCGAGCGGCGCGGCGGCGTGACGACGTACGCCCAGCTGATGCTGGACGACATCCAGGTGGACCGGAAGACCCTCACCGACCAGAAGCCCACGAGCTGGGGCCTGACCGTCGGGGCGAAGGGCGGGGTGGCGGGCGCCGCGTGGACCCTCTTCTATACGCAGGTGGCGAATCTCACCTA
>DATICZ010000164.1:0-20550 GCA_035456525.1 Gemmatimonadales bacterium
ACGGCGGGGACATCGAGCGTGGCGGCGAACGCGTCCATCTTGGAGCCAGCGCCTGCGCGTACCTTCCTCCCGATCTCGACAGCATCTGCCACTGCTTGGGGGTCCACCCCGCATTTCAACGCTCTGGCGGTGTTGATCTGCAGGCAGGGTTGACAGTTCGCGGTGATTGAGGCTCCGACGGCGACCAAACTCGCGGTGCGGATGTCTAGTGTCATGGCGGTATCCCCTCCTTCATTACAGGTAGACGGAGGGGGGATGGGAAGGGATACACTTCGAGCCCGGGGAGGTCGAAGGGTCGCGTGAAGTCGGCCGTTACGGGAATCACCCGAGCTCCCCTGGGCACGTCCCGGTGCGCGATGGCCGCGAACCACCGGAGCACGGCCGGCGCCTGACCGCGGCCTCGGCCAGCGCCCGCGAGCGCTGGCCGAGTTTTCGGTCACCCCAGCGTGGCGAGCAGCCGGTCCAGCGCGGCGTAGCTGTCGGCCACGCCGTCCGCCATCCCCGAGCTCATGGCCCCGTCCCGCTCCTCCGTCGTATGGAACAGCGACGTCGTGACGAGCTTCGTGCGACCGTCGCCCAGGTCCTCGAACACGACTGTCTCCACCGCGACATAGCCCGGCATGCCGTCCCATTCGAAGGTCCAGACGATGCGGCTCGGCGGGCTCACCTCGCGGAACCGTCCCTCGAACCCCTGCGGTCCGTGGGGGCTCGGCACGATGAAACGCCAGTGGCCTCCGCGCTCGACCTCCATGCGCTCGATGGTCATCTCGCGACCGCGCCCCCACCACTGCGCCACGAGCTTCGGATCGGTGAACGCGCGCCACACTCGCTCACGCGGCGCGCTGAAGATCCGCTCGATGCGGATCTCGCGCTCGCCCGCCTTCCCGATCTGCAGGCCGGCGGCCTGGTCTTTCACACTTGCGCTCATGACTCGCTCCCTTTGGTGCGCTCCAGGAACTCACCCAGGCTGTCGAGGCGCTCCTCGAGCATCTGTTGATAGTTGGCGATCCACGCCGTCTCCGCATCCAGCCGCCGAGGGCCCAGCCTGCACTGCCGCACTCGGCCGACTTTCTTCGTGGTCACCAGTCCCGCCTGCTCGAGGACCCGCAGGTGCTTCTTCACGCCCGTGAGGGTCATGTCGAATCTCGCGGCCAGATCGCTGACCGAGGCGTCCCCACCCCCGAGTCGCTCGAGGATGCCGCGACGGGTGGGATCGGATAGCGCAGCGAACGCCGCATCGAGGCGAGGCGAATACTGAACCATATGGTTCAGTATAGCGGGGACGATCTTCAGACGCAAGGGGGCGTTGCGGGGCGGCATATTCGGGATACATTCGGGCATCTCCTTCACAAGGCCAAGGCCATGAGCCAGAACACCTTGGACTCGCGCGACTGGCGACCGCTCGCCGCCGCGCTCGTGTCGGTCACCCTGTGGTCCTCGGCCTTCGTCGGCATCCGCGCCGCGACGCGCACCATCTCACCCGGGGCCCTGGCGCTGGGGCGCCTCACCATCGGGAGTGTGCTGCTGGGCCTCCTGCTGTGGCGCCGGGGGGTGCTCCGCCCGACGCGACGCGAGTCCGGCCTGCTCCTCGTCGCCGGCCTGCTGTGGTTCGGTCTCTACAACGTCGCACTCAACACCTCGGAGCGGGTGGTCGATGCGGGAACCGCGGCGATGGTCGTCAACATCGCGCCGCTCATGATCATGGCGCTGGCAGCGCTGTTCCTGCGGGAGCGCCTGACCGCGGGGTTGCTGGCCGGGGGCGCCGTCGCATTCGCCGGCGTGATCATCATCGGCCTCGCGACGATGTCGGGCAACACCCCGCTGTGGGGCGTGCTCCTCAGCGTCGTCGCAACCGCCGCGTCGGCCGGTGGAGTGGTAGCGCAGAAGCCGGTCCTTGGGCGGCTCTCGGCGCTGCAGGTCACGTGGATCTGCTGCACCATCGGCGCGCTCTGCTGCCTGCCCTACGCGCCGGCGCTGGTGCGCGCCGTCGGTACCGCGCCGCCGGCGGACCTCGTCTGGATGGGCTACCTCGGGGTGTTTCCGACCTCCGTCGCCTTCACGACGTGGGCCTATGCCCTGGCGCGCGGTTCGGCGAGCCGCCTCGCGGCCACGGCCTACCTCGTGCCGCCGATCACGATCGTGATGAGCTGGTTGATCCTGGGCGAAGTGCCGAGGATCGTCGCCATCCTCGGCGGCGCGCTGTGCGTGGCCGGGGTCGTGCTCGCCCGCCGGCGGCCGAGCTGAGCGCATATCTTCGAAGTGTGCTCCCCTCCCTCGGATGGCTGGAACAGCTCTCGTATTCCCCGGGCGACGCCGAGGAGACCCGGCACCGCAAAGTCCAGTTCACGATCGCCTCCATCCTGATGATCCCGGCCGGATTGGTCTGGGGCGCGTTGTATTTCGCCTATGGTGCGCGCACCGTCGCCGCGATACCCGTTGCGTACTCAGTAGTGACACTCCTGGATCTCCTCATCTTGTCCCGGCTGCGGCGCTACCAGACGTTCCGGCAGACGCAGCAACTCCTGATCCTGGTGCTGCCGTTTGCCTTGCAGGTCGCCCTGGGAGGGTTCGTCGGATCCGGCCTGGTGATCCTGTGGTCGTTCATTGCGGTGCTGATGGCGGTCCTGTTCGGCGGCGTGCGGTCGACCGTCTGGTGGTTCATCGCGTATGTCACGGCGATCGTCGCGGCCGCGTTGTTGCAGCCACAGCTGGCGATCGACAACCCCCTGCCGGCCTGGCTCATACTTACCTTCTTCGTGCTCAACGTCGTCGCGGTCTCCTCGCTTGCCTTCATCGTGCTGCGTTCCTTCGTGACGGATCGACGGAGGCTCCGGGAGCTCGAGGTGGCTTACCTCAATCAGGAGATGATGCTGCGCCAGTCGGAGAAGCTGGCCACCCTGGGCACGCTCGCCGCGGGGGTGGCGCACGAGCTGAACAACCCTGCCGCGGCCACCCGCCGCGCCGCCGAACAGCTCGGCGACGCGTTCGCCCGTCTCGAGGCCGCGCACCTCCGCCTGAGCGCGATGACGCTCACCTCCTCCGGGCGGGACCTGCTGCAATCGCTCGAGCGGCAGGGGCGCGAGCGGGCGGTGCGCCCGAACGGACTGGATGTGCTCGCGCGTTCCGACGAGGAAGCAGTCGTCGAGGCATGGCTCGAGGAGCGCAGCATCGCAGACCCGTGGCAGCTCGCCCCGTCGCTGGTCGGTCAGGGGCTTGATCGACCCGCACTGGCACGGCTCGCCGGCGCCCTCCAGGGCGAAGCGCTCGGCGCCGCCCTCGCCTGGGCCGCCAGTGTGTTCTCCGTCCACACGCTCCTGTACGAGATCGGACAGGGCTCGACGCGGGTCGCCGAGGTCGTCGGCGCTCTCAAGAGCTACTCGTATCTCGGGGAGGCGCCGGTGCAGTCGGTCGACCTGAAGGAAGGTCTCGACAACACGCTGGTGATCCTGCGCAACAAGCTGAAGGCCGGCATCACGGTGCACCGCGACTACGGCGCCGACGTTCCTCCGGTGCAGGCGTACGGCAGCGAGCTGAATCAGGTGTGGACCAATCTGCTCGACAACGCGGCCGATGCGATGGGCGGCCAGGGCGAGATCACCATCCGCACCCGCCGTCGCGACGCCTGGGCGGTGGTCGAGATCGAGGACAACGGGCCGGGCATCCCGGTGGAGATCCAGCCCAGGATCTTCGATCCGTTCTTCACGACCAAGGCGCCCGGGAAGGGGACGGGCCTGGGCCTTTCGACCAGCTACACTATCGTTACCCGGAAGCACGCGGGCGAGATTCGCGTCACCTCGCGGCCCGGCTTCACCTGCTTCACCGTGAAGCTGCCGATCCAGGGGCCGTCCACGGAGGAACAGCATGGCTAAGCCCGTCATCATGAGCGTCGACGACGACCCCGAGGTGCTCGGCGCGGTCGAGCGCGATCTGCGCCGGCATTTCCGTTCCGACTACCGGATCCTCGCGGTGAGCTCTGGTCCCCAGGCCCTGGAGACCACGCAGCAGCTCAAGGCGCGGGACGCGGCCGTCGCGCTGTTTCTCGTGGACGAGCGCATGCCGCAGATGAGTGGCACCCAGTTCCTGACCGAAGCGCGCCGGTTGTATCCGGATGCCCGCAAGGTCCTGCTGACCGCCTACGCCGACACGGAGGCGGCGATCACGGGCATCAACGCCGTCGGCCTGGACCACTACCTGATGAAGCCGTGGGATCCGCCGGAGCAGCATCTGTATCCGGTGCTGGACGAGCTGCTGGCCGACTGGAGCGCGGCCTTCCGCGCGCCGTTCGAAGGGATCCGGGTCGCCGGCTCCCGCTGGTCGCCGCGGAGCTACGAGATCAAGGACTTCCTGTCCCGGAACCAGACCGCATACCGCTGGATCGATCTCGACATGGACCAGGCGACGCGTGCGCTGGTCGAGACGATCACGCCGGGGCTCAAAGCGCTCCCCGTCGTTTTCTTCCCCGACGGGTCGGCATTGGCGGCCCCGACCAGCCGCGAGCTGGCCGAGCGCATCGGCCTGCAAACCCAGGCCCGGCAACCGTTCTACGACCTCATCGTGGTGGGTGGGGGGCCGAGCGGCCTGGCGGCGGCCGTGTACGGCGCGTCCGAGGGGTTGCGGACGATCCTGCTCGAATTGGGCGCAACGGGCGGGCAGGCCGGCACCAGCTCGCAAATCGAGAACTATCTCGGCTTCCCGAGCGGCATCGCCGGAGCCGACCTGGCGCGGCGCGCCACGATCCAGGCCCGGCGGTTTGGCGCCGAGGTGGTGACACCGCGAGGCGTGGCCGCGATCCGGGTGGAGGACCCCTACCGCATCGTGGTCCTGGACGACGGCAGCGAGCTCCGGTGCTACGCCCTGTTGCTCGCGACCGGGATGATCGTGCGGCGCCTCGACGTGCCGGGCGCGGACGCGCTCACCGGGGCGGGCGTGTACTACGGCGCGGCGGTCGCCGAGGCCAGCGCCCATCGCGGCGCGGACGTGGTCGTGGTCGGTGGAGCGAATTCCGCGGGCCAGGCCGCCCTGCTGTTCGCCCGCTACGCCCGGAAGGTCACGATGCTCGTGCGCGGTGCGTCGCTGCAGGCGTCCATGTCGACGTATCTCCTCGACCGCATCGCGGCCGCGGAGAACATCGAGGTGCGGACGCACACCTCCGTCGTCGCCGTCTGCGGGACCGATCGTCTCGAATCGGTCGATCTGCAGCACGCCGACACGGGCGAGCGCAGCACGCTCCCGGCGACGGCGATGTTCGTCTTCATCGGCTCGGCGCCGCTGTCGGACATGGTGGCCGGCCTGGTGGAGCGCGACGATCTCGGCTTCGTCATCACCGGTCCGGACCTGCTGCGGAACGGCAAGCGGCCCAAGGGCTGGACCCTCGACCGCGATCCGTTCCTGCTCGAGACGAGCGTGCCCGGTATCTTCGCCTCCGGCGACGTCCGCCTCGGCTCGACCAAACGGGTGGCCTCGGCGGTGGGGGAGGGGTCGGCCGCCGTCGGGATGATCCACAAGTACCTGGAAACGGTGTGAGCTACTCCTCGATCTGAATCCGCGAGGTCGAGCGCGACCAGCGCCCGCTGGACCGCATGCCTTGGGCCGGGAGCTTGACCCGGAACACCGTTCGGCCCGGGCGCGATTCCACCTCGATCTCTCCGTCGTGCCGCTCCAGCGTCCGCCGCACGATATCGAGCCCGAGCCCGGTTCCCTTCCCCACATCCTTGGTGGTGAAGAACGGTTCGAAAATGCGCTCGCGGACCTCGGCAGGGATGCCGGGACCGTCGTCCGCAACTTCCACCACCACCCGCTCCCCCTCCCGACGGGCCGTGACCGCGACATGCCCTTCTTTGCCCACAGCGTCGAGCGCGTTGTCCACCAGATTGGCCCAGATCTGGTTCAGCTCGGCCCCCACGCCCTGTACCGGGGGCAAGTCGGATTCGACCTGGGCCGAGAGGCTGACGGACTTCGACGCCGCCTTGGACCGCAGCACGAGGATCGTGTCACGCAGTCCCCGGCCGACATCGACCGGCTGCGCCACGGTGGAGCGGTCCATCTGGGTGAATCCCTTCACCGCCGAGACCAGCTCGAACACCCGGGAGGCGCTCCGCTCGATCTCCTCGGTCAGGCTGCGAATCGCGCAGCGTCCGGCGATCCACCGCAGCGTCGCGTCGAGCGCGTCGCCCGGAACGACGGCGGCGAGCTTCTCCAGCGCCTCGAGGGACACCGCGGTCTCCGCAAACTGCGTCGCCAGACCGTCGTCTGCGCCGTGCGCGCCGATCCACGCGGCCAACGCGTCCTCGCGATCCGCCCGCTCCAGCGGCGTCCAGGTGCGCACCGACGCGGCCAGGCACGTCTGCTGCACCGCGTCCACGTCGGCCAGCTGGGCAGCCGTCAGGCGCAGGGCGCCCAGGGCGCGGGCGGCCGCTTCCCCCTCGGCCAGCAGATCGGCCAGGCCTTTGGCGCTCCGCACCATGGCCGACGCCGGATTGTTGAGCTCGTGGGCGAGTCCCGCGGCGAGCTTTCCCAGCGCGACCAGCTTCTCGTCCCGCAAGTCGGTGGAGGTGAAATGCCGCGCGCGATCCAGCATGACGTGAACCAGGATCGCGGTCAGCTCGGGGCATTCACGGATCAGTTCCGGGAAGCGATCACGATCGACCAACCAGGCCTCCGTGTCCGCCTCGGCCACGAGGTCGCCGATCGCTACGGCGATCCGTGAATACGGGAGCCAACCACTCACCTCTCCGCCGTGCCATTCGGCCGCTTTGGCGCGCCGGCCCCGGCCGCGGTCGATGTAGAGCGCGATGTGACCCGTGAGCAGGACGTAGAGCGAGCCGGCCGGGGCAGCGCCCTGCCGCACGGGCACCTCTCCGGCGGCGAACCGCTGCAGATAGCCGTGCGCAGCAAGCCATTCCAGCTCCTGCAGCGGGGCGCCGCCGAGGGTCCCGTGCTCGCGCAGGCGCTGCACGATCGCCTGTTGCTCCGTCGCGGTCATGTCGGGCAACTAGGCCGTCCCGAACCGCCGCGCCGAACGCTCGCGCGCCTTGCGGGCTTCCGCTTCGCGATCGCGCGGAGGTGCGGCGGTCGTCAGCGAATCGATCAGGCGCCGGGCGGCGGTGCTGACCTCCTCGACCGCCGCGTTGAACGCGGCTTCGTTGGCCCGTGAGGGCCGGGTGGTTCCACTGAGCTTGCGCACGAACTGCAGCGCCGACGCTTGGATCTCCTCGTCGGTCGCCGGCGGCGCGAAATTGGCGAGCGTCTTGATGTTCCGGCACATGTCAGGGTTTCCAGGATGGGAACCCCGAGAATATACCGCCCGATTATCTTCGGGCGGATTGTCCGCCGGCCGACCAAACCGCGATCGTCTCGGGGCCGCGAACGGCACCTGCACGTACCTGAGAGGGCTGCATGACCGAACCGGCCGTGACGGTCGCGGCACCTGCCGGCAACACCTGGTGGGCGGTGATCCGGGATGCCGTGCGCGGCGTTCCGCACGACTACACCGCCGGCTCCCTCAATCGCGCGATCGTGCTGCTCGCCATCCCGATGGTGCTCGAGATGGCGATGGAATCGATCTTCGCGGTGGTCGACGTGTTCTGGGTGTCCCACCTGGGACCGGACGCGGTGGCGACGGTCGGCCTGACGGAATCGATGCTGACCCTCGTGTACACCGCCGCGATGGGACTCTCGATCGGCGTCGCGGCCGTCGTGGCCCGCCGCATCGGGGAGAAGCGTCCCGAGGCCGCCGCGGAGGCCGCCGTCCAGGGGATCGCCATCGGACTCGTCCTCGCCGCCATCGTGGCGGCCCTCGGCATCACCCTGGCGCCGCGGCTGCTGGGCCTCATGGGCGCCACCCCGGCCGTCACCGCGCTCGGTGCGGGCTACACGCGCACGATGCTGGGCGGCAGTGCCACCGTGCTGCTGCTGTTCCTCATCAACGCGATTTTCCGCGGCGCCGGCGACGCCACCATCGCGATGCGCGTCCTCTGGCTCGCCAACGCCATCAACATCGTCCTCGGCCCCTGCCTCATCTTCGGACTCGGGCCGTTCCCCCGGCTCGGCGTCACCGGGGCCGCGCTGGCGACCACCATCGGCCGCGGCACGGGCGTCCTGTATCAGCTGTACCGGTTGAGCCGCGGCGATGCGCGCGTGTCCGTCCGGCAAACGCACCTCGTCCTGCGCCCGGCGGTGATGACCCACCTGCTGCGTCTGTCGGGCTCCGGCACCTTCCAGGTCCTGGTCGGGACGGCGAGCTACATCGGCCTGGTGCGCATCATTTCGACCTTCGGCAGCGCCGCCGTCGCGGGCTACACCATCGCGATCCGGCTCGTGATCTTCTGCCTGCTGCCGTCCTGGGGGCTGTCCAACGCCGCCGCCACGCTCGTCGGGCAATCGCTCGGCGCGCGTGACCCCGACCGCGCCGAGCGGGCGGTGTGGATCGCCGGCCGGTACAACATGATGGTGCTGGGCGTCGTGGGACTGGTGTTCGTCGTGCTCGCCGGCCCGATCGTCCGGCTCTTCACGCAGGATCCCGGCGCCGCTCCGATCGCCGCCCTCGCGCTGCGCACCATGAGCTATGGGTTCGTGTTCTACGCACTCGGCATGGTGCTCACGCAGGCGTTCAACGGCGCGGGCGACACCTGGACGCCGACCTGGATCAATCTCGTCTGTTTCTGGTTGTGGGAGATTCCCCTTGCCTACGTGCTCGCGCGCGTGCTGGACCTCGGTCCCCTCGGGGCGTTCCTCGCGATCCTCGTCGGATACTCCTCCCTCGGACTCGTGAGCGTGGTGTTGTTCCGCCGCGGCCGCTGGAAGCTGCACCGGGTCTGACGCGGCGCCCGCCCCTGCCCTTCGAGCCCGATCCATGACGAGCCCGCGCCAGGCCAAGGCGCTCGACCGCTCCATCGTCGAGGGACCGCTGACCCGCGCCGTCTGGATGCTCGCCTGGCCCACGATGCTGCAGAATCTCATCGGCGGCCTGCAGGGGATGGTCGATCACGCCCTGGTCGGCCATCTCGTGGGGTACGCCGGCAATGCCGCCATCGGCGTGGCGATCCAGATCTTCATCGTCGTCATCGTCTTCGTCATGTCGGTGTTCAGCGGAATGGGGGTGCTCGTCGCCCGCTTCGCCGGGGCCAACGAGCCCGAAAAGGTCAATCGCACCGTCTATCAGGCGTTCCTCGCCGCGGTGGCCCTGTGGGGGCTGGTGCTGGCGCCCCTCGGCTGGCTGCTCGCGCCGACGCTGCTCGGCGTGGTCCACGCCGCGCCCGCGGTGCGCGTCGAGGCCCTCCCCTTTCTCCGCATCATGTTCGTGGGCAGTCTCGGGTCGCTGTTCTTTTTCATGGTGAGCGGAGCGTTGCGGGCGGCGGGAGACCCGCGCACGCCGTTGCGGCTGGGGATCCTGCTCACGGTGCTGAACGTGGTGTGCAACGTCGCGCTGATCACGGGCCTCGGCCCCCTGCCCCGGCTGGGCACCGCCGGCGCGGCCATCGGCACCACGCTGGCGGGCTTCGTCGTGAGCGGCTTCGCCGTGTACCTGCTGTTCTCGGGTTCCCTGCCCGTGTTGTGGCATCGCGGCATGGACTGGCGGCCGGACTGGGGCATCATCCGGGCGCTGTTCCGCTTCGGGTTGCCCACGGGCGTCCAGGGGATCGCGATGAACGTCGCCGGCGTGTTGCTGTTGCGCTTCATCGGCTCCCTCGCCCAGAGCGCGCAGGCGCAGGCGGCCTTCGCGGTCGGCTACACCGAGCTGTTCTCGTTCATCACGTGGACCTCGGTCGGGTTGCTGGGCGCGGCCGCCACGGTCGCAGGACAGAACTTGGGGGCCGGCCACCCGGAGCGCGCGGTACGCGGCGTCCACATCGCCGCAGGAATCGGTCTCGGCCTGTCCGCGACGATCGGCGTGCTGTTCCTGGCGATTCCGCGCGCATTACTTGGCCTGTTCGGCATGGCCGACCCGGGCGTAGTCGCCGTCGGGACCCAGCTGCTCGCCTTCCTGAGCGTGTCCGGGCTATTCGTGAGCGTCGCCCTCACCTACACCGGCGGGCTCCAGGGCACGGGCGACACGCGCTCGCCGCTGTACATCTCGATCGTGTCCCAGATCGTGGTGCCGCTCGGTCTCTGCGCCTGGTGGCAGGCGACCCGCGGCCTGCACCCAGTCGACGTGTGGACGGCGATCCTGTGCGGGCACATCACCCGCTGCGCGTTGAGCGTGCTGCGCTTCCGTCAGGGCAAATGGCGCAGCATCACCGTCGACGTGGGCCACTGATCCCGGCTTGACAGGCGAGTCGGGGGCGCTATACTGGTAACCATATGGTTACCAGTGCAGCGCGTCTCGACGCCGTGTACTCCGCGCTGGGCGACGGCACCCGCCGCGCCATCCTGACCCGCCTCGCGGACGGCGACTCCACGGTCGGGGAGCTGGCCGAGCCGTTCGCGGTCTCGCGCCCCGCCATCTCCAAACATCTCCGGGTCCTCGAGCGGGCCGGCCTGGTGCGTCGCACCCGCGACGGCCGCGTCTCGCGCTGCCGGCTCGACGCCCGGCCGCTGGCCGCCGCGGCCGACTGGATCGAGTACTATCGCCGCTTCTGGGACCAGAGCTTCGATCGGCTGGAAGACTACCTGCGTGATCTGCAGCAGCGAGGAAAGCGACATGAGCGCAAGAACTGACGGGAAGGTCTTCGTCGACGTGGGCATGTCGCTGGACGGACTGATCGCGGGCCCGAACGGGCGCCCCGGCAATCCCCTGGGCGACGGCGGGACACGAATCCACCAGTGGCTGTATGGCCTCGCGAGCTTCCGCGAGCATCTCCAGATGCCCGGGGGTGAAACCGGAGCGGACGACGACATCGTCCGGGCGACCCTGGCGCGGATCGGCGCCAACGTCATGGGCCGGCGCATGTTCGACGAGGGAGAAGTGGGCTGGCCCGAGAACGCTCCCTTTCACACCCCCGTCTTCGTCCTCACGCACAAGCCGCGCGACCCATGGGTCAGGCCGGGGGGCACCACGTTCTATTTCGTGACCGACGGCTTCGACAGCGCACTGGCCCAGGCGCGCGCCGCCGCCGGCGCCAGAGACGTCCGCATTTCGGGCGGCGCCGACACGATCCGGCAGGCCCTCCGGGCGGGCGTCGTGGACGAGCTGCACCTGCACCTCGCCCCCGTCCTCCTGGGGGAGGGCGTGCGCCTGTTCGACGGCGGCCGCGACTTGCCGGCACTCGAGATCACGGCGGTCCGGCCCTCTTCCCAGGTCACACACCTTTCCTACCGGGTGGTGCGATAAGGGCCGACGATGACCGCCGCATCCGACGATACCGCCGGCCGTGAGATCGTGGCCACGCGCGTGGTCGATGCCCCGCGCGAGCTGGTCTTCCGTATGTGGACTGAGCCGGAACACATCGCGCGCTGGTGGGGTCCGAACGGGTTCACCACCACGATCCACGAGATGGATGTCCGCCCGGGCGGCGTCTGGCGCTTCGTGATGCACGGACCCGACGGCCGCGACTACCAGAACCGGATCGTCTACGTCGAGGTCACGCCGCCCGAGCGGCTGGTGTACGATCACGTCTCCGGCCCGAGATTCCACGCGACGGTCACCTTCGCCGACGTCGGCGGCAAGACGGCCGTCACGGTCCGCATGCTGTTCGACACCGCGGCCGAGCGCGACTACACGGTGAAGCAGTTCGGGGCGGTCGAGGGCCTGCAGCAGACGCTGGGGCGTCTCGCGGGCTATCTGGCCAAGTCATGATGCTGCAGGCACTTGCATTGGTGTCGATTGCCGGGACTCCCGTTCGACGTTTCGGTGAAGCCCGGAGAGCCCGGGCTCGGAACCCGAGAACTCGAGGTAAGGCCGCGATGCGATTCATGCTGCTGGTGATCCCGAAGGTGTACGAGAGCGCCGGGGCGGACTTCGAGCCCCCAGTCGAGCTCGTCGCCAAGATGACGAAGTACAACGATTCCCTGAAGCAAGCCGGCGTACTGCTCTCCCTCGACGGACTCCACCCGCCCGCCAAGGGGACCCGGGTCCGCTTCTCCAGCGGGAAACCCAAGGTCACCGACGGCCCGTTCACCGAGTCGAAGGAGCTGGTAGGGGGCTACTGGATGATCCAGGTGAAGTCGAAGGAAGAGGCCGTGGAATGGGCGAGGCGCGCGCCGATGCTCGACGGCGACATCATCGAGGTTCGCCAAGTGCAGGAGCTGTCGGACTTTTCCCCCGAGGTCCAGCGGGCCGCAGGCGGGGGCCGCTAGCGGGTGTAAGATTCTGCACGCTCATCCGTCAGCGGGAGTGCGTGGGCCGGATAGGCCGGTCCCGCTTCCCTGAACGAGTGAGGAGGTACCGATGCCTGCTTCCCAGATCCCGACGTCGGACAACTGCGGTTGCGACTGTCTCAACGACCCGGGGTGCGGATGCGGCGAGGGGTGCTGCAACTGAACCCGCAGCCGGTACGCGATGCCGTACTGGAGGCGCTGGTGGCCAACCACCAGCGCTTTCTCGCCTTTCTCGAACGCCGGGTAGGGTCGCGG
This sequence comes from Gemmatimonadales bacterium, assembly GCA_035456525.1. GTDB lineage: Bacteria > Gemmatimonadota > Gemmatimonadetes > Gemmatimonadales > GWC2-71-9 > DASTHG01. The sequence continues at coordinate 12,511 of DATICZ010000164.1, forward strand.
GAAACGGCCGAGGATATCCTGCAGGACGGCTTCGCCCGTGCGCTCGAGCGCGTCGATACGGTGCGGACCGAGGAGTCGGCGCAGGCGTGGTTCTACCGCTTGCTGCGCAACGCGCTCGTCGATCACTATCGGCACCGTGCGACCGAAGACCGGGCCCTCGCCTCCGCCGCCGCCGAGCTACAAGAGCCCGAGGACGACGCCGAGCTGCGCGAGACGATCTGCGCCTGCATCCGCGATCTCGTGGAGACACTCAAGCCGGAGTACGCCACCGCCCTGCGGCGCGTCGAGCTGGACGGCGAGCGGGTAGACGCGTTCGCCCGCGAGGCCGGCATCAGCGCGACGAACGCCTCGGCGCGGCTGCACCGGGCGCGCGCGGCGCTGCGGGGCCGGGTACTCGAGAGTTGCCGGACGTGCGCCACCCATGGCTGCCGCGATTGTGAATGCGGGGAGCCCCGGCGGTCCCGCACCGGCCGGGACGGCGCTTCGCTCCCGGTCCGGTAGCGCCGCCCAACTCGCAAGGCGTGAAGCAGTTGCCTCGGTGTCGATTTCTCCCCTGTTCATTCGACGTAGCGGTGAAGGCAGCGCGACAGACCCGTGAAATCGTGCGGGGAACTCCCTACCAGGAGACGAGACGACAATGCGATTCATGACGTTGGTCAAGGGACACGAGAACTTCGGCCCCCCGCCACAGGCGCTGATGGATGCCATCGCCAAGCTCGGCGAGGAAGCCACCAAAGCCGGCAAGCTGATCGAGACTGGCGGCCTCTATCCCAGCGCGGCGGGGGCCAGGGTCCGGCTCTCCGGGGAGAAGATCACCGTCATCGACGGTCCGTTCACCGAGGCCAAGGAAGTGCTCGGGGGCTATGCGGTGTTCGAGCTGAGCTCGCGGGAGGAGGCGATCGCGGAGGCGGTGAAGTTCATGGAGGTCCACCGCAAGCACTGGCCGGGGTGGGAAGGCGAGACCGAGGTCCGCCAGATTTTCGACGCGCCGGAATTCGCGCAGCAGCAGTGACCACCGACGTCCAGAAAGCCGCGGGGAGGTAACCATGAAATTTCTTTCGATAGTGAAATCGGCCGAAAACCAGGGGCCCGCGCCCCAGGCGCTGCAAGACGCCATGGCCAAGCTCACCGCGGACTCGCTCAAGGATGGCTCGCTGCTCCAGTCCGGCGGCCTCGGCGCCAGCTCCAGTGGCTTTCGGGTGCGGAGCGCCGGAGGGAGATTGACGGTGATGGACGGTCCCTTCACCGAAGCCAAGGAAGTCGTCGGAGGCTACGCCGTGCTCGAGTGGGCGTCGCGGGAGAAGGCGGTCGAAGCCGCGCTCGCCTTCATGCGGCTGCACAGCGAGCACTGGCCGTCGTGGGAAGGCGAGTGCGAGGTTCGCCCCATCACGTTTTTCGCCCCGTGACGAACGAGACCCATCGCGCCATCGAGGCGGTGTGGCGGATCGAATCCGCCAGGCTCATCGCCGGCCTCACCCGCCTCGTGCGCGATGTCGGCCTCGCTGAAGACCTGGCGCAGGACGCGCTGGTTGCGGCGCTCGAACGGTGGCCCGAGTCGGGCGTCCCGGACAATCCGGGCGCCTGGCTCATGGCCACGGCCAAGCACCGGGCGATCGACGGCCTGCGCCGCGACAAGCTGCTCGAGCGCAAACACGATGTGCTCGGGGCCGAGCTCGCAGCACGCCAGGAGAGCCCCGAAACCGAGCTCGCCGGTGCGATCGACGACGACATCGGCGACGACCTGCTGCGCCTCGTGTTCACCACCTGCCACCCGGTGCTCTCGCCCGAAGCGCGGGTCGCCCTCACCCTGCGCCTGCTCGGGGGGCTCACGACGCCGGAGATCGCCCGCGCCTTCCTGGTCCCGGAAGCGACCATCGCCCAGCGGATCGTCCGGGCCAAGCGGACGCTGCGGGAGGCGCGCGTCCCCTTCGAGGTCCCGCGCGGGGACGACCGCGCGGCCCGGCTGTCGTCGGTGCTCGAAGTGATCTACTTGGTCTTCAACGAGGGCTACTCGGCGACCGCCGGCGACGACTGGGCGCGGCCGGAGCTGTGCAACGATGCGCTCCGGCTCGCGCGGATCCTGGCCGAGCTTGCACCGCAGGAGCCCGAAGTGCATGGCCTCGTCGCGCTGCTCGAGATCCAGGCGTCGCGCCTGCACGCCCGGATCGGGCCTGCCGGCGAGCCCATCCTGCTGCTCGATCAGGACCGCACGCGCTGGGACCCGCTGCTCGTGCGCCGCGGGCTGGCCGCGCTCGAGCGCGCCGAAGAGCTGGGCGGCTCGCTCGGTCCCTATGCGCTCCAGGCCGCGATCGCCGCCTGCCATGCCCGCGCGCGGACGCCGGAGGAGACGGATTGGACGCGCATCACGGCATTGTACGACGCCCTGACTCAGCTCACGCCCTCGCCGATCGTGGAGTTGAACCGGGCGGTCGCCTATGCCATGGCGTTCGGCCCCGCCGCCGGACTCGAGATCGTGGACCCCCTGACCAGCGAGCCGGCGCTCGAGGGTTACCACCTGCTCCCGGCCGTGCGCGGCGACTTTCTCGCCAAGCTCGGGCGCCTGGTTGAGGCCCGGGCCGAGTTCGAGCGCGCGGCCGCGCTCACCCGCAACACGCGCGAGCGCACGCTGCTGCTCGAGCGCGCCCGGGGGTGTCTTGATGCGAGGCGCGGCTAGGTCAGCCCGGCAGCCGGCCTTTCAGGCTCTCCGCGCGAACCGGTCCCGGCTCGGCGATGAGCGCCCGGGCGGCGTCCACCTGGCCCCACGTGTTCCACAGCAGCACGCCGCGCACCCGTCCCCCCTCGAGATAGTAGACCACACCCTCGCGAAACGGCTCCTTCCAGTCCGCGACAGTCTCGTGCCGGGCGTCCAATTCGCCCACAGCTTCGTACCCGAGCGCGAACAGGTCCGAATAGAAGAAGGGCAAATGCGTGTAGGGGACACCCTGCCCCGCCATCGCGCGCCCCGCTGCGGCGCCCATGGTGTTGGCGTTGTCCTCGTGCTCGACGCGCAGGCGCTTGCCCAGGGCGGGGCTGTGGAAATTGGCGACGTCGCCCGCCGCGTAGATGTCGGGCACACTCGAGCGCAGCAGCTCGTCCGCGACGATGCCGTTCTCCACGCGCACCCCCGCCTGCTCGGCCAGAGCGACGTCGGGCCGGATGCCGAGGCCGGCGACGATCACGTCCCCGGGGAGCTCCCGGCCGCGCGTGGTCTCGAGGATCACCTGGCCGCCACGCGGGGTGAGCCCCGCCACGCCTTCGCCCGTTCGCACCTCCACGCCCTGCTCGCGATAGTAGTCGACCAGTGCCGCGGACAGATCGGCCGGAAACACCCGGGCGCCGATCCCGTCTTCGGGAACGAGCATCACGACCTCGCGTCCCGCCATCCTCAGCGCCGCCGCGATCTCACTGCCGATGAAGCCGCCGCCCAGCACGACGAATCGCAAGCTCTCGCCCGCGAGGGCGCGGAGACGGCGGTAATCGTCGTAGGTGCGGAAGTAGATGATCTGCTCCGTGTCGCGCGGCAGCCGGCGCGGTGCGCCGCCGGTGGCCAGCAGCAGTCGCCCGTAGGTGACCGACTCGCCGTGATCGTCGGTGACGGTCCGGGCGGCGGCGTCGATCGCGGTGACCCGACGTCCGAGCCGCAGCTGCACGCCGGCGGCTTCGGTGCGGCGCCAGATGCCGGACTCCGGGTCGCCCTTCCACAGGCCCTTGGAGAGGGGTGGGCGGGCGTAGGGAGGATGCTCCTCGGCCGAGATCAGGCCGACGGCCGCCGCCGGGTCCGCTTCGCGGATGGCGCGCGCGGCGGCGTCGCCCGTCATGCCGCCACCGACGATCAGATACGGGTAGTGCATCATCGATCGCTCCCGTGCAGCGGGGCTGAGCCCCCAGATCGCGGCAGGAGCGCCAGGAACTCCCGGCGTTTCCGGGGTTCGTCGAACGCGCCCCGCACGGCGCTCGTCGTGGTCGCGAGTCCGGAGCGGCCGATGCCCCGCATTTCGATGCAGAAGTGCCGCGCCTGAACCACGACCATCACGCCCGCGGGCCGCAGGCGGCGGTCCAGCAGGTCGACGATCTGCTCGGTCATACGCTCCTGGACCTGCGGCCGCCTCGCGTAATACTCGACGACGCGCGCCAGCTTGGACAGCCCCACGATCCGCTCCCGGGGCAGATACGCCACATGCGCGGCGCCGAAGAACGGCAGGAAATGGTGGGCGCACAGTGAATGGAACGGGATATCCGTCACGCGCACCATCTCGGCGTAGCGCTCGGTGTTGGGAAAGGTCCGCAGCTCAGGCTCGGCTCCAGGTGCCAAGCCCGCGAACATCTCGCGGTAGGCCCGGGCGACCCGCAGCTCCGTGCCGGCAAGGTGCGGGTCAGCCGGGTCGAGATCCAGGGCGTCCATGAACGCGCGGAATCTCCGCGCCGCGAGCCGCAGCCGGCCGTCGGCGGCCGTATCGCCGCCGAAGCCGGTGAGGGGGAGACTGGCCATGGCGTCCCTCAGTTGAACCGGCTGGGGAACTGCTTGACGATGCCGTCGCTCAGGACGTCGGCCATCCGGAGGATGTGCCGGTGCACCTCGTCGTACGCGGCGATGTCGGCGGCCCAGTCGCCGTGCAGCCGGGCGACCGCCTCCTTGAGGGTCAGGTCGAGATGCATGCGCATGGCGGACCGCATGGTCTCGGCCGGCCAGTGGCGCGGGTTGGCCGAGCTGAGGAATGTCGCGATGCTGTCGGCGTTGGCATACCACTGGGCCGAGGCCGCAGTCACGGCCACGGTGTCGCCGCCCTTGGTGGCACCGATCAGCTTGGCCGCCGTGAGAATATGCCCGCGCAGCAGCGCCGTCAGGCTCGCGCCGGCGGCGTCGCCGTAGAACGACTTGATCGCGTCCCCGATATCGGCCTGGTTGCGCAGCAACCGCTGCGCGGTCTGGTCGGCATCGGGGAGGCCGGCCGCCGCGCTGACGATGTAGAGGCGCGTCCAGGTGATGTGATCCTCCCACAGCTGGCGCATCGCGTCGTGAAACGCGACGCGGCTGATGGGGGCGGGGGCGAGGACCGTGACGGGAGCCGGTGTGGCCGGCAGGCGAACCGCGAGGGACGGGGCGGCGATCAGCGCCGGGACGAGCAGGATCGGATGCATGACGGGCTTCCTTTCATGAAGGCATCGGAGTTCGTCGACTTCTATAACTAGTGTACGCTTGCTATGGAGAGACTGGATCTGTCGGGGGGATTTCGCCAATCGCGGCATGTGATAGATTGCGGGCATGCCGGCACGGAACGCAGAAAGCACGATCGCGCGAATCGCGGCGCTCACCGATCCGGTGCGGCGCGCCCTCTACTTCTATGTCGCCAACGATCCCGGCGCGGTGAGCCGGGATCGGGCGGCCCGGGGGGTGCGCATCGCGCGGCCGCTCGCCGCTTTCCACCTGGACAAGCTGGTCGAGCAGGGGTTGCTCGAGGCGAGCTTCCGCCGCCTCACCACGCGTCGCGGGCCTGGCGCCGGTCGTCCGGCCAAGCTGTACCGCCGCTCCGCCGTCCAGGTCGAGCTCTCCCTCCCGGCGCGCGAGTACGAGCTCGCCGCGAAGCTGTTCGCCGGCGCGCTGGCCGCCGGCCCCCCCGCAGCGGCGCGCGCCCGGACCCGCCGGGCGGCGCGCGAGTTCGGCACGCGCCTGGGTCGGGAAGCCCGGCGTCGCGCCGGCGCGCGCGCCGGCCGTGCGCGGCTCCTGACGCAGCTCCGCACGGTGTTGCGCGAGCACGGCTACGAGCCCTGCGGCGAGGGAACCGCGCGTGAGGCGATCCGGCTCCGCAACTGTCCCTTCGACGCCCTGGCGCGGGACTATCGCCCGATGATGTGCGGGATGAACCAGGCGTTGCTGGCGGGCGTCGTGCGGGGGCTCGGACTGCGGGGGCTCGCGGCCGCGGCGGACCCTCAGCCCGGAATGTGCTGCGTCGTGGTGCGACCGCTGGCTCGGCGCGGCGAAGAATGATAAGACCACTTGTGTCGCGCCCCTGCGGGCCACTTTCCGAGGGGTGTTGGAGGCCCGGCTCAACCTACGGCGGGCGGGGTAGCTAACACGATCCCACACGACGGAGCTTCGAGTATGCCAGTGAACGAGGTTCGCCTTCGGTCACGCCGCGCGACCACGCGCCGAGTCCCGGCGCTGTTGATTCCACTCGACCCTCACGCCCCGGAGCCGTTGCACCGGCAGGTCTACCATGGGCTGCGCGAGGCCATCCTGTCAGGCCGTCTGCCGGCGGGATCGCAGATCCCCTCGACCCGCTGGCTCGCGGATTACCTCGGGGTGTCCCGCACCACCGTCCTGGGTGCATTCGATCAGCTCGTCGCCGAGGGATACATCGTCGGCGTGGTCGGCTCCGGCAGCTATGTGGCGCGGCAGCTTCCCGACCATCTGCTGCACGTGCGCCGGGAATTCGTCCGGTCTCCCGTTCCCACGGGTCGGGCCGAACCGCTCGCCGATCGCGTCACGCGGCTGCGTGAGGCGCCGCGCGGGGCCCAACATCTCGCCGGGCCGACGCCCGCCTTTCGACTGGGCGTGCCTCCCGTGGACCAGTTTCCCGTGTCGATCTGGTCACGCCTGGCGGCGGCGCGCTACCGCAGCCTCGACCCCGCGCAGCTCTATCACGGCTCGCCCCGCGGTACGCCGGCCCTGCGCGAGGCCATCGTCACGCATCACGCGGCGGCACGCGGCGTGCGCTGCTCGCCGGATCAGGTGGTCGTCGTCGCGTCCGCGCAGGAGGCGATGGATCTCGCCTACCGGGTGACCCTGAACCCGGGCGACGTCGCCTGGTTCGAAGATCCCGGATACCCCGGGGCGCGCGGCGCCCTCCTCTCCGCCGGGGCGCGCGCCGTGCCCGTTCCGGTGGATGCGAACGGCCTCGTCGTGGAGCGAGGGGTCGCGATGGCCCCCACCGCGCGCCTCGCCTACGTCACGCCGTCCCATCAATGCCCGGCGGGAACCACCATGAGCGTGGAGCGGCGCCTCGCCCTGCTCGATTGGGCCGCCCGTGCGAATGCGTGGATTCTGGAAGACGACTACGACAGCGAGTTCCGGTATGCCGGGTGTCCGCTCACCGCCCTCCAGGGTCTGGACGTGGCGGGCCGGGTGCTCTACATCGGCACCTTCAACAAGACCGTCTTCCCCGCGTTGCGGCTCGCCTATCTGGTGCTGCCTCCGAGTCTGGTCGAGGCCGCGTTCACCGTTCGCAAACTGGGCGGCCAGCATGCGCCGACGATCGACCAGGGCATCCTCACCGACTTCCTCGTCGAAGGACACTATGCCCGGCACGTGCGGGCGATGCGCGTCGTCTGCCGTGCCCGGCGCGACGCCCTGCTCGAGGCGGCCGAGCGCGAAGCGTCCGATCTCCTCGACGTCGTGCAGCCGGATACCGGCCTGCACACGGTGGCCTGGCTGCCGCCGGGGATGGACGATCGGGAGGCCAGTGCCGCGGCGGCACGCCACGGCGTGGAGGCGCCGCCTCTGTCGAACTACAGCTGCGCCGGACAGGGCACGCGCGGGGGGCTCGTGCTGGGATACGGGGCGCTCAAGCCGGCGGAGATCGACTCCGGAATGCGGACGCTCGCGGCGGCCCTGCGGACGCTCGGCTGACCTTCCACCGAATCACCGGCGGGGCGAATGCCGCCCACACGGGGCCACGGCAAGAGGGGCAAGGGAGCGGGTGCTGGATAACGAACCGGCCGCCGGCGGGCGCGCCGGGGCTGTTGATCTACTTCATGGTGGACGAACGTCGCGACGACGATCGACGCCGTCGTCGCCCAGGGAGGAGAGATCGTCCGGCGCCGCGAAGCCCAGCGGCTGAACCGAATCACCGGCACCCAGCTGGCCCGGCTCGGCGACACGCAGGTACACGCCGTATCGTGCGGCGGCGAGGAAGCGTTTCGGAAACCCGGGGTCGCCGACGCGGATGCCGAGCTTGTAGCACGGCAGTCGCGGCTGGGTCACCTCGAACACCGCTGTGCCGATCCGCCACCGCACGCCGGGCAGCGCCGCGCCCAAGTCGA
>DATICZ010000165.1:0-7163 GCA_035456525.1 Gemmatimonadales bacterium
GATACGGGTTCTATTGCGTCAACAGCCTGGTGAACGACAGCGAGCCCAACTTCCACGTCCCGTTCTGCTGCACATACACCTCCGTCACCATGAAGGGATTGGTGACCTCGTTGCCGCCAACCACGGCATCCAGGCGAATCCTGTTCAACAGGATGGCCGTCGTCCCGATGAACCGCACCGACGTTTCGAAAATCTCCGCGTGCTTGTAGTGAATGCCTCCGCTTCTAATGACTCCGAGCTCTTGATCCTTGGACATCGTTCCGCCCATGTGGACGAAGACGGCCCGATCATCGAACAGCGCAGCCAGGGAATCGACATTTCGCTCGGACATCCAGCGCCACTTGGTCTTCGAGAGATTCAGTACTTCTTGTTCCGCATTCGCCTGCGCCGCTACGGGGGCCCGATACGGTACGACCATGGCTCTGGCGAGCTCGACGAGCACGAGGGCGGTTTTGCCGACCACGGTCACACCGGAGGCGCGCGTGAGCCCGTCCTGCACCACCCGCACCTCCGCGCGATCGCCACTGATCGTCAGCTCGGCGACACGTCCCTGTTGCTCTGCCTGTATGAGCGTCCGTGGACCCACGCTCCGCAATCCATCGGGCCGAACCAGCGGCAGTGACGTCTCGATCGGCACGATCGGGCCTGCGCTGCCGTCCGGGTTCACGGGAATGCGAAACAGCCTGCCGGTGGCGAAGTTGTTCACGTACAGCGACCCATCGGCGAGGAAGGCGAGACCGTCGATGACGTTCAACTGCTCGTCGCTCGCCCACACTTCCAGCGCGGCTGCACCGGGCTTCAGTCGGTGCACGCGGCCGCGAAACGACTCGGACGCGTAGGCCGTACCGTCGACCGACAGCGCGATGTCGTTGCACACGCCGCTGCCGGGGGGGAATGGGTACGTGCCTTTGGCGGCGCCGCTCGTCAGGTCGAAGGATCGGAGCGCCGTCTGACCGGTCACGGGCGTCCCGTCTCGGCCGTCCGTGGCATTCTGGCAGACCCACAGGGTGTTGGTCTTGTCGTCCGCGAGCACGCCGAGCACCCTCGTCAGGCCGGCCGTCGAGGCGAGAATCCAGGGCTCAGCCTGAGCGGCGCCCGGTGCGGCGCGGTAGATCGTCCCTTTCGCCATACTGCCGAAATACACCGTGCCGTTTCGACCCGAGGTGAGATTCTCCGCCACGACGCCGGTGTCGCTGATCGTCACCTGCGTACGGTTCTGCGCGAGTGCCAGCGGTGCGAACGAGGTGAGCGTGACGACGGCGGCGATCAGGCGACCAGGGATTCTGTGAGTGTTGCGCACTTGGGCACCTCTGAGCGGGCGTGAGCGTGTGATCATGGTCACGAACTCTCATCCATTCGTGAACTTCAGTAGAGCGTCCGGCAGACGCTCCCCCTGCACGGGGATCCTGGACGCGGCCTCCTCGATGTCGCGCAGGTCGGCAGGCGTCAGCAGCACGTTCACGGCGCCAAGGTTCTCCTCGAGGCGCGACAGGTTCTTCGTCCCCGGAATCGGGACAATCCAGGGCTTCTGCGCGAGCAGCCATGCGAGCGCGATCTGCGCCGGCGTCGCGCCTTTCCGCTCCGCGACCCGTTTCACGAGATCGACCATCGCCATGTTGGCCGCACGGGCGTCCGGGGCGAAGCGCGGCGATATGCTGCGAAAGTCCTTCGGGTCGAGCGTCGTCGTCGTGTCGATCGTTCCGGTGAGGAAGCCGACGCCCAACGGACTGAACGGAACGAAGCCGATGCCGAGCTCTTCGCACGTCGCCAGCACGCCGTTGCGCTCCGGGTCGCGCGTCCACAGCGAGTATTCGCTCTGCACGGCGGCCACCGGGTGCACCGCGTGGGCGCGGCGGATGGTTTGCGCGCTTGCCTCGGAGAGACCGAAGTACCGCACCTTGCCCTGGGTGATCAGCGCCTGCACCGTGCCGGCAACGTCCTCGATCGGGACGTTCCGATCGACGCGGTGCTGGTAGAGCAGGTCGATCGTCTCGACCTGGAGTCGACGGAGCGAAGCCTCGGTGACCGCACGGATGTGCTCGGCCCTCGAGTCGAGGCCGTAGCGCGTGCCGTCCGGGTTGATGCCGAAGCCGAACTTGGTGGCGATGATTACCCGGTCGCGCACCGGGCGCAGCGCCTCACCGACGAGCGCTTCGTTCGTGAACGGGCCGTACGCTTCGGCGGTGTCGAAGAGCGTCACGCCCCGCTCGACGGCTGCACGAATGATCGTCATGCCTTCCTGCCGACCGGCCCCCGGCCCGTAGACACCTTCGAGGCCCATGCAGCCGTAGCCGAGGGCGGAAACGACGAGAGTGCCGGTCCCGAGTGTCCGTGTCTGCACCCCAGGACTCTACCGGGCTGAGGGGACAACTGATAGGACGATCGTGCTCAGTCATTGTACGATTCTGCAAGCTGCGCTCGTCGATTGTGCAAAGGGGTGATACAATTCCTGAGACTTTGTGATGTCACATCAGGCGACGGGAGGTCCATCCGTGGACGCGAATCCGCAACGTCAGCTCGGCGTCGAACGCATGCGGATGAGCAGAGACGAGCTCGCTGAGCGGATCGCGCGTCATGTTGCGCAGGACGGCAGCCTCGAGGCGGCTCCCGGTCTCTTCCTGTACCGCTTCTCCTCACCGACCGGGCCGCTCTACGGCGTCACCGAGCCGTCCTTCTGCGTCATCGCCCAGGGAAGTAAGGAGGTGCTCCTCGGTAAAGAGCGGTACCGCTATGACGCTTCCCACTACCTGCTCGTCTCGGCCGAGCTGCCCGTGGCGGGCTACATCGTCGACGCGTCGAAGGAGCAACCGTACCTCGCCGTGCGCCTCGTGCTCGACCCCGCCGTCGTGACGGAGGTCCTGATTGAAGCTGGGCTCCACGCGTCGGGGACGGATGACGCGATCAAGGTGATGGCCGTGAGCGGGCTCGACGTGAACCTGCTCGATGCGGTGGTCCGGGTAGTCCGCCTCCTCGATTCGCCGGGCGACTACGGCGTGCTGGCGCCGCTCGTCGCCCGCGAGATCATCTACAGGCTTTCTCTCGGAGAGCAGGGCGGTCGGCTTCGTCAGATCGCCGTCAGCGGCGGCCGCGCGCATCGGATCGCCAGGGCGATCGAGCTGCTCCGCACGAATCACAACAAGCCGCTCCGCATCCCCGGCCTCGCCCGGCAGCTGGGGATGAGCGTTTCAGGCTTGCACCACCACTTCAAGGCAGCCACCGGGATGAGCCCGTTGCAGTTTCAGAAGCAGTTCCGGCTGCAGGAGGCCCGGCGGCTGCTCCTCGCCGGCGGTGTCGACGCCGCGACTGCCGGATACCGTGTGGGCTACGATGATGCGTCGCAGTTCAGCCGGGAGTACAGGAGGCTCTTCGGCGAGCCGCCCTTGCGCGACGCCGAGCGGCTGCGCGGCTCTGCTGCGAGCCGGCGCGAACCCGCGCCGGTGTGATCCTCGGGGTCCGAGTCACAACTCCGATGTCCAGAACGTCGCGGGGCGGCTGGTGAGACGCGTCGCACTGGCCATCAGCACGTTCGTCGTCGTGGTCCAAGGCGCCTGCGCGCCCGCCCGCACCGATCCGCGCAGCCTCTTCCTCGCTCCCTGGCAGCCCCCGGCCGGCCAGAAGTGCTCCGTCAGCAGGAAACGAATCCCGGCGGCCGGTGAGCTGTTCGATACGGCCGCGTTCGGTCGTGCCGCGGCCCGCTTCGGGTCGGAGGGAGGGCGCGTCGTGGCCGCCCTCGCCTTCTGGCCCGCGGATACGGCGTGGCACGAGGAGTACGGCCCACGCCCGGACAGTCTCGTAATCGTCGAGACGACGCTGCCGGACTCGTTGCGAGGCCCGATCCGCGCGGCCCTGCTCGAAGCGCTGTGGCACCGGATCGCCGAGCGGCTGCTCATTCGGATCGATCTGAACCGGGAAGCGCGCCTGCGACTCGCGCCGGCGCTCGAGTGCCCGCCGGTGGTGCGCAGCCAGGCGGATGTGCGTCGCTACGCGGCGGCGCTGCAGTCCTTCGGAGCCCCGCCCGGCCGAGCGGTGTTGCAGTTCCTCGTCCGACCGGATGGGTCGCTTACGGCGTTCAAGGTGCGGACCTCCTCGGGCGATCTGGACTTCGATCGGGCGGCCGTGAGCACTGTGCAGCTCCTGCGTTTTGCCCCGGGACTGATCAATCAGATTCCGGTCCCCGGCCTGGTGCGGTTTCCCGTCGAGGTGCGGGTCACGCGCCAGGCGCCGCCGCCTCCACCCACGGCGGCTGAGTGCCCGCGGGGGCGCGTGGTCGAGATCACGAATCCGCTCCAGGCAGCCGTCCTGGTCTACACGTTCAGCCAGGCGGGCGCGCAATTACTTGGCACGACGGGAGCGGACACGACGGTGCGCTTCGCCCTGCCGCCCACTAGTGCCGGGTATGGGTTCGTCCAGTGGGCCGACGAGGCCGCTCAGGGGGTTACGGACGCCGATTTGAAGAAGGTGCGCTGGCGGGTGAAATGTGGGGTGCCGTAACAACAACAGTCTTGTCTGCAGCTGCCGCAAGCCGCAGCTTAACCGGGCCCGTTCGACCGGGACATCCCATGCGCCTGCTGACCATGATCCTCTCCTTCCTCGGCCCCGCCGTTGGCGCCCAGAGCTCGATCGGGATCTTCGACTCGCACGCGGACGTCGGCCGCGCGGGACGATCTGGGTCGGCGTCATACGACCCACAGCGCCAGGAGTATCTGCTGGCCGGCTCGTGTCAGAACATGTGGAACGACCGCGACGACTTTCACTTCGTGTGGAAGCGGTTGACGGGCAACTTCATCCTCTCCACGCGGGCGCGGTTCATCGGCGCGGGGGTCGAGGAGCATCGCAAGATCGGCTGGACCATCCGCCCGTCGCTCGAACCCAACAGCGCGCATGTCACCGCGGCGTTGCACGGCAACGGACTGATGTCGCTCCAGTTCCGCCGCACGACCGGCGGCATGACCGGGGAAGCGAGGTCGCGCGACAGCCTGCCGGACCCGGATGCGGTGATTCAGCTCGAGCGGCGCGATGGCGTGTACGTCATGTCGGTCGCGCGGTTCGGCGACACCCTCGTCACCCAGGAGCTCGCCGGCATAGCACTGCCGGACACCGTGTACGTCGGCCTGTTCGTGTGCGCGCACAACGACACGGTGGTGGAGCGGGCCGGGTTCAGCAACGTGCGCATCACGACGCCGGCGCAGCGGGATTTCGTCCCCTATCGCGATTATCTCGGCAGCAACCTCGAAATCGTGGATGTCGCGACCGGGCACGCGACGATCGTGCATCAGTATCGCGGATCGTTTCAGGCGCCGAACTGGACGCGCGACGGCAAGGCGCTGGTCTATGCCCAAGAGGGCCGCCTCTACCGCTTCGATCTCTCCTCACGCTCGGCCGAGGCGATCAACACGGGGTTCGCCACGAGCAACAACAACGACCACGTACTCTCCTTCGACGGCCGGATGCTGGGCATCAGCCATCATGCGGCGGAGGACAGCGGCGCCTCGATCATCTACACGCTGCCGGCAACGGGCGGCACGCCCAGGCGGGTCACGGCGAGAGGACCGTCCTACCTGCACGGCTTTTCGCCTGACGGCCGCTGGCTCGTGTACACCGGCGTTCGCGGCGATGAGCTGGACGTCTACAAGATCCGGGTCAGCGGGGGCGACGAGATCCGGCTCACGTCCGCGCCGGGACTGGACGACGGGCCCGAGTTCACGCCCGACGGCGCGTACGTCTACTTCAACTCGTCGCGCAGTGGACGGATGCAGATCTGGCGCATGCGCCCCGACGGGAGCGCGCAGCAGCAGGTCACGAACGACGGCTTCAACAACTGGTTCCCGCACATCTCGCCGGACGGCAAGTGGATCGCGTACCTCGCGTTTCCACCCGACGTCGCCCCGGACGATCACCCGTTCTACAAGCACGTGCTGCTGCGAGTGATGCCGGTCGGCGGCGGGCCGGCGCGCGTGATCGCCTATGTGTACGGTGGGCAGGGGACGATCAACGTCCCGTCGTGGTCGCCCGATGGTACGCGCCTCGCCTTCGTGAGCAACTCCGCGATGCCGTAAAGTGAGGAGGCGAACTGGATGGTCATCCCGGTCGACGAGGCGCGCCTGCGGGAGGTCTTTCACAGTGAGTGCGACGAGTACTGCGCGAGCATACGTCGGTGGATCCAGCTGATCCCGCATGCGGGGAGGGCTCGAGGCCATGAGCATGAGTGCTGAGCGCACGCGGGCCGTACTGGTCGCGTACCAGCAGGTGATGGCCGCGTCGTGGCCCGACCTGCATCCGGAGATGGCCGCGCGTTCCTTGGGCTGGTCGTCTGCCGATGCAGACGCGCTTGAGCGGGAGCTCCAGGGCTACGTGCAGGCGACATCGGCTCCCGACTGCCCCGTCCGCGTGTTCTGGAAGCTGCTGCCTGGCTTCACCTTCGGTGGCTGCAACGACCATTTTGCGCATGATGCGGGCATGTCGAGCGCGGAACTACTCGGCCACGATGATTTCGATCGACGATTGCCGTGGGTATTCCAGGCCGCGAAGTACCGCGCCGACGACGAGGCGGTCGTGCAGTCTCCCCATCCGAGATTGAACATCGTGGAACGCCAGCGAAGCTCGACGGGAGTCATCACCTGGGTTCGGGTGGGCAAGGCGCCGATCCGGACCGCCGCTGGCGTGATCGGGGTCCTGGGGATGTACGAGGTGCTCGACGCTGAGACTGGACGCCGGGCGTTCGCCGAGCAGGCCCGTCGCCATGCACGATGATCTTCCTCGCCTGGACAGCGGGGCCCACGGGGGTCTAATGTCCCTCATGCGACTTCTTCCTGCGTTTCCCGCTCTCCTGCTGGCCCTGACAACCAGGCCGGCCGCCGCCCAGACCGCCCCACAGCTCCGCTGGGAGCTCAAGGAGGACGTCTTCCAGGACGCTCAAGGCCGCTCGCGCGCGGTCTTCACCCTCACCAACCGCGACGCAAAGCCGCTCGCCCCGGGCGGATGGGCGATCTACTTCAGCGCGATTCACGCGCCGCAGCCGGGAAGCGTGGGGGGCGGGTTCACGATCGAGAACATGGCGGGCGACCTGCACCGCATCGTGCCCGGCGCCGGCTTCGCCGGACTGGCCCCCGGGGCCAGCGTCCGGATCGAATACCTCACGGACCTGCTCCTCAACGTCAGCTTCG
>DATICZ010000166.1:0-11691 GCA_035456525.1 Gemmatimonadales bacterium
CAGCCCTCGACCACCGCGGCGGGCTCCGCGATCACGCCGGCCGTCAAGGTGACGGCCCTGGACCAGTTCGACAACGTCGCCACGAGCTTCACCGGTAACGTCACGGTGGCGATCGGCACGAACGCGAATGCGGGGACGCTCTCCGGCACGACGACGACCGCCGCCGCCGCGGGCGTCGCTACGTTCTCGACGCTGTCCATCGACAGCGCCGGCACGGGGTACACCCTGACCGCGACGGCCGCGTCGCTCACCGACGGCACCAGCTCGACCTTCAACATCATCCCGGGCGCGGCGACGCATCTCGTCTTCGCGCAGCAGCCGACCTCCGCTACGGCGGGCGCGGCGATCGTGCCGTCCGTGAGGGTGGCGGCGCTCGATGCCAAGGGGAACGTCGCGACCGCGTACGCGGCCAACGTGACCGTGGCGATCGGGACGAACGCGGGCGGCGGCACCCTGTCGGGGAACGCCACCGTCGCGGCTGCGGCCGGCGTGGCCACCTTCCCGGGCCTCAACATCAACAAGAGCGGGACGGGCTACACTCTCACGGCCGCCTCGGGTGCCCTGACGGGGACGACGAGCGCGGCGTTCAACATCGTCGCCGGCGCGGCGACCCACCTCGTCGTCACGACCCAGCCGGTGAACACCGCGGCCGGCGCCGCGATCGCTCCGTCAGTGGTCGTCGCGGCGCAGGATGCGCTCGGGAACACGGATCTGACCTACGCGGCGAACGTCGTGGCGTCGATCGCGACGAACCCCGGCAGCGGCGTGCTCTCGGGCACGCTGACACGGGCGGCGGCCGCAGGCGTAGCCACGTTCGACGACCTGAACATCAATCTCGTGGGGACGGGCTACGCGCTCGGCTTCGCCTCGGGGGCCCTCACCGCCGCGACGAGTACGCCCTTCGACATCTTCGCCAATACGGCGACGCACCTCGTCTTCTCGGTACAGCCGACGAACGCGGTGGCGGGCGTCGCGATCGCGCCGGCGGTGGTCGTCCACGCCCTTGACGCGTCGAACAACGTCGCCACCGGTTTCACGGGCGGCGTCACGGTCGCCATCGCGAACAACGCGGGCGGCGGCACGCTGTCGGGCACGACGTCGGTGCCGGCGGCAGCAGGGGTCGCGACCTTCTCGACCCTCAGCATCAACAAGACGGGTGACGGCTACACGCTGGCGGCCTCGGCGGGAGGCGTGACGGGGATCACGAGTACCGGGTTCAAGATCACCCCGGCGGCGGCCACCCATCTCGTCTTCTCCCAGCAGCCGGTGAACGGCGTCGCGGGCGTGGCCATCCCGGTCACGGTGCAGGCGCTCGACGCGTTCGACAACGTCGATACCGCCTACACGGCGAATGTGGACGTGAGCATCGGGACGAATGCCGGCGGCGGCACCCTGTCGGGGACGACGCCCATCGCGGCCACTCACGGCGTCGCGGCGTTCGCCGACCTCAGCATCAACAAGACCGGCACGGGCTACACGCTGCACGGCACGTCGGGGACACTGACCGACGTGACCTCGAGCGCGTTCAACATCGCTCCGGCGCCGCTGTCGCAGCTGGTGTTCACCGCGCCGCCCACGAACGTCGTGGCCGGCGCCGCGATCCAGCCCGACGTGGTCGTCCAGGCGCAGGACGCGTTCGCGAACACGGTGACCTCCTTCATCGGCTCCGTGGGCATCGCCATCGGCACGAACGCGGGCGGCGGGACCCTGGGCGGCACCACGGCGGTGAACGCCATCGCCGGCGTCGCCACGTTCTCGAACCTCACCATCAACAAGGCCGGCAGCGGGTACACGTTGGTCGCGTCCGCGACCGGCGCGCCGGACGTCACGAGCGTCGGGTTCGACGTGACCGCTGGGGCTGCGACGAAGCTGGCCTTCACCGTGCAGCCGGCGGCGAGCACCACCGCCGGAAGCACGATCTCGTCGCCGATCACCGTGGCGGCGCAGGATGCGCTGGGCAACACGGTGGCCGCTTTCGCCGGCGACATCACCGTCGCGCTCGCCGGCGGGAAGGCGGGCGCCACGCTGTCGGGCACGAAGACCATCACGCCCACCAACGGCCTGGCGGTGTTCTCCAACCTGAGCGTCGATAGCGCCGGCACCGGCTACAGCCTGGTCGCGTCGGCGGCAACCCTGACCGACGGGTCGAGCAACACGTTCACTATCACGGCGGGGGCGGCCACGAAGCTGGCCTTCACGGTCAATCCGGTGACCACGGTCGCCGGGCAGACGATTCCCACGATCCAGGTGAACGCCCAGGACGGGCTGGGCAATACCGATCCGGCCTACGTGTCGAGCGTGGGCGTCGCCATCACCGGCGGGACCGGCAAGACGGGTGCGGTGCTCTCGGGCACCGTCTCGCACGCGGCCGTCGCGGGCGTGGCGAGCTTCCCCGGCCTCTCCATCGACAGCGCCGCCACCGGCTACACGCTGACGGCAACGAGCGGGAGCCTGACGAACGGCGTCAGCACGAGCTTCAACATCGACGCCGGCACGGTCACGCAGTTGTTGTTCACGCAGCAGCCGACGAGCGCGCAGGCCGGTGTGGCGATCGCGCCGAGCGTCACGGTCGTGGCGAAGGACGCGATCGGGAACATCAACACCGGTTACACGAGCCTGGTCACACTGACGCTCTCGACGAACCCCGGCGGCGCGACGCCGTCCAACGCGGCGGTGGCCGCCAGTGCCGGGGTGGCGACGTTCCCCGGTCTCTTCCTCAACAAGGTGGGGACGGGCTACCGGCTTCAGGCGTCGGACGGGAGCGTGACGTCGGCGCAGTCCAACACGTTCAACATCACGCCGGGAACGGCAAGCCAGCTGGCGTTCATCGTCCAGCCCTCGACCGTCACCGTGGGTGCCAACATCGACCCGGCGGTGAAGGTGGCGGCGCAGGACGCGTTCGGGAACCTGGTGACGACGTTCTCGAACAACGTCACGATGTCGATCAACGTCAACCCGGGTGGCGCGACCCTCGGCGGGACGCTCACCAAGGCCGCGGTCTCCGGTATCGCGACGTTCAGCACCCTGGATCTCTCTGCCGCAGGGAACGGGTACCAGCTGCGCGCCGCCGCCAGCGGCCTCGCGAACGGCCTGAGCGCGCTGTTCGACGTCATCCCGAGCACCGCGACCGAGCTCTTCTTCGACATTCAGCCTCCCGCGAACACCACCGCCGGCGCGACGATGGCGTCGTTCACCGTCGAGGCCCGGGATGCTTCGGGCCAGCCGGTCCCGGCGTACGTGGGTGACGTGACGATCGCGATCACGCCCAACACCGGGCCGCCAGGGGCGACGTTCTTCTCGGGGACGCTCACCAGGACCGCGGTGGCCGGCACCGCGACCTTCGACGACATCGTGATCCAGGTGGCGGCCAGCAACTACAAGATCACCGCTACGGGCACGGGCGGCGTGACCAGCGCCACCAGCCGGTTCTTCGCGATCAACCCGGCCGCGGCCGACCACCTGGTCTTCGCCGTGCAGCCGTCGAATGCCACCGCGACGGCGACCATTGTGCCGCAGATCGAGGTGAAGGCGGTCGATGCCTTCGGCAACACCGCTACCAGCTTCACCGACAACGTGGCTATGACAATCTCCGACGCCAACGCTTCCGGCGGCGTGCTCAACGGCACGACGACGAAGGCGGCGGTAGCCGGCGTCGCAACGTTCAACAACCTGAGCATCAGCCTGCCGCAGACGCTCCATACGCTGAACGCCACAGACGCGGGTGGAGCGGGCGCGGGGTTCGTGACGAGCGATCAGTTCGACATCACCGTCTCGACCGCGAACCACCTCGTGTTCGGCACCCAGCCGAGCACGGCGACGGCGGGCCAGGCCATCCCGAACTTCACGGTCGAGGCCCGGGACGCAGGGAACGCCCTGCTCACCGGCTTCACCGGGAACGTGACGGTGTCGATCACGGCCGGCTCAGGCACGGCGGGCGCCACGCTCAGTGGGACGAAGACCGTGGCGGCAATCGGTGGGATCGCCACCTTCACCGGGTTGAGCCTCGACCGGTCGGCGAACGACTACAGGCTGTCCGCCGTCGCCGCGGGCAATGCCGGGACGACGAGCAACATCTTCGTCGTCAATGCCGCGGCCGCTGCCAGGGTCGTATTCCGCCAGCAGCCGACGACGGCGAGCGCCGGCACGCCGATCGCTCCCGCCATCACGGTGGAGCTGCAGGACGCGTTCGGCAACAAGGTGACGGGGACGGCGGCCAACGTGACCCTCGCGATCGCGGTGGACGCGGGCGGCGGCACGCTGTCCGGTACCACGACGCAGGCGGTGAACACCGGCACCGCGCTGGCGACGTTCTCGGACATCAGCATCGAGGCGGCCGGGACGGGGTACCGGTTGCAGGCTAGCTCCGCCGCGCTGACGAGCGACGTCAGTCAGGCCTTCTCGATCACGGCAGGCAGCGCGGATCACCTCCTCTTCACGGTGTCCGCGAACGACGCCGTCGCCGGAGTCAACATCAATCCGGCGGTGAAGGTGGCGGTGCTCGACGCGCTGGGTAACGTGGTCACGGGCTTCGGCGGCACCGTCACCGTCACCCTGACGCCGGGCACCGGTACACTCGGGGCGGTGTTGTCGAGCGGCGTGCCACAGACAGCCGTTCCTGCACTGGGCGTGGCTACCTTCAGTACGCTCAGCGTCGACAAGGTGGGCACCGGATACACACTGTCGGCCACGGCGGCCGGGGTGACCGGAACCACCAGCGGCACCTTCGCGATCACACCGGCGGCGGCGGACCACCTGATCTTCTCGGTCCAGCCGTCCAACACGGCCGCGAACGCGGCCATCACGCCTCCCGTCGTCGTGACGGCGGTGGATCAGTTCGGGAACGTCGCCACAGGCTACGCGGGGGCCATCACTGTGGCGATGGGGACGAACGCCGGTGGCGGTGGAACGGTGCTGGCGGGCACCAAAGTCCACGCCGCGGTCGCCGGGGTCGCCACGTTCAACGACTTGAGCATCAACAACACCGGGACCGGCTACACCCTGACCGCCGTCGGGACGTCGCCCGCCCTGCCGCTCATCGGGAGCAGCGCCTTCAACATCTTCTGAGGTCGTCTCGGAATTCGCAGCACGAGACAGCCCGGCCGAATCGGCCGGGCTGTTTTTCTTGTCGCGGTCTCTGTTGCGGAAGAGCCGCTACTCCCCGCCCCGCCGCACGAACTCCGCCCGCGCTCGCTGGATCAGCGCGAGCACGCTGTCGCGCTCGGCCGCGGTGTTCCAGGCAGGCTGCGCCGCGGCCGCCCGCGCGACCCGGTCGATCCAGCGCACGAAGTAGCGCGCGTCTTCGTCCGAGTGAACCGGCGCCCCGCCGACGCTGACGTACACGGGCGACGTCGAGGCGAACGGGTAGAGGTCGAGCACCGGCTCGCGCGGACCGTCCCCCCGGGCGCGCAGCAGCAGCCATCCACTCTGGGACACCGGGATCGTGAGCGTCGTGTCGGCAGTGGTGCGATCGCCGGACAGCGGGATGGACACCACCACCTTCCCATTGCCGACGATCTCCAGGTGGTCGACGGGCACGAGGGATCGCAGCGTCACGTGGACGGGGAGCAGGGACCCTGAAGGACGCTGGCGGGGAGCGGTCGCCGTCACCTCATCACCAGGCTGCTTCCCGCCGACCGTGAATCCGAGCAATGGACCGTTGGTGACGAAGGTGCGGCCTGCCTTGAGCCCCGCCAGGAAACGCTCGTGGTTCAGCACCGGCCCCGCCTGCACGTACACGCGATCGAGCCCCACGGGACCGTGCAGCATGGCGAAGTTGGGAAACGCGTCGGTCCCCGCGCCCGCCGGGATGCGGAAGCCGCAGTTCAGCAGGCGATACCAGACCTCCGAGGTGTAGAGGTGATTTGAAAACCCCATCACCTCGAGGTAGTCCACCTTGCCGAGGGCCACGTCCACCGGCAACTCCGAGGTGAGCGATGCGGTGGTGTCCAGCGGGTCGGGCCGGTAATCGAACGGGTGCACGTAGCCCATCAGTCCGCCCTGCGCATGGGCGAGGTCGGCCACGACCGCATTGGGCGGATACGGGCTCGCCAATGGCGTGTTGCGATAGGCCGCGTAGTCGGGGAGCAGGTAGTGATCGTGCAGGTCGAGCAGCCCGACGTGGTCCCAGAATCCCGTGTGGAATTCCTGCGCATGGAACAGCTGGTAGTCCCGGCTGGACGCGGGATCACGCCCCGTGCGGAAGTACCCGATGTCCGGAATGCGCTGCTCCTTGTTGACGATGAGGTTCTCCACGACATGGAGATCCTCGGCACGCGCCTGTTGCACCAGGTGGGCCGGCGTATTGCGGTAGGTGCCGCCGTAGTTCATATGGACGTGGAGATCCCCGCTCCACCATCCGGCGGCGGGGAGGTCCGCCATGCGTGAGAGGGTGAGGCGCACCGTATCGCGAGCGCCTGCCGCGAGCGTCAGCGTGCTTCGCGCCGGCCGCCACTCGGGACCGCGAGTCACTTCCACGGTCACCGGCCCGGCCGGCACCGTGACCTCGGCCGAGCCGTCCACGACGAAGTACTCGTAGGGAGCGGACCGCTGCGCGCGGTCGAAGGCGAGATCGGCCTGCCGCCAGGCGTCGTCCGGCGCGTAGCCCCGGCCATCCGCGCCGGTGACGCGGACCCGCGCCGCGAGCGGCCGACCGCTCGCCCGATCGACCACCGCGAGACGCAGCCGCGCGACCGGATGGAGGTAGTGCCGCACGCGAGCGGCGATGCGCGTCCGCGCGCCGCCCGGGATCCGGACTACCCAGAGCGCGGTATTGCCGTCCTCGTTCGAGACGTAGGCAATCGCCGAGCCGTCGCGCGACCAGCGCGGGGCGGTGGCGTCGAACTCGCCGTAGGTGAGCTGGACCGGATCTCCCCCGTCGTCGGTCATGAGCCACAGCTGGTGCCATTGGCGGCCGAGGTAGGAGCTGTAGACGACGCGATGCCCGTCGGGCGACCAGTCGGGGCGCGCCTTCCAGTTCGTCTCCTCGTAGCGCAGCTCCCGCATGGCGGCGCCGGACTCCGCCGGCATGCGCCAGATCCCGCCCGAGCCGTGGATGTGGCCGCGGTTGGAGACGAGCATCAGCTCCCTGCCGTCCGGCGACCAGGTAGGCGAGAGGTAGTGGTCCCAGCGGCTGTAGTAAGTACGTCGCAGCCCGCTTTCGTTGTCTTCAGTGAGCCGCTGCGCCCTTCCCAGACCGCCTGCCGTCAGCGGAGCCACGAATACGTGCCACCGGCCGTTGTAGCTCGACGACACGAACGCGATCCGCGAACCGTCGGGCGACCAGCGCGGTTCGAGGTTCGCGGCGCCGTTCGAGGTGAGCGCGGTGACCGTCCCATCGGCGAGATCGAGCCGTCCGAGCTCCATCGTCTCGCCAGCCCAGCGCGCGAACACGATGGAGCGGCCGTCGGGCGACCAATCGGGCTGGAAGTCATAGCCGGGGCCGTCGGTGAGCTGCGTGGCGACGGAGTCCCCCACGCGCTGGCGCCACAGGCTCCCCTGCATCGAGTAGACGAGCTCCTTGCCGTCGGCGGACCAGGTCGCCCCAGACGGCCCGCTCGTGACCTGCGGGACGTACATCTCGAGCCAGTAGTAGGTGTGGGGGAGACGAACCTGGCGCAGTGCCGTATCGCGCTGGGCGACGAGGGGGGCGCCGGCGACGAGTGCCACCCCGAGCGCAGCGAGGGAGCGCCGGGTCATTTCGCGAGCCGGTTGTACCTCTGCAGGGCGGCCCGCAACCGGTCATGCGGCAACGCCGCCACCCGCAGGTCGTTCGCGCCGGTCATCGTCTCGGCCGCGACGAGCGCGTTGACGATCGACTCCTCGGTGGCCTGGGCCGTCGCCTCGAACACGGGGTTGATCTCCTCGTTCGGGATCCAGGTCGCGGCCGGACGGCCGCTCGCCGCCGCGGCGCCCCGGTTGGCGGTCGAGAAGGCGACGAAGATGTCGCCCGAGCTGTCGCCGCCGATTCCGCCCATGCGCGCGATGCCGAGGGTGACGCGTTTGGCGACGCGCTTCAACTGGTGCGGCAGCAGCGGCGCGTCGGTGGCGACCACGACGATGATCGATCCCCTCTCCTCCCCGCCCCCAGTACCCGGGTCCCGGACCCCGGGTACCGGACACCGTGAGAACGGTTCGTCGCCTGTGGGCAACGGTCCCGTAGTCGCATAGCAGGGGAGCTGGTCGGGAATCTCCCGGCCCACGGGCACACCGGCGATGTGCAGCTGGGCGCGCGAGCCGTAGTTGCACTGCACCAGGACGCCGAGCGTGTAGGTCCGGTCATCGATCGTAAAGCGTCGCGACGCCGTTCCGATCCCGCCCTTGAAGCGGTGGCAGACCATCCCGGTGCCGCCGCCCACGTCTCCTTCCGCCACGGGTCCGCCACGCGCGTTCTCCAGGGCGCGGAACGCATCCTCCCGCGTGACGTGGAAGCCCTCGATGTCGTTCAGGCCGCCGTCCCAGGTCTCGGCCACGATCGGGAGCGACCAGTCCCAGTCCAGTCCCTGCTTCACCAGCCACCCGACCACCGCGTCCCGCACGACGCCCGCCGAGTAGGTGTTCGTGATCATCACGGGGCCACGCAGAAAGCCGGTCTCCTCGAGCCATGTCGTGCCGGTCATCTCGCCGTTGCCGTTCAAGGTGAACCACCCGGCCATCACGGGGTCGTCGCCCCCGGCCCGGCCACGGGGTAGAATCGCGGTCACGCCGGTGCGCACCGGGCCTTTGCCCACGACCAGGGGACCGGATCCGGAAATCAGCGTCACCTGCCCGACCTCGACGCCCGCCACATCGGTTATCGCATTGAGCGGGCCCGGCGTGCCGTCGAAGGGCACGTCGAGGTCGCGGGCGCGCGGCTTCGCCGGAGCCGCGGGCTGCTGGACGGCGAGGGCGGTTCCGAGCACGAGCAGGATCATGCGGTCATCACTTGAGGAACAGTTTCTTGGGATCGAGCACCTCGCGCAGCAGCCGCAGATCGCGCCCGTCGGGCGGGGCCACGCCCAACAGGGTGGTCCGGGCCATGAGCGGCCAGCCGACGCCCGCACGCACCTCATCGGGTGTCACGCCGGGATAGACGGCCGTGAGCATCAGCTCTCCGCTGCGCGGGTCGGCCTCGAGCACGGCCTTGTCGGTGATCACTTTCACGGGCCCGGCGCCCGGCAGTCCCAGCTCGCGGCGCGGCACGCCGCGGCAGCGGTGGCCGGGACTCGTGAGGAAGTCCACCTGCTCGGGAAAGGCGCGCGGGTCGAGCTTCGCCATGACGAGCGTGCGCCGCGCGTGGGCGGCGATCTCCGTGGCGCCGCCGGATCCCGGGAGCCGCACTTTGGGGTGCGCGTAGTCGCCGATGACGGTGGTGTTGATGTTGCCCCAGCGGTCCACCTGTGCGCCCCCCAGGAATCCGACCTCGATGCGGCCGTTCTGCAGGAAGCACTGGAACACGTCGGCCATGCCGCACACCATGAGCGACCCGGTGACGAGCGCCGGATCGCCGATCGACACGGGCAGGCGCTCGGGCACCGCCCCCACCGCGCCCGACTCGTAGATCAGCACCAGGTTGGGCGCGTGGGTAGCGCGGGCGAGGTTGCAGGCGAGGTTGGGGAGTCCGATGCCGACGAACACGACCTCGCCGTCGCGCAGCTCGCGGGCGGCGACGGTCGCCATCATCTCCTCGGCCGTGTAGTCCCGCTCAGAAGCCGTAGTTCACTCCCGCGCACACCTGCGTGCGCGCGCGCAGCCGCCCGGTGAGACCCGGGTGCCTGGCGAGATACGCCGCGCGATCGGGGACGCCGTAGACGAACTCCTCGAGGTAGGCCTCGAGCCTCGCCGGGTCGCGCGAGATCCCTTCCCAGCGCACGTAGAAGTCGTTGTCGCGGTCGTAGAAGCCCTGCGCATACGACGGATGCGCGCCCCACGGCTCCACCACGACGGCCGAGACGGCGATGCCCGGGATCAGGGTGCGGTTGGGGTCGGCGCGGATCACGGCGGTGTCCACCAGCTCCTCCACCACCACGATGACGCGACTCGAGGCGAACGCCGCTTCCTTCTGTACGCCGACCAGCCCCCAGATCTGGGTGTTGCCCGCGGCGTCGGCGCGCTGGGCGTGGACGATGGTGACGTCCGGGTTCAGCGCGGGCACCGTCGCGAGGGTCTCCCCCGTGTAGGGGCAGGTGACGGAACGGATCGCCGCGTTCACGCGGGGCAGATCGGTGCCGGCATAGTCGCGCAACGTCCAGAACGGCAGCCGGGCCGCCCCGGCCTGGAAGCGGGCCACCATGCCGAAATGAGAGTATTCCTCGAGCTCGAGCGGAGGGCCCTTCCCTTCGGCAGCGCGCCGGAAGGCGTGGAGTGAGCCGACCCCCGGGTTGCCCGCCCAGGAGAAGACGAGCTTCTTCGCGCACCCCGCGGCGATCATCTGATCGTAGATCAGGTCTGGCGTGAGGCGCGCGAGGGTGAGGTCGCGACGCCGCTGGCGGATGATCTCGTGCCCCGCCGCGAAGCAGATCAGGTGAGTGAAACCTTCGATGACGACGGTGTCGCCGTCGTGGACGTGGGCGGCGACAGCAGCGGCCATCGACATGACCTTGGAAGGGCTGTCAGCCATCAGCCGTCAGCCATCAGCAAGCTCAGTCAGGCACTGATCGATGATGGAAAGGGCCGTGTCAATGTCATAGTCATCCACCACCAGCGGGGGGGCGAGGCGCAACGAGCTCTTGCCGGCACCGAGCAGCAGCAGCCCCTTGGAGAAGGCGAGCCGCTCGAGCTTGCCGACGATGTCGGGATGGGGTGCGCGCGTGGCGCGGTCGGCCACGAACTCGATCCCGATCATGAGGCCGCGGCCGCGCACCTCGCCGATCGTCCGGTGCTTGTCGGCGAGGCGGCGCACGCCGGCCAGGAGGCGCTCCCCCTGCACGCGGGCGTTGCCCATGAACTCGCGCTCGACCAGATCGAGGGTGACGAGGGCGGCGGCGCAGGAAACGGGATTGCCGCCGAAGGTCGATCCGTGGGCACCGGGCCCCCATTTCATGACCGAGGCCTTGGCGATCAACGCGCCGATCGGCATGCCGGAGCCCAGGCCCTTGGCGACGGTGATCACGTCGGGCTCGATGCCCTCGTGCTCGCACGCGAACATCTTCCCGGTGCGCCCGATGCCCGATTGCACCTCGTCGCAGATCAGCAGGATGCCGTGCCGGTCGCACAGCGCGCGCAGGTCGCGCAGGAAGCCGTCCGGCGGCACGACGTAGCCGCCCTCGCCCTGAATCGGCTCCACCACGATGGCGGCGACGTTCTTCGGGTCGAGCCGGCGCCCGAACAGGTCCTCTTCGATGTTGCGGAGGCACCCGCGGGTGCACTGCGGCTCGCCGCGGCAGAAGTCGCAGCGGTACGGATACGGGTACGGGACATGATAGACCTCGGGCAGGAACGGCCCGAACCCGGAGCGCTGCACCGCCTTGCTGGCGGTGAGCGAGAGGGCGCCGTAGGTGCGCCCATGGAATGATCCCGAGAACGCGACGAACGCCGCACGGCCGGTCGAATGCCGTGCCAGCTTCATCGCCCCTTCGACCGCCTCCGCGCCGGAGTTCGAGAGAAACACGCGCTTCGGACTCGGGCCCGGGGCGAGCGTGGCGAGCCGCTCGCACAGCCGGGAGAATCCGGCGAAGTAGAAATCGGCGCCGCAGATGTGGAGGAACCGTCCCGCCT
>DATICZ010000167.1:0-2132 GCA_035456525.1 Gemmatimonadales bacterium
CCAATCAAGCGCCGCGCGGTCTCGAATTGGAGGAGTACAAGCGGCGAGATAACCTGGATACTGAACGCCGCATCATGTCCGGGCTCAGCATCGATACCGGGAACAGAGTGCAGGGCGCGGCACGTGGCGTGCCGGAGTCCGCCTATGCGTGGACCCGGCTCGGTGCCGCACTGTTGCTGTCGGCCATCGGCGGCGTCGGCATGTGGTCGGTGATCGTGGCCCTGCCGGCGGTCCAGGCCGAATTCAACGTCGCGCGCTCCGCCGCCTCGCTGCCCTACACCATGACGATGATCTGCTTCGGGTTCGGCGGCATCCTGATGGGACGGCTCTCCGATCGTTTCGGCATTATCGTTCCCGTCGTGGGCGGGGCGATCGCGCTGGGCCTCGGCTATGCGGTCGCCGGTCAGGCGACAAGCCTCGGGCAGTTCATCCTGGCTCAGGGCCTGCTGGTGGGTGTGGCCAGCTCGGCCACGTTCGCGCCGCTGCTCGCCGACACCTCACTCTGGTTCACCCGTCATCGCGGCATGGCCGTGGCGATCATCGCGAGCGGCAGCTATCTCGCGGGAGCGGTCTGGCCCCCGGTCGTGCAGCACTTCATCGAGAGCGTGGGCTGGCGCCGGACATACCTGGGCATTGCCGTCTTCTGCGTCGCGACCATGCTGCCGTTGGCGCTGGCCCTGCGGCGACGGGCGCCGCTGACCGAGGCGACGTCCGCGACATCGTATGTCGCGTCCCGATCGCCGCGGCCCCTGGGAATGTCCCGAGGGGCACTGCAGACCGTGCTGATCATCGCCGGCCTGAGCTGCTGTGTCGCGATGTCGATGCCGCAGGTGCACATCGTTGCGTACAGCGGTGACCTGGGGCATGGCGTGGCGCGCGGCGCGGAGATGCTGTCGATGATGCTGGGCTTCGGTGTGGTGAGCCGCCTGGCGTCGGGCTGGATCTGTGACCGCATCGGCGGACGGCGCACGCTGCTGCTCGGCTCGAGCCTGCAAGCCCTGGCGCTGGTCTTGTTCCTTCCGTTCGACGGACTCGTCTCGCTCTACGTCCTGTCGGCGCTGTTCGGTCTGTTCCAGGGCGGGATCGTGCCCGCCTATGCGGTCATCATCCGGGAGTTCTTCCCTCCTGAAGAGGCCGGGGTGCGCGTCAGCACCGTGCTGATGGCCACCGTGTTCGGCATGGCGCTCGGCGGCTGGATGTCCGGCGTGATTTTTGATCTGACCGGCTCCTATCAGGCCGCGTTCCTCAACGGCATCCTGTGGAATTTGCTGAACCTCGGCATCGCCGTGGGCCTGCTGCGGCGACCGGCGAGGCCGGTCGAGCACGCCCAGCCGTAGCGGCCCCACGGCAGTCTCCGTTACCTCCGGGGTAATTGTCAGCGCTCGATGTCTCGGCGACGCTCGTCGCAGAAACGCTGCACTACCCCGAGAAGGTTGCCGCATGAGCGATGTCATCACGACCGTTGATACGTATCTGGCGATGTGGAACGAGACCAACCCGACGCGAAGCGCCGGTCACATCGCGCGGGCGTGGACGGCGGCGGCTGCTACGTCGACCCATTGATGGCGGCTGAAGGCCACTCGGCGCTCAGCGCTATGGTGGACGGCGTGCGGGCCAAGTTCCCCGGCCACCGAATCGATCGCCGGATCTCCACCATCTCATCCGATAGCCAGCAGGCGGGAGGTTTGTGGCCTTTCTGGTCCCGGTGATGGGCGTCGCCCACACGGACTTGAAGAGCGATCAGGTGATTCCTCAAGCCCCGTAAGGGGTGTAAAAGGTGCGCGTGCGGCTGGTCTAACCGAGCCGCGCGCGTTTCAGGTTGTCGATTAGAGCCCTCGCAATTCGACCTGATGATGAGAACAGACTCGGCGCACAGGAGGCTCCCATGCGAAAGACGAAGCAGAAGATCACTCCGTTCTTGTGGTTCGACGACCAGGCCGAAGAGGCGGTGAAGTTCTATACGTCGATCTTTGAAGACTCGAAGATCGGCGACGTCACTCGCTACGACGACGAAGGGGCAAAGGTCTCCGGACGTCCCAAGGGTTCGGTCATGACGGTGCCGTTCGAGCTCAACGGACAAGAGTTCGTGGCGTTGAACGGCGGGCCGCTGTTCAAGTTCACCGAGGCGGTGT